>NZ_CAJCKE010000019.1:0-99444 GCF_903970925.1 Serratia sp. ME47 | reverse complement strand
CCCCTCCTCTCTTCCCTCCCCCCCCGCTCTCCCTACCCTATCAGACGGTTGGCTTTGCCAACTTCCCTCCCTCCGCCATACCGCATTGAGGCCGGTTGCGACAGGCGTCCCTGCCTGTCTCACCTGAAACCGCCGTCCATGGCGGTTTCGCCTAATGCGCTATGCCTGCGTTCGGCGTCTTCAAGGGCGCCCAACACCGCGCTCATCTCCAACTTCTCTACCACAACCTCATAAGCGACAGATTTCCCAGTAGCTGCCAGCTCAGGTGTTGACCTTGAGCGCGCATCACCGGCTGCCGAGCAAGACGGCGTTGTCAGGGGCAACCGGCCAGGGAAGGCCGGTTGAGGCGAGACTAACAGGGACGTTTGTCGCAGCCGACCCGCCCGACAACGCAGACACGGCGAGGGTATCCGCGTAGCGGACAGACGGTGTTAAGCGAAGGCGCGGGTGGAGGGGCCGCGCCTTCGGCCCCTCCAATTGCCGTTCGCTACGGCATCAGAGAAATGAGAGATTTTTACGGCAATTCAGGCTGCACGAAACACACAAAGATGGGATAAAAAAATGCCAGTCAGGCTTAACTGACCGGCATTACCGGCGATGCCGGGCTTTTCTTGGATTATATCGTCGGCTGATTCACCAGACCGTCTATCAGCACCTGCGGCGTGCCCTGCGAGCAACGCTCGATGCGCCCGCGCACGCCATAGACCCGCGCCAGGCTCTGCGGCGTAATCACCTGATCCGGCGCGCCGTCGGCGATCAGATCGCCATCCTGCAGCATCAGCACGTGGTCGCCGTGACGCAGCGCAATGTTGATGTCATGCACCACCACCACCGTCACGATATCGCGCTTGCGGGTTTCGCGGCGCACCAAATCCATCACGTGGAACTGGTAGTTGAGATCGAGCGCGCTCAGCGGCTCATCCAGCAGCAGCAGCGACGGCTGACGGATCAGCGACTGCGCCAACCCTACCAGCTGTTTCTGGCCGCCGGACAGCTGATCGAGATAACTCAGCGCCAGGTGGGCGATGCCCAGCTGTTCCAGCAAAGCCATCACTTCCGCTTCGCTGCCGGCGTTGCTGCGGCCGCCCGAGGCGCGCTGCGCCACGATGATCGACTCCAGCACGTGCAGATGCACCCCGGCGGGCAGCGACTGCGGCAGGTACACCACTTTCTCCGCCCGACGGGCGAACGGCATCTGCATCAAATCGCCGTCGTCCAGCCACAGCTTGCCCTGCGCCGGGTTCAGCCCGGCCAGCGAGCGCAGCAATGTCGATTTGCCGCTGCCGTTCGGCCCCAGCAACACGGTGATTTGCCCGCGCGGCAGCATCGGCACCGAGAGATTGTCGATCACCTGGCGTTTCGGGTAACCCGCCGAGAAGTTTTCTATCCGTAAACCCTGGCTCATACGTTCCCCCGGTGGCGCAGAATAATGCTCAGGAAGAACGGCACCCCGACCAACGACGTCACGATCCCCACCGGGATGATTACCCCAGGCACCAGGTTTTTCGACGCCACCGAGGCCATCGACAGCACCAGCGCGCCAATCAGCGCACTGGCCGGCAGGTAGAAACGGTGATCTTCGCCGAAGATCATGCGGGCGATGTGCGGCGCCACCAGACCGATAAAGCCGATCGGCCCGACGAAAGCCACCGCCAGCGCCGAGAGCATGCTGATACGCAGCAGCGTGGTCAAACGCAGCCGACGCACGTCGATGCCGAAGCTCACCGCCCGGTCTTCCCCCAGACGCAGCGCGGTCAGTTTCCACGAGCTCATCATCGACAGCGGCAGCAGCACGGCGAACACCCCGAACAGAATGCCCAGCTTGTCCCACGAGGCGCGCGCCAGGCTGCCCATGGTCCAGAACACCAGCCCCTGCAGCGTGTCCTCGCTGGCGATGAACTGCATCATCGAGACCAGCGCGTTGAAGGTAAACACCAGCGCGATGCCGAACAGCACTACGCCGGAGGTGGCGACCCGCGTCCAGCGCGTGATGCCGTCCAGCATCAGCGCGGCGAACAGCGCGAAGATAAAGGCGTTGGCGGAGATGAACCACTGATCGGGGATCCCCGGAATGCCGATGCCGAGCACGATCGCCAGCGCGGCACCAAAGGCCGCAGCGGAAGACACCCCGAGGGTGAAGGGGCTGGCCAGCGGGTTATTCAGGATGGTCTGCATTTCCGCCCCGGCCAGGCCGAGCGCAAAGCCCACCACCACCGCCATCAACGCATAGGGCAAACGGATGTCCCAGACGATCACCCGCGTGCCGGCATCGGCCGCGGCGGGATCAAGCAGCGTTTGCCATAAGGATGACAACGACAGGCCGGACGGCCCCATGGTGAAATCCAGCAGCAGCGAGCCCAGGATCGCCAATGCCAATACGCCCATCATCAACAGGCGATGGCGAAGAATATGCTGATAACGCCCCATCACGCCGGCGTCGGGTTGCCCCTTGGCTTCAGTCATGGGATCGGTGGATACGCTCATTAGTTAAGATACCTGTTGCAACCATCATGACAGCGGCGCGAAAGCGGCCGCCGTGAACCGAAAAGTGTGCGGCAGCAGCCTGCTGCACAGCCGTTAACAATAAAACAAACGATAATACTTATCAATCATATCAATAGGTGAAAACGGCGTTGTCGAAATGTAATAATTTGTTTTTTATCGCCATTTTTCAAACCGCCACGCTTTCCCCCGCCAACGGCCAGTAGGTTAATTATTCTGAAAATTCTTCCTGATCCGACCAGACTCTGACAAATAACGGCAAAACCACATAGAATCCAAAATCACAGCACCGCGCGTGCAAAAAAAACTTCAGGCCGCCGCAAGAGCGGCCTTATTGATTGACGAGGCTGTAATGAGAAGTCCATCTCCGGCGGTAACGCCCAAACGCCCGGCGCTGCTGAACTGGCTGTTATACAGCCCGCTGCACGCCGATGACGAGCCGTTTCAACGCCAGCTGCGTCTCACGCTGACGCCCTCTCCTCTCACGCCCTGGCTGAATGCCGCGGGGCCGGCCGCGCTGCTGGCGGGGTACGCCTGGCTGGTCCAGCGGCCGCTCGGCATCGGTTTGCTGCTGCTGCTGCTGTTGTTGACCGCCGGGCGAGCCTGGCTGGCGCGCCGGCGTCAACCGGCCTGGCCGAACGCCATGCTGGTGACGGTGCTGCTGTGGGCGCTGCTGGTCGGCGCCAGCGCCGCTCTGGCGATGCTCTCGGGCCGCTTCGTCTTAATGCTGTTCGCCGGCCTGACGATCACCGCCCTGGCCTGCTGGCTGATGCAGCGCCACGCCGCCGCCCCGCGCTTCGCGCTGCTTGAAGTGATCGCGCTGACGCTGCCCTACCTGCTGGCGGCGCCGCTGTCGCGCGTGCAAAACCTGTTTGTCCTGGCGGACCTCGCGCCGCTGTGGCTGGTGCTGGCCCACGGCATGATCGCGCGCTACCACCGCCAGCTGGTGCAGCACGTCACGCTGGCGTGGGAGAAGCAGCAGGCGTCGCACCGCGATCGCCTGACCGGCTTTCTCAACCGCGCAGGCGGCGAGGCGGTGATGCGCAGCATCTGCCGTCCCGGAACGGCGCAGCCGATCTCCCATCTGTTCATTCTTGAATTCGGCCCGCTGGCGGCGCTCTACCAAAGCCACGGCGTCCAGATCGGCGACGACGTGCTGCGCACCGTCGGCGAGCGTCTCAAGACGCTGATCCGCCCCAGCGACTATATCTGCCGCTATACCGGCGGCCAGTTTCTGATTCTGGTGCACGATCTGCCCTACGGCGCGGAAAGCGAGTTTCTGGCGCGCATTGTGCCGCCGCTGGAGGCGCCCTACGATTTTGGCGCGTTCGGCGAGGTGAACATGCAGCTTAACGCCGGCATTGTGGCGCTGACGCAGGATTACGCGACGGTAGAGAGTTTGATGAGCTCGGCGCAGCAGGCGCTGGCGGAAGCCAAAGGCGGGAAAAAGTAAAACAAAACGCGGCGGGAGCCCCCGCCGCGTGTCACTCACCGAAAATTACTTCACGTCCATCTTCGGGAATTCCATCTCGCTGTACTTCACGACACGGGTGCCTTGCGACAGCTTGTAACCAAACCAAATCAGCAGGAACAGCGGAATACCGATGTAGGTCGCGGTCACGCCGTACCAGTCGATCTTGTCTTGCAGGAAGGCCTGGTAGTTCTGCCCCAGGGTGATGATCAGACACAGCACGAAGGCGAAGATCGGCCCCAGCGGGAAGAAACCGGAACGGTACGGCAAATCGTTCAGATCGCGCCCCTGCAGCATGTAGCCGCGACGGAAACGGTAGTGGCTGATGGCGATGCCCAACCAGGCGATGAAACCGGTCATGCCCGAGGTATTCAGCAGCCACAGGTAAACCGACTGGTTACCGAACATCGACGTCAGGAAGCACAGGCCGGCCACCACGCAGGTCGCGTACAGCGCGTTGCGCGGCACGCCGCCTTTCGACAGCTTGGCGAAGATGCGCGGCGCCTTGCCTTCCGAAGCCAGGGTGTACAGCATTCGGGTCGACGCATACATGCCCGAGTTACCGGCCGACAGCACCGCCGTCAGGATCACCGCGTTCATCACCGCCGCCGCCGACAGCAGGCCGGCATGTTGGAACACCAGCGTGAACGGGCTGACGCTGATGTCTTTCACGTCGTTGCGCAGCAGGCTCGGATCGGTGTACGGAATGATCAGGCTGATGATCAGAATGGCGAAGATATAGAACAGCAGGATACGCCAAAATACCTGACGCACCGCGCGCGGGATGTTTTTACCCGGGTTTTCCGATTCGCCGGCCGCGATGCCGATAAGTTCGGTGCCCTGGAACGAGAAGCCGACGATCATGGCCACGCCGATCATTGCCGAGAAGCCACCGGCAAACGGCGCGTCTCCTATTGTCCAGTTCTGCCAGCCGGCATGCTCGCCGCCCTTCAGAATGCCGACGATCATCATCACGCCGACGGCGATGAAGATAATCACGGTGCTGACCTTGATCAGCGCGAACCAGTATTCCGCCTCGCCGAACCCTTTCACCGAAATGTAGTTCAGCAGGAACATCAGGCCGAGGAACAGCGCGCTCCAGATCCAACCTGGGGTGTCCGGGAACCAGTAGCTCATCACCAACTGCGAGGCCACCAGGTCAACGGCGATGGTCACCGCCCAGTTGTACCAGTAGTTCCAGCCCAGCGCGAAGCCGAAGCCTTCTTCTACGTATTTGGCGCCGTAGGTGGAGAATGAACCGGAGACCGGCATAAAGGCCGCCAGTTCGCCCAGGCTGGTCATCAGGAAGTACACCATCAAACCGATCAGAGCGTAAGACAGCAGCGCCCCGCCGGGGCCTGCCTGAGAAACCGTGGCGCCCGAGGCGACGAAGAGGCCGGTGCCGATGGAGCCGCCGATGGCGATCATGGTCAAATGCCGGGCTTTCAATTCACGGCGCAATCCGGGTGCTTGCTGCCCCGATGTTTTTATATCCTGCTGAGCCATTCGTTCCCTATCTATCTGCTCTTCGAAAAATGAGGGCGGATTGTAACAAATACCCGCCGGTGAACTAGCAACATTGCACCGATATAAGATAGCTTCATAATTCAGAGGCAATTATTAGCTGCGGCCCTTATAGCCTTACTTACTCTCATTAATGTGAGCGCGCGCAGGTTTTTATGCTTTTTCCGGCCTGCGCGGCAGCAGAGCGCTTGACGTGCCGCCGGTTACAGCACGCAATAGCTGAGAAAACGTTGCAACGCGTTGGAGACGTGCTTTTGCCGATGGCGGATCAGGTACAGGGTGCGGCGCAGCGGCGGCAACGGCACCGGCAGTTCCACCAGCGCGCCGCTGGCCAGCTGTTCCGCCACCACCCGCCGCGACAGGCAGCTGATGCCGATGCCGTGCCGCACCGCATGCTTGATCGCCTCCGAGTTGCCCAGCTCCATCACCAGCTGGAAGTGCGGCAGATGCGCCAACAGCAGATGGTCCAACACCTCACGGGTGCCGGAACCGCGCTCGCGCAGGATCCACGGCGCATTGGCCAGCGCCTCCAGCGTCGGCGGTTGACGGGTCAGCGGGTTATCCGGCGCGGCGAACACCACCAGCTCGTCCTCCAGCCACGGCTGCGTCACCAGCTCCGGCATATGGCAAGGCCCTTCGATCAGCCCCAGATCGACGCGAAAATCCGCCACCGCCACGATTACGTCCTGGCTGTTGCCGACGTTCAGCTCCAGCGGCGTGGCGGGAAAATCCCGGCGGTAGCGGGCGATCATCTCCGGCAGCATGTAGTTGCCGATGGTGCTGCTGGCGGCGATGCGCAACGCCCCGCCGTCATGGCGAAACAGCTGCTCTATCTCCCCCGCCTGTTCCAACAGCGCCAGCGCCTTGGGATACAGCAACCGGCCGTGCTCGTTGATCACCAGCCGTTTGCCGACGCGATCGAACAGCTGCACGCCCAGCTGCCCCTCCAGATCCGCCAGCGCCGCGCTGACCGCCGACTGCGACAGCGCCAGCACCACCGAGGCCTGCGTGGTCGAACCGCTTTTCAGCACTTCGGTAAAGACTTCCAGTTGACGCAACGTGATATGCATAGCTGTCCCGGTATTGAAAGAGGGTTCTGCCAGAGAACCCCAACATGGTGTGGTGGGCAGCCCGGCCAGGCGACCCTGTTTGCGGCCAGATCGGCGCGCTATTTGCCCAACGCGACCAGCTGCGCCGCCGCGGCCAGCACCGGCTCTCGCGGCGTGCCGGTTTCGTCCCGCAGTATCAATTGCAGCATCGCCGCGAGATGGTCGCGGTCGATCGCCTTGTTTTCTTCAATCAACCGCCGCACCGCGCGGCCCACTTCCTGATCTACCTGCTCTCTGCGTTGATCGTCGGTATCCATCGCCTGCTCCTGTTAGTTGGAAAATTGACGGCGGCTCGCCGTTCCTCCACACCCTAGCCGCAATGCGGCGTTATGCCAATGGCTGACCCCATACCACTTATTCAGATAGGTTATAAATATATAATCAATTTCTCTTTTATTCAGCCCAAACGTACTCTTGACCGCAAGAAACAGACTGAAGGACTGACTTTATATGGCGACTGATACCACTCACACTTACCCCGAGCGACGCTTCCCGCTGTTCGGCCTGCCGCGGCTGGTGCCGGGGCTGGCGCTGACCGGCGCGCTCACCGCGCTGGCCGTCTGGGCCGGCGACATTCCCTGGGTGGCGGAGCTGGGGCTGGGGGCGCTGACGCTGGCGATCCTGCTCGGCATTCTGGTGGGCAACACGCTGTACCCCCGCTGGCAAACCGTTTGTCACAGCGGCGTACAGCTGGCCAAACAGCGCCTGCTGCGTCTGGGCATTATCCTTTACGGCTTCCGGCTGACCTTTCAGCAGATCGCCGACGTGGGCGCCAGCGGCATCATCATCGATGCGCTGACCCTGAGCACCACTTTCCTGCTGGCCTGCTGGCTCGGCAAGAAAGTGTTCGGCATCGACAGCCAAACCGCGATACTGATTGGCGCCGGCAGCAGCATTTGCGGCGCGGCGGCGGTGATGGCCACCGAGCCGGTGCTGAAGGCCGACTCCAGCAAAGTGGCGGTCGCGGTCTCGACCGTGGTGGTGTTCGGCACCCTGGCGATCTTCGCCTATCCGTGGCTGTATCAGTTGAATGAGCACTTCCAGTGGCTGCCGTTCAGCCAGGAAACCTTCGGCATCTACGCCGGCTCCACCATCCACGAAGTGGCTCAGGTGGTCGCCGCCGGGCACGCCATCGGGCCGGACGCCGAAAATGCGGCGGTGATCGCCAAGATGATCCGCGTGATGATGCTGGCGCCGTTCCTGCTGCTGCTGTCGGGCTACATCAGCCGAGGCAGCGCAGGCAAGGCGGAAAAATCCGCCATCACCATTCCGTGGTTCGCCGTGCTGTTTATCGCCGTCGCCGGGCTGAACTCCTTCAACCTGCTGCCGGCCACGCTGGTGCGGCACCTGATCACCGCCGACACCTGGATGCTGGCGATGGCGATGGCGGCGCTGGGGCTGACTACCCACATCAGCGCCGTGCGCCAGGCCGGGATGAAACCGATTCTGCTGGCAACGCTGCTGTTCGTCTGGCTGCTGGTCGGCGGCGGCGCGATAAACCAACTGGTGCAACACCTGCTGTAATCTCCCTCGGCGGCCCGCTTCGGCGGGCCGCCGCTTTTCTCCATTCAATCCGCCCGCCATCAATGCCATAATGTCACCGATAACACAGGAGAATGAAGATGAAGTTTGTCGGTGCACATGTCAGCGCGTCAGGCGGCGTGGATCAGGCGGTTATCCGCGCGCACGAATTGGAGGCGACCGCGTTCGCCCTGTTCACCAAAAATCAGCGTCAATGGAAGGCCGCCCCGCTGGCCGCCGACGTGATCGATAAGTTCAAGAGCGCCTGCGCCCAGTACGGTTACGGGCCAGGGCAAATCCTGCCGCACGACAGCTACCTGATCAATCTGGGGCACCCGGTAGCCGACGCGTTGGAAAAATCGCGCGAGGCGTTTATCGACGAGCTGCAGCGCTGCGAACAGCTGGGGCTGACGCTGCTGAACTTCCACCCCGGCAGCCACCTGCTGCAAATCGACGAAGATAAATGCCTGGCGCGCATCGCCGAATCGATCAACATCGCGCTGGATAAAACCGCCGGCGTGACGGCCGTGATCGAGAACACCGCCGGCCAGGGCAGCAATCTGGGCTTCAAATTCGAGCACCTGGCGGCGATCATCGACGGCGTCGAAGACAAAAGCCGCGTCGGCGTTTGCATCGACACCTGCCACGCCTTCGCCGCCGGGTACGATCTGCGCACCGAAGAAGAATGCGAGCGCACCTTCAAGCAGTTGGGCGACATCGTCGGTTTCAACTACCTGCGCGGCATGCACCTGAACGACGCCAAGAGCGAGTTCAACAGCCGCGTCGACCGCCATCACAGCCTGGGGGAAGGCAACATCGGCAAAACGGTGTTCAGCTACATCATGCGCGATCCGCGTTTCGACAACATCCCGCTGATTCTGGAAACGGTAAATCCGGATATCTGGGCCGAAGAGATCGCCTGGCTGAAGGCGCAGCAGTAACCCTCCCCTGGCCGCTCGCTTAAGCGCGAGCGGTTTCCCCCACCGCGTGCTCCGCCGCCAGCATGGCGCCGAACTGACGCAGCGTTTCTTCATCCAGGCCCGCAGCCCTGAACACCGCGGTGGTAAAACTGACCGGCGCCGATCCCGGTGACGTAATGACGCGGTCATCCACAACGGCGACGGCGCTCGCAACGTAATGGCGCTGCCCGCTGTAGCCCGCAACGTTGCGCGTCAAGAACTCGGCATCGTTGGAGGTATGCGCCCTGTTGTTCAACAGGCCGGCCCGCGCCAACGCCAACGTCCCGCCGCAAATGCCCGCTAGGATCGCGCCGCGTTGACGCTGCTCATTGAGCAACGCGCGGATATCCGGCGCCCGTTCGGTTTCCCACAGGGTGCCGCCGACCACCACCAGCACCTCGGGGCGCCAGTCCGCCAATTCGGCCACGCCGTGAGCAACGTCCACCGTCAACCCGCCCTGTGAGCGAAGCGTTCCGGCCTGCGGCGCAAAAAACGCCACATCCAGCCCATAAAACGGGCCGCCAACGCCGGCAATCAGCGCGTATTCCCAATCGGCGAAACCGGATGTCAGTACGATCGCCACTTTTTTAGCCACTGATGAATCTCCTTGAGTCATTCCTTGTTCGCAGGAACAAAGTCACGCTATCAGCTTAGAAAGCCTTGTGGTTTCTGACCAGGGGTAAATCGTGCTAACTGCCTAAGACACAAATAAAAACGCGCAGCTCTGGGCTGCGCGTTTTGCGGTATCGGCGAGGCTTACGCCGCGGCGGCGACCGGCGTTTCAGCACGTTTCAGCAGGGCATAAGCCACCCCGGCCAACAGCGTGCCGGCGGCGATCGCCACCAGGTACAGCAACACCGGCGAAATCGCGCCCGGGATCAGCAGCACGAACAAGCCGCCGTGCGGCGCCATCAGCTTGGCGCCGAAGGCCATCGACAGCGCGCCGGTCAGCGCCCCGCCGGCGATACAGCACGGCAACACGCGCATCGGATCGCGGGCGGCGAACGGAATCGCCCCTTCGGTGATGAAGCACAGCCCCAGCACCAACGCCGCCTTGCCGCCTTCCTGTTCGGATTTCGGGAACTTGCGGCGCGCCAGCAGCGTCGCCAGGCCCATCGCCAGCGGTGGCACCATGCCCGCCGCCATGATGGCCGCCATCGGCGCATACACCGAGGAGCTGAGCAGCGCCACACCGAACGCGTAGGCCGCTTTGTTCACCGGGCCACCCATGTCGGTGCACATCATGCCGCCCAGGATCGCCCCCAGCAGCACGGCGTTGGCGGTGCCCAGAGACTGCAGCCAATGGGTCAGGCCTTCCATGATTTTCGCCACCGGCGTGCCAACCACGTAAATCATGATGAGGCCGGTGATCAGGCTGGCCACCAGCGGAATGATCAAGATGGGCTTCAGCGCTTCCATACTTTGCGGCAGGCGCAGCTTGCTGCTGATCGCCCTGGCGACATAACCCGCCAGGAAACCGGCGATGATGCCGCCCAGGAACCCGGCGCCGGTGCTCACCGCCAGCATGCCGCCGATCAGGCCCGGCGTCAGGCCCGGACGATCCGCGATGGAGAAGGCGATGAAACCGGCCAACACCGGCACCATCAGCGCGAAGGCGGAGCCGCCGCCGATCTGCATCAGCGCCGCCGCCAGGGTGCCCTTGACCTCAAAGGCCTTGATGCCGAACACGAACGACAGCGCGATGCACAAACCGCCCGCCACCACCATCGGCAGCATGTAGGACACGCCGGTCAGCAGGTGACGATACGGGCCGTTGCCCTCTTTCTTCTTCGCCGTCGGCGCCGCGCCGCTGCGCTGCTGCGGCAGGAACACTTCGGCTTCGGCCAGCGCCTTGTCCAGTTCCTGCGCGGTTTTCTTCAGCGCCAGACCGGTGGAAGTACGATACATCGGCTTACCGGCAAACTTGTCCAGATCCACTTCGATGTCCGCCGCGACGATCACCAGATCCGCCGCCGCCACTTCTTCCGGGGTGATGGCGTTGCCGGCGCCGACGGAGCCGCGCGTTTCCACCTTCACCCACCAGCCGCGTTTCTTGGCTTCACTTTCAATGGCTTCGGCCGCCATAAAGGTGTGCGCCACGCCGGTTGGGCAAGCGGTGATCGCCACGATGCGTTTTTGTCCATCGGCTTTCACCGCAGCCGCCTGCGGCGCCTGATAGGTTTCAGCTTCGGCCTGGGCGCGCGCCAGAAACGCGTCCGGTTCACGCACCGCCTGTTCTACCTCGCCCACATAGATCAATTTGCCGTTCAGCGCGGCGTCAGCAGGAGCAGCCTGCCCCGCCACCGCCACCAGTTCGGCGTCCTGCAGCGACTCGACCAGCGTCAGGCCGGCTTTGGCCGCGGCGGCCTCCAGCATGCGTTTCGCCAGGTGGCCACGGGCCTGTCCCTGCGAACTGTCTACCATCAGCAGCGTTTTCATTCTGCCTCCTGCTATTGATTGAAAGGTTTCAGATCGACGCGCGCCATCATCGCGGCCAACTGGGGACGATCGGTCACGCCGACGTTGCTCTGGCTGACCGCCAGCGCCGCTACCGCCGTGGCCAGACGCAGGGTGTGTTCGCTGGATTCGCGCATCAGCAGGCCATAAATCAGGCCGCCGACCATCGAATCGCCGGCGCCCACGGTGCTGACCACCTCACAGGACGGCGGTTTGGCGATCCAGGCGCCGGATGCGTTAACCCACAGCGCGCCTTCCGCGCCGAGGGAGATGACCACGTGGGCGATACCCTGTTCGCGCAGCGCATGCGCGGCCTCGACCACGTCCGCCAGCGTCGGCAGCGGGCGCCCGGCCCAGATTTCCAGCTCGCGGCGGTTCGGTTTGACCAGCCACGGCGAGGCCTTCAGCCCGGCGACCAGCGCTTCGCGGCTGCTGTCGAAAATGATGCACGGGCACTTGGCGCGCAGTTGGGTCATCCAGTCGGTAAACGCGTCAGGATCGACGCCGGCCGGCAGGCTGCCGCTCACCGCCACCATGTCAAACTGGCCCAGCCAGCTCAGCGAGTCGCTGACGAAGCGATCCCAGTCCTGCGGCGTCACTTCGAAGCCGGAGAAGTTGAAGTCAGTGACTTCGCCGTCTTTTTCCGTCAGCTTGACGTTGATGCGGGTGCGCCCCGGCACCACCTGAAAGCGGTTGGCGATCCCCAGATCGCTGAACAGCAGCTGGAAACCGTCCTGATTATCTTTGCCCAGGAAGCCGCCGACGGTGACGTCGATGCCTAAATCTTTCAACACTTTGGCGACGTTGATGCCCTTACCGGCGGCGTGCAGGCCGGCGGTTTTTACCCGGTTGACTTCCCCGCGTTCAATCTGCGGGCAGAAACCCACCAGATCGTACGCCGGGTTCAGGGTGATTGTTGCTACTCTTCTGCTCATGCTGCGCCCTCGCCCAGTCCTTCATTAATCGCTTCGCCAATCGCCTTCAGCGCGGCTTCAGCATCTTCTCCATTGGCGGTAAAGCGCAGGTGATGCCCTTTCTTCACGCCCAACGCCACCACCTTCATCAGGCTGCGCCCGTTGGCCGGCTTGCCGCTGCCGTCCAGGTTGGTGACGGTGATGTCACTGTTGAAACTTTTGATCACGTTGACCAGCGCCGTGCCCGGCCGCGCGTGCAGACCGTGCTCGTTGCGGATCACGAACTCGGCGCTCAGCACGCTGCTCTCTTCCGCCACGTCGCTGGTCAGCAGCGCCAGCACGCCGGCGGCATCCGCCTTCAGCAAGCGTTCAGCTTTGTTGGCCAGCAGCAGATCGCTGAGGTAGTTGAGCACCGCCAGCGGCTGCGCGTCGGCGACCGACACCGTCAGCAGTAGCGCCACCGGCTCGCCGTCTTCCACGAAAGCCTGCGCCGGGCGGCTGACGGTGGCCGCGCTGGCCAGGTTGCCTTCAACGCTGTCGCTGAGCCAAATGCCCTGCCCCAGATTCAGCGGCTTGCGGGTGATGGCATCGCTGACGAACTGCGCGTTGACCGCCCCGATTTTTTGCAGACGGCCGGCGTTCAGCGCCTGCAGCGTCATCAGGCTGTCGGCGGCGACGTCGAGCGCAATCAGCGAAACGTCGAACTGGAATTCGGCGCTCTGCCGTTCGCCCATCAACAGGCTGCGCAGCTCTTCCGCGGAGGTGGTTTTCGCCAGCCGCTCCGCCACGCTGTCATCGCTCAGCACGTGGGTGAGCTGACGCAGCAGCGCCAAATGCTCGTCGGAACGGGCGGCGATGCCGATCGCCACATAGGCGGTCTGGCCTTCCCCCCACGCGATGCCCTGCGGGAACTGGAACACCTGCACGCCGGTTTTCAACACCAGATCGCGGGTATCGGTGGTGCCGTGCGGAATGGCGATGCCGTTGCCCAGGTAGGTGGACGTCTGCAGTTCGCGCTGCAGCATGCCGTCCACATAACCGGCGCTGACGCAGCCGGCTTCGGTCAGCGCGGCGGCCACCTGACGGATGGCATCCTGCTTATCGGCGGCAGCGGCGCCCAGATGAATGTCTTGCGGTGACAACTGGAACATGATTCTCCTCTCCTGCTGAATTGAATCGTTTCAGCTTCATTGAGAAAAAGGAGCGTTACCCGCTGCCCACAAGCGGTCGGATAACGCTGAAACGTTTCAAGGAGTGTGTAAGCAGCGCAAGATGAAAGCAAGCTTTCTCCCTTTCGCCATTGCAGATTTTTGAGCTTACGCACACTTTCATCGGCGCATTGGTCAGCGCCGGGGCAAAATGACATACTGTGCTGAAACTTTGCTGACGGAGAAAAGCATGAATGTAGTGACGGGCGTCGGGGTGATCATCGTGAACCCGCAAGGCGAGATTTTGCTGGGCAAACGCTGCGGCTCCCACGCGCCCTTTTGGTCGATCCCCGGCGGGCATCTGGATGCCGGTGAAACCTTCGAGCAGTGCGCCCAGCGCGAAATTGCCGAAGAAACCGGGTTGATCATCGATCCGCCGCGCTTCGTTGGCGTCAGCAACAATCTGCAAACCTGGCGCGCCGAAGGCAAACACACGGTGTCCATCTGTCTGCAGGTGGCGCATCCCGGCGGCGAAGCCGAGCTGAAAGAACCCGAAAAATGCGCCGAATGGCGCTGGTGCGCGCCAGACTCTCTGCCGGAACCCCATTTCGAAGCCAGCCGCACGGCGATCCGCCTGTGGCTGAGCGGCCAAACCTACTTGCCAACGGCCTGAGCCCTTCGCGAGCGCGCGGCGTTCGCGTTGCCTGCCTCACAGCTCATCGTTATATAAAATAGAATATAACGCTATTTTTTGCGATATACGCCATTTTTTTGACTACGGATAACCCCATGGGGTTAACCCTCTTCTATCATTACCCCTGCAATCGACGTGGCATTCTGACCTCCGGTCGGCGGCCTTTTGGCAAGATTTTATTTTAAATTCATAATTATAAGCGGGTTTACCATGAGCAAAAAACTGACTGGCTTTGAAAAAAAGCGCCGGTGGGGATGGCTATGGCTTTTGCTGCTGGGGATTATCCTCGGCGCGGCGCTGTTGGCCGGGACCGCCACCGTATTCCATAAAACCAGCGATACCGCCTTCTGCGTTTCCTGCCACACCATGCAACAACCGCTGGCCGAATATCAGGGCAGCGTCCACTTCCAAAACACCAAGGGCATCCGCGCCGAGTGCGCCGACTGCCACGTGCCGCACCAGCCGATCGATTACCTGTGGACCAAGATCCGCGCGGTAAAAGACATCTACGGCGAGATGGTCGGCACCATCGATACGCCGGAAAAATATGAAGCGCACAAGCTGGCGATGGCGCAGTCGGTCTGGAAGACGCTGAAAGAGAACGACTCGGCCACCTGCCGCTCCTGCCACAGCTACGACGCCATGGACATCACCGCCCAGCGTCCCGAAGCGCGCCTGCAGCACCCGGTGGCGATCAAACAGGGCGAAACCTGCATCGACTGCCATAAAGGCGTGGCCCACATCCTGCCGGACATGAGCGGCGAAACCCAGGCCGGCGCCGCCGAGCTGGCCAAGGCCGCTGCGCTGACCGCACCGGGCGCCACCACCCTCTACACCATCGCCACCGAACCGTTCTTCCTCAGCGCAGACGACAGCCATAATGCCGGCAACCTGATGCCGTCCACCGAAGTGCAGGTGGTGAAACAGGATGGCGACAAGGTGCTGGCCACCGTGAGCGGCTGGCAGCAAGACGGGGTCAGCGAAGTGTTCTACGCCGCGCAGGGCAAACGCATCCTCAGCGTGCTGCTGGGTGAAGACGCGCGCAAACAGCTGAAGACCACGTCCACCCAGACCGATGCGGAAACCGGCCTGGTCTGGCATCAGGTCTCTCTGCAGGTGTGGCTGCCGCGCAAGCAGCTGATCGACGATCAGCAAAAAATCTGGCGCTACGCCGCGGACATGATGTCGGCCAACTGCACCGGCTGCCACGGGCTGACCGCGCTCGATCGCTTCAACGCCAACCAATGGATCGGCGTCATCAAAGGCATGGCGCCGCGTACCTCGCTGACGCAGGAACAGCTGCGCGTGCTGACACAATACGTACAAAAACACGCCAGCGACATGCCACCTGCCGCACCGGCCAAGCTTTAAGGGAGAAGCGCAATGAGCAACCAAAAACCGTTAACCATGAGCCGCCGCCGCTTCCTGACCGGCGCCGCCGCGCTGACCGCCGCCCCGCTGCTGGCGGGATTATGGCCCAAAGCGGCGCTGGCGCAGGCCATCAGCGAAGCGCTGCCGCAGTTCATCGTCTTGCGTCAGGCGCAGAAAGGCATTCTGACCGGCGCCCACTGGGGCGCGTTTGAAGCCATCGTGCAGGACGGCAAGATGGTCGGCGTGCAGCCGGTGCAGGACGATCCGTATCCCAATGAGCTGATCACCATGGCGCCTTATCAGGTGCACGCCGAGAACCGCATCAAATACCCGATGGTGCGCAAAAGCTGGCTGGAAGGCGGCCCCGGCAGCCGCACCGAGCTGCGCGGCCGCGACGAGTGGGTGCGCGTCAGCTGGGACAAAGCAACCGAGCTGGTGTGCAATGAGATCACCCGCCTGCAAAAAGATCACGGCCCGCAGTCGATCTACGCCGGTTCCTACGGCTGGAAAAGCGTCGGCATGCTGCACAACAGCCGCACGCTGCTGCAGCGCCTGATGAACCTGACCGGCGGCTTCCTCGGCTACGCCGGCGACTACTCCACCGGCGCGGCGCAGGTGATCATGTCGCACGTGGTCGGCTCGATGGAGGTCTACGAACAGCAGACCGCCTGGCCGAACGTGATCGAGAACAGCGAGCTGGTGATCCTGTGGGGCTGCAACCCGATGGTCACGCTGAAAAACAGCTGGAACGTGCCGGATCACGTCGGCCAGACCGGCTTCGAGGCGCTGAAGAAAAAAGGCACCCGGGTGATCAGCATCGATCCGGTACACAACGACAGCGCCAAGTTCGTCAATGCGCAGTGGATCGCCCCGCGCCCATACACCGACGGCGCCATGCTGATCGGCATCGCCCATACGCTGCTGACCGAGAAGCTGCATAACCCGGACTTCCTGAAAACCTATACCGTCGGCTTCGACAAGTTCCAGGCCTACCTGCTGGGCGAGAGCGACGGCGTGGCGAAAACCGCCGAATGGGCGGCCGACATCAGCGGTGTCGATGCCGACACGCTGCGCGCGCTGGCGCGCGAGATGGCGAAGCACCGCACCATGATCATGGGCGGCTGGGGCATTCAGCGCCAGCATCACGGCGAACAGCAGCACTGGCTGCTGGTAACGGTGGCGGCGATGCTCGGCCAGATCGGCCTGCCGGGCGGCGGCTTCGGCTTCAGCTACCACTATTCGTCCGGCGGCAGCCCGACCGCCAAGGGCGGCATCATCGCCGGCATCTCCGCCGGCAACGCGCCGAAGAACTCGCCGGCGCCGATCCCGGTGGCCCGCATCGCCGAATGCCTGAGCAATCCGGGCAAAACCATCGACTTCAACGGCGCCAAGGTCACCTACCCCGAGGTGAAAATGGTGTATGTGGCGGGCGGCAACACCTTCCACCAGCATCAGGACACCAATAACCTGGTCAAAGCCTGGCAGCGGCCGGACACCATCGTGGTCAACGAGCCTTACTGGACCGCCACCGCCAAGCATGCCGATATCGTCCTGCCGGCCACCACCAGCTACGAGCGCAACGATCTGGAAATGGGCGGCGACTATTCGCAGCTCTACGTGTTCCCGATGCATCAATGCGTGCCGCCACAGCACGAGTCGCGCAGCGACTTCGACATCTTCTCGGCGATGGCGGCCAAGCTGGGCGTGCAGGAGGCCTTTACCGAGGGCAAGGATGAAACCCAGTGGCTGAAAGGCATGTACGACGACATGAAAAACCAGGCGCGCGCCGCGCGGGTGGCGCTGCCGCCGTTCGACATGTTCTGGCAATCCAATAACTACGTGCGTTTCCCGGTGCCGGAGGCCAATAAGCAGTGGGTGCGCTTCGCCGATTACCGCGACAACCCGCTGCTGAACCCGCTGGGCACGCCGTCGGGCAAGATCGAAATCTACTCCGACGCCATCGCCAAAATGCATTATGAGGATTGCCCGGGCATCCCGACCTGGATGCCGCCGCACGAGTGGTATCGCGGGCCGGAAGCGGCCAAGTATCCGCTGTCGCTCAATACCGCGCACCCGACCAACCGGCTGCACTCCCAGCTCGACAATACGCCGCTGCGCAAGAAATACGCGGTGGCGGATCGTGAAGCGATCCTGATCCACCCGCAGGACGCGCAGCCGCGCGGCATTACCGGCGGCGATCTGGTGCGGGCGTTTAACGATCGCGGCCAGATCCTGGTAGGGGCGGTGGTCAGCGAAGACGTGCGGCCTGGCGTGGTGCGCATCAGCGAAGGCGCCTGGTTCGATCCGGCCGATCCGGCGCAGCCCGGCTCGCTGTGCAAGAACGGCAACGTCAACTGCCTGACCTTCGACATCGGCTCCTCCAGCCTGGCGCAGGGCAACTGCGGGCAGATGGCGCAGCTGCAGATCGAGAAGTATCAGGGGCCGGCTCTGAAAAATACCGCGCACGCCGTGCCGCAAGGCGCCTGATCCCGCGATAAACAGAGGGCGCAACGCGCCCTCTGTTTTCCTCGTCGCCGCGCGACATAGCCGCTTACCCTGCGCCGAGGGATAGCGGTTTGCGTTTCTTTTCAACGGGCGTATGATGCGCGCGACCTCACTTTTTCGACGAATTCTCCATCGCCATGCCGACTTCATCCGCAGTAACGCGACGCACGCCCGATCTCACTTCGCTGGCCTTTTTGGCGGTGGCCTTCCTGACCGGCATCGCCGGCGCGTTGCAAACCCCGACGCTGAGCCTGTTTCTGGAAACCGAAGTCAAGGTGCGGCCGGCGCTGGTTGGCCTGTTCTTCACCGGCAGCGCGGTGATCGGCATTCTGGTCAGCCAGTTTCTCGCCGGCCGCTCGGATAAAAAAGGCGACCGCAAATCGCTGATCTTCCTCTGCTGTATGCTGGGTGCGCTGGGGTTCACGCTGTTCGCCTGGAGCCGCAATTACTCCCTGTTGCTGCTCGTCGGCGTGCTGCTCACCAGCTTCGGTTCCACCGCTAACCCGCAAATGTTCGCCCTGGCGCGCGAACACGCCGATCGCACCGGGCGCGAGGCGGTGATGTTCACCTCCATCATGCGCGCGCAGGTCTCGCTCGCCTGGGTGATAGGCCCGCCGATCGCCTTCGCGCTGGCGCTGAGTTTCGGCTTCAAAACCCTGTATCTGGCGGGCGCGGCGGCTTTTGTCCTGTGCGGCCTGCTGGTGTGGAAACGGCTGCCCTCCATGCCGAAAAGCGCCGTGGCGAGCGCGCCTCTGGCCGCACCGCGGCAACATCGCCGCGACGCGCTGCTGCTGTTTGGCGCCAGCACCCTGATGTGGACCGCCAACAGCATGTACCTGATCAACATGCCGCTGTATATGGTGCACGAACTGCGGTTGCCGGAGCGGCTGGTCGGCGTGCTGATGGGCACCGCCGCCGGGCTGGAGATCCCGATCATGCTGATCGCCGGCATGGTGGCGAAACGCTGCGGCAAACGGTGTTTGATGCTCGGCGCCGCCGTCGCCGGCGTACTGTTCTACTGCGGCCTGCTGTTTATCACCGGCAGTGGGCAACTCATCGCTCTGCAGCTATTGAATGCGGCGTTTATCGGCGTACTGGCGGGGATCGGCATGCTCTACTTCCAGGATTTGATGCCCGGTCAGGCCGGCACGGCCACCACGCTGTTCACCAACACCATTCGAGTCGGCTGGGTTATCGCCGGCGCCATCGCCGGCGCGGTGGCGGAAATCTGGAACTACCATGCGGTGTTTTACGCCGCGCTGGCGATGGCCGCAGGCGCGACGCTGTGTCTGTGGCGGTTGAAAAACGCTTAAGGCGCGGTGTCCGCTTCCAGCCTGGCGAGGTAGATCAGCGCCTGATCGCGGTGATCGTGGCACATGTCGCGGCTCGGCTGCAGGCTGCCGCACACCTTCGGCCGCAGCGGCGAATGAAACAGGCCGCAGCGCAGCTGTTCATCCAAATGAATGCAGCGGGTATTGGCGGGCTTGCCGTTCGGCATGCCGGGGATCGGGCTGGATATTGACGGCGCGATACAGCAGGCGCCGCAGTCGCTGCGACAGTCCATCAGCGCTACTCCTGGTGGGCTGGGGAAAAGAAGCGCGACAATAGCAGCCGCGTGCGGCGGCCGCCAGCAGAATCCCTGCGCCTTGGCGATCTTTACACTCGTCCCGCAACCGTCTTGCCCCGCCGGATTCGCCGCCTGGCGAATAAACGCCCAAAAAGCCGCAATTTAAAGACAAAAACGCGTGAAGCGTGCAATTCCCACGCTTTACATGCGCCATGCACCCATGTACCATTGAGCTAGTACAAAAGAACCTCTTCCATCAGGAGCACACATGTCTACGGACACCATCCAGAAGCTGGCCCGCCCTTCCGTTCTCGGCGGCGCGATGATCATTGCCGGTACCGCCGTAGGCGCCGGCATGTTTTCCATTCCGATCGTCACTTCCGGTGTCTGGTTCAGCGGCTCCGTCGCGCTGCTGGTGTATACCTGGGCCTGCATGTTGCTTTCCGGCCTGATGATCCTTGAAGCCACGCTGCACTACCCGAGCGGCGCCAGCTTCAACACCATGGTCAAGGATCTGCTGGGCAAAGGCTGGAACGCCGTGAACGGCCTGTCGGTGGCGTTCGTGCTGTACATCCTGACCTACGCCTATATCTCCGCGGGCGGTTCGATCATCGCGCACACGCTGGAGGGCATCGTCGGCGTCGGCCAGACCACCGCCGGCCTGGTGTTCGCGCTGGTCGTGGCGTTTATCGTCTGGCTCTCCACCCGCGCGGTCGACCGCCTGAGCACCATTCTGATCGGCGGCATGGTGATCACCTTCGTGATGTCGGTGGGCGACATGTTCACCCACGTGCAGCCTGCGGTGCTGTTCAATACCGGCGATGACCAGGCCAGCTATCTGCCTTACGCCCTGGCGGCGTTGCCTTACCTGCTGACCTCGTTCGGCTACCACGGCAACATTCCCGGGCTGGTGAAGTACTACCACAAGGACAGCGGCTCCGTGGTGCGCAGCCTGGTGTACGGCACCCTGTTGGCATTGGCTATCTACATCCTGTGGCAGTATGTGATTCAGGGCAATATCGCGCGCGACGCCTTTAAGCAGGTGATCGCCGAGGGCGGCAATATCGGCAGCCTGCTCAAGCAAATGGGCAACGTCTCCAGCAGCCAGACCGTCAGCCAACTGCTGAACGCCTTCTCCTATATGGCGCTGGCCAGCTCGTTCCTCGGCGTGTCGCTGGGCCTGTTCGACTACCTGGCGGACTTCTGCAAATTCAAGGACGACGCCGTCGGGCGCAGCAAGACCGCGCTGGTGACCTTTGTGCCGCCGACCCTGGCCGCGCTGCTGTTCCCGAACGGTTTCCTGTACGCCATCGGCTTCGCCGGGCTGGCGGCCACCATCTGGGCGGTGATCGTGCCGGCGCTGATGGCGCGCGCCAGCCGCCGCCGCTATCCGCAGGCCGGTTATCGCGCACCGGGCGGCAACGGCGTGATCCTGTTCGTCATCCTGTTTGGACTGATCAACGCCGCCGCGCATATTCTGTCGCTGTTCGGCCTGTTGCCGGTCTTCCGGTAATCCCCGACGGGAGGGCTGCCTCCCTCCCTTTCCCGCACTGTTTTTGCGCCGGGCTATTGCCTGAAATCGGCGGCGCGAGTACCTTGTCGCAACTTCTCTAATACTCTTCATTGCGGATGAATTGAAATGGCAAGAGCTAACGAAATTAAACGCGGCATGGCGATCAGCTACAACGGCAAGCTGCTGCTGGTAAAAGATATCGACGTGCAGAGCCCGAGCGCCCGCGGCGCCAGCACCCTGTACAAAATGCGCTTCTCCGACGTGCGCACCGGCCTGAAAGTAGAAGAACGCTTCAAGGGCGACGATATCCTGGACACCATTTCCCTGTCGCGCCGCAAGGTGAACTTCTCCTATATCGACGGCGAAGAATACGTGTTTATGGATGACGAAGATTACACGCCGTACATCTTCAAGAAAGACCAGATCGAAGACGAACTGCTGTTCATTCCGGAAGGCGGTCTGCCGGGCATGCAGGTGCTGACATTGGACGGCCAGGTGCTGGCGCTGGAGCTGCCGCAGACCGTGGATATGGAAATCGTCGAGACCGCGCCGGGCATCAAAGGCGCTTCCGCCAGCGCCCGCAACAAGCCGGCCACCATGGCGACCGGTCTGGTGATCCATGTGCCGGAATACCTCAGCGCCGGCGACAAGATCCGCATTCATATCGCCGAACGCCGCTACATGAGCCGCGCCGACTAGTCGCGCCAGCGGGGCCGATACTCGGCCCCGTTTCCTTTTCCGCTACGGCAATTCCGGGAAAAATCGCCGCTTGAGCGCCAGCTCGACGCCGCGCAGCTCCGCCAGCCCTTTCAACCGCCCGATGGCCGAATAGCCCGGATTGGTTTTCTTTTTCAAATCGTCCAGCATCTGATGCCCATGATCGGGGCGCATCGGGATCGGCCGCCGATCGCCCGCCCGCTGCCGACGCAGTTCTTCGGTCAGGATCGCTTCGATCACCGCCACCATGTCCACATCGCCCTGCAGATGCGCCCCCTCGTGGAAGCTTTTCGGGTTTTCCTCGCGGCAGGTGGCGCGTAAGTGGGTAAAGTGAATGCGATCGCCGAAGGTTTCAATCATCCGCACCAGATCGTTGTCGGCGCGCACGCCGTAGGAACCGGTGCATAGGGTGAAACCGTTATGAATGCTGTCGACGGTCTGCTTCAGCCACTGCATGTCTTCGATCGTGGAGACGATGCGCGGCAGGCCGAGGATCGGCCGCGGCGGATCGTCGGGATGCACCGCCAGCCGGATGCCGGCCTCTTCCGCCACCGGCACGATGGCGCGCAGAAAGACCGCCATGTTTTCGCGCAGCTGCGCCTTGTCGATGCCGTCGTATTCCGTCAGGCGGCGGCGGAACTGCTCCAACGTATAGCCTTCTTCCGCCCCCGGCAGCCCGGCGATGATATTGCCCGTCAGCGTGGCTTTCTCCTCCTCGCTCATGGCGGCGAAATAGGCCGCCGCCTGACTGCGCTCTTGCGCCGTATAGTCCGCCTCGGCGCCGGCGCGTTGTAGGATATGCAGTTCGAACGCGGCGAAGGCGATTTGATCGAAACGCAGCGCTTTGGCACCGTCCGGCAGCGAATAGGCCAGATCGGTGCGCGTCCAGTCGAGGATCGGCATGAAGTTGTAGCAGACGGTGTCGATGCCGCAGGCCGCGAGGTTGCGCAGCGTCTGTTGATAGTTGGCGATATGCCGCCGCCAATCGCCGCTGTGGGTTTTGATCTCTTCATGTACCGGCACGCTCTCTACCACCGACCACACCAGCCCTTTTTCCGCCAGCAGCGCCTGCCGCGCGCGGATCTCGTCGATCGGCCAGACTTCGCCGTTCGCAATATGGTGCAGCGCCGTGACCACCCCGGTCGCCCCAGCCTGACGCACGTCATCCAAAGAGACCGGATCGTTCGGGCCATACCAACGCCATGTTTGTTCCATGTTGTGTCCTTATGCCTGTCTCGCATTGCAATGTTGTTATACCAGTTTAATTTAGATGTCAGCTAGCTTTAACTTACTCTTTCGCCGTGCGCTGTCAAAATTGAACCGTTCATTGGTTGATCCGCTTCACGATTCTGGCTTATTTTGGCCTGACCAATTCCCTTAACCTGCCGACAACTTTAGACTGGTGGCAGTTTTTTATCGCCGGCGCCCCGCTGCCCATGCGTCGGCAAACTGGTCCGCTAACTTGACGCAAGTGGCCCGCCAGCTGTCTACTCGCTTTGGAGATGAGATGAATACGATCGCCAACACCCCGCTGCCGGGCGCCGTCCGGCAACCGAATTATGATCGCCGGGCCCTGCGCAGCCGCATCGTGCACCTGGGTTTCGGCGCGTTCCACCGTGCGCATCAGGCGCTGCTGACCGATCGGGTGTTGAACGCCCAGGGCGGCGACTGGGGCATTTGCGAGATCAGCCTGTCCGGCGGCGTGCCGCTGTTTCAGGCGCTGCGGCAACAGGATCATTTATACAGCGTGCTGGAGAAAGGCGCGGACGGCCATCAGGCCCTGGTGATCGGCGCGGTGCATGAGAGCGTGCACCGCAAGCTGGAGGGCATCGCCGCGGTGTTGGAGAAGCTGGCCGAGCCGCAGGTGGCGATCGTCTCGATGACCATTACCGAAAAGGGCTACTGCATCGAACCCGGCAGCGGGCGGCTGGATCGGCGGCATCCGGGGATCGTCGCCGATCTGGCGGCGCCGCATCAGCCGCAGACCGCGCCCGGCATTTTGGTGGAGGCGCTGCGGCTGCGGCGTGAACGCAAGCTGCCCGCCTTCACCCTGCTCTCCTGCGACAATATTCCGGAGAACGGCCACGTGCTGCGCCGGGCGGTGCTCGATTTGGCGCAGGCGCGGGATCCGTCGCTCGCCGACTGGATCGCCTCCGCCGCCACCTTCCCCTGCACCATGGTCGATCGCATCGTGCCGGCCGCCACGCCGGCCACGCTGGATGAGATCGCCGCCGCGCTGGACGGCGTACGTGACGAATGCGCCATCGCCTGCGAGCCCTTCATTCAATGGGTCGTGGAAGACAATTTCGCCGCCGGACGCCCGGCGTGGGAGCTGGCCGGCGCCCAGTTGGTCCGCGATGTGCTGCCGTTTGAGCATATGAAGCTGCGCATGCTGAACGGCAGCCACTCGTTCCTGGCGTATCTCGGTTACCTGGGCGGCTACCGCTATATCAACGAGTGCATGACGGACGAGCACTACCGCCGCGCCGCACAGCGGCTGATGCTGTGCGAGCAGGCCCCAACCCTGAGCGTCACCGGTATCAGTCTGCCCGACTACGCCGCACAGCTTATCGCGCGCTTCAGCAATCCGGCGCTGCAACACCTCACCTGGCAGATCGCCATGGACGGCACGCAAAAGCTGCCGCAGCGCCTGCTGGACGCCGTGCGCTGGCATCTGCGGCACGGCGGCGACTATAGCGGGCTGGCGCTGGGCGTGGCGGGCTGGATGCGGTACGTCGGCGGTGTCGATGACGCCGGCCAGCCCATCGACATTCGCGATCCGCTGGCAGATGTCCTGCAACAGACGATCGCCGCCACTCCGGACGATCGGCGGCGCGTAACGGCGCTCCTGGCGCTGAAATCGGTGTTTGGCGAACAGCTGGCGACGCATGCCGCGTTTATCGAGGCGGTGACGCAAGCCTATTTGTCACTGCGCGATCGCGGTGCGCGTGAAACGGTGAAGGAGTGGGTGAAGCAGTGAAGTGCCTGCAGGCTGAGAATAACCATGCCGACGTAACGTTACGCCGGCATGGCGGAACGACTTAACGATAAACGACCGTCATAACAGCAAGTTTCTTCTGTTGGTCTACCCACTTCATTTCGGTTGTGCCAAGATTCAGCGGAAGTTCTTTGCGTGTAGTATCAAAACCTGACAACGCTTGCTGGGCCTGATAATGCTGGCCGTTGCGGTAACATTGCGTATTCGCCTTAGAATCTGCAATCTTGACCGTGCAAGGACTTTCAACGATAGAGCCGACGAAGCGAATTACCCCGCCGGCCACTCCTGCCTGACTCACTGCCGTCCATGAAAACAACATTCCTACGATCAAAAATAACCGAAAGGTATTCATGGCAACCTCATTTTTAGTTAAGCCAATTTAACCATAGAGGATCTTGTTCGGAATAATCGCAAGGAAAGGGACGAGATTTGATCGTTAATCGCGTCATTAACAATGTAAAAACAAGCTACTAACAAAAGTTAACCGTATCTAATACAGGGTTTTATCTAAGAATTTTCTTGCAAAGAAAAGTGGATTTTGCCGGTTGAAAAGCGCAGGGTGGCGTGCAAAATTTGTGAGGCAGAGCACAAATTAAATCGCGCTCGCCGCCGCGACCGCGCAGAATCGCTCATTTATTAGGCAGGTTGATTTTTGCACCCAGGAATGATTAATGACTAAAACCAATCTGATTACCGGCTTCCTCGGCAGCGGTAAAACCACCGCCATCCGCCATTTGCTGGCCCATAAGCCCGAGCATGAACGCTGGGCGGTACTGGTCAACGAATTCGGCGAAATAGGCATCGACGGCGCGCTGTTGGCGGACAGCGGCGCGGTGCTCAAAGAGATCCCCGGCGGCTGCATGTGCTGCGTCAACGGCCTGCCGATGCAGGTGGGTCTGAATATGCTGTTGCAGCAGACCAAACCGGACCGGCTGCTGATCGAGCCGACCGGGCTCGGGCATCCGAAGCAAATCCTGTCGCTGCTGACCCAGGAGAGCTATGCCGGCTGGATCGATCTGCAGGCCACGCTGTGCCTGCTGGATGCCCGTCAACTCAGTCAGCCCCGCTACCGCGACAACGAAAACTTCCGCGATCAGCTGGCCGCGGCCGACGTTATCCTGGCCAGCAAAAGCGATACCTATCGGCCGGAAGACAGACGGGCGCTGGAAGCCTGGACGGCGCAAGATCCGCTGCAGCGGCCCTGCTACGCCATCGCGCAAGGCGAGGCGGATGTCGCGTTGTTGTCACTTCCTCGCACAAATCGTACAGAATTGCCGGACGCACGACATCATCATGGTCAGGCGAAAACGCAAGGACTGGCGGCGTTGCGGCTGCCGGAGAACGCGCGTTGGCGGCGAGCGCTGAACGAAGGGCAAGGCTTCACCAGCTGCGGCTGGATTTTTGACGGCGACACCCGGTTCGACACCGTCGGCTTTATGGAATGGGTGCGGCTGGCGCCGGTCGAACGTGCCAAAGGCGTGGTGCGCATCCCCGAAGGCACGTTGCTGATCAATCGCCAGGGCCAGGATCTCAACATCGAAACCCGCCCGAACGCGCCGCTCGACAGCCGGGTTGAACTGATCCACAGCGAAAATGCCGACTGGAACGCCCTGCAATCCGCCTTGTTTAAGATTCGTTTAAGTTAAACCCCGTACCGTTGCCCCCCGGTTGCCGCAGGGCGGCCGGTTTTGTTTCGTTTTCATTTTTCCAACAGGTTTATGTCATGACACGCCGCAATTTACCCTTCATTCTCTTCTTCAACTTACTGGGCGTTGCGCTGTTTCTGTCCTGGTTCCTGCCGGCCAATCACGGCGGCTGGTTTACCCTGGATTCGGCGATCTTCTTCTTCTTTAACCGCCATCTGGCTACCGACCCAGCATTTTTGCACCTGGTCGCCATCACCAACAACCGCGCGTTCGATGTGATTTCGCTGCTCGCCATGGGCCTGCTGTATTTGTACTTCTACCTGAAGCAGGACGCCGCCGGCCGCCGCCGTCTGGTGATCACCGGCGTGGTGATGCTGCTGACCGCCGTGGTGCTGAATCAGCTTGGCCACCTGCTGCCGGTGAAGCATCCGAGCCCCACCCTGACCTTCGACAATATCAATCGCGTCAGCGCATTGACCGGCATCCCCACCAAGGACGCCTCCGGCGACAGCTTCCCCGGCGACCACGGCATGATGCTGATTATTTTTTCCTGCTTTATGCTGCGCTATTTCGGCCGCGGCGCCTTCGCCGTCGCCCTGCTGATTACGCTGATCTTTTCATTGCCACGCGTGATGATTGGCGCCCACTGGTTTACCGATATCGCCGTAGGCTCGCTGTCCGTGGTCTTGGTTGGCGCCAGTTGGGTGCTGATGACGCCTTGCAGCGACTGGATTATCGAACGGTTGAATCGCCTGTTGCCCGGCAAGCACCGCCCCGGCCAACCATAACTTACGTCTATGAGTCATTCCGGGAGGCGCCCGCCTCCCGCGTTTTATCCCCGCGCGATGCGCAAAATTTCTCCGCCCCCCGTTAACGCTTTTGCAACCTGATTTCACGCCAGATTCATACATCGGACAATTGGCGTTTTTTATATGAAGATTTACATTATGTTACATCACAAATTCATATAAAAAAGACCGGAAAAAGACTCGCAATCCCCTATTTGTTCCGGTAATCTCAGATGCGTTTGTGCCTGGTTTAAGTCGAATCAGTACGGAATCCGATAAAAATGTGCGTTCCCGCACGTTTTCAACGGTAACTGATTGTCGATGCAACAGGTGCGGACTAGGCTCGTTTCGTTTGGCATTTTTCAGGTAGCGACTTTCGTCGTTAAGGACTTCAAGGGAAAACAACAACAATGGTCAAATCTCAACCGTTTCTGAGATATTTTTTGCGGGTAGTCCCTGCAATTGCCGCTGCGGTTATGCTGTCAGCGTGCAGCTCGACTCACACTTCGAACTTGAGTAACGCACAAACTGAGATGCGTGCAGTTAATGACAAAGACGGTCTTTTACTGCAAGCCTCTCAGGATGAATTCGAAGCGATGGTCCGCAACGTTGACGTCAAGTCAAAGATTATGGATCAGTACGCGGACTGGAAAGGCGTTCGCTACCGTTTAGGCGGTGACACCAAGCGCGGCATCGATTGCTCGGCGTTTGTACAGCGCACCTTCCGCGAACAGTTCGGCATGGATTTACCGCGTTCTACCTACGAACAGGAAGATCTCGGTAAGAAAATCCAGCGCACCAAACTGCGCGCCGGCGATTTGGTGCTGTTCCGCGCCGGTTCTACCGGGCGCCATGTCGGCATCTATTTAGGCAACGATCAGTTCGTTCACGCTTCTACCAGCAGTGGCGTCATGATTTCCAAGCTGACCGATAACTATTGGAATAAACGTTATCGAGAAGCGCGCCGAGTGTTGACCAACGGCTGACGGCGCAACGCCCTGAAGATCCTGAATACCAAACGAGCGATAAACGCCGCCTACGGGCGGCGTTTTTTTTGGCTGTCAAACGAGAGCCACCGGGGCTGAACCAGGCCTTATCGTCACCTCACACCATTATTTTGATAAACTGCCGGCCGGAAATCGCGCCGACGAGGAAAAACTCGCCTATTATCGTCAGATGACGGCAACGGCGCGCCCGGCGTTATTTAAAACGTTTCCGCTTAATAGGTGCATTATATTTCTGTCGGCGACGCCTTGTATTTAAACGGCGTCGCCGGTTGGGTACGGGATAAAAGGCAAAAAATGAAAAAAAAGCCGTTGGCACAATCCATTAAATGGCTGCGCGACACGCCTGACGCCCCGTTGCAGAGGTCTCGGTTATGGGCTTGAAAAGGGCGTTCTCTCGCAGCGTGTCGCACCGACAGCGCAGTCTGGCCAA
This sequence comes from Serratia sp. ME47, assembly GCF_903970925.1. Lineage (NCBI taxonomy): Bacteria > Pseudomonadati > Pseudomonadota > Gammaproteobacteria > Enterobacterales > Yersiniaceae > Serratia > Serratia sp. ME47. The sequence goes on along the minus strand of NZ_CAJCKE010000019.1, from coordinate 70,603 downwards.
AAGCGTTGTCGCCGCCCTGCTATTTTTTACGCTATTCACCGCGGTCACACTTTCTTTGATCAACCACCAGCGCACGCAATATCAACACAAGGTTGAAGCGCGTACGCAAAAATTCGCGCTGGGTTATATCTCGCACCTGACGGATGTCATGCAAAAAATGATGCCGCTGCTGGACAAACCCTGCCTCTCAAGCCAGTCGGACATCACCTATCAGGCGGCCTTTACCAGCGGCGTACGCACCTTCCTGCTGGTGAAAGACGGTTACGCCTACTGCTCCTCCGCCACCGGCGACATGATGCTGCCGATGAAAAACCTGTATCAGGACATCGATACCCACCTGCCTTTGGATCTGAAGCTGCAGCAGGGCACGCCGATCGTGCCGGACAAGCCGGCGGTCGCGGTTTGGCTGCGGCATCCTGGCGCATCGGCGACCGGCATCCTCGCCACGCTGGACATCAATTTGATGCCCTACCTGCTGTTCACTTCGCATGACGAGCAGGCGCCGGGCATCGCCATCGTGATGGGCAACCGCGCGCTGACCACCTTCAGCCCGAACCTGATGCCGATCGCGCAGTTGCCGCAAGACAAGGCGGACACCCTGACGCTGCCCAATCTGCCGCTGAGCATCCTGTTCTACAACGAGAAACTGACGCCCAACGATATTCGCCTGACGCTGCTGGGCAGCCTGGTGCTGTCGCTGATGATCGGCGTGCTCTGCTACTACATGCTGCTGTTGCGGCAAAGCCCGGAGCGCGCGCTGCTGCGCGGCATTAAGCGCAACGAGTTCTTCATCGAATATCAGCCGGTGTTCCATACCGGCAGCAACAGCATCGGCGGGCTGGAAGCGTTGATCCGCTGGCAGCATCCTATCGAGGGCCGCATTCCCCCGGATGTCTTTATCCCGTACGCCGAAAGCAACGGGCTGATCGTGCCGCTCACCCGCCATCTGTTCAGGCTGATTGCCGAAGATGCGCCGCAGCTCGCCAAGGCGCTGCCGCGGGGAGGCAAGGTCGGCCTCAATATTTCCCCCGCCCACCTTAGCGCGCCGTCATTCCATCAGGACGTGTATGAACTGTTGGCGCAGCTGCCGGGCGATTACTTTACGCTGGTGTTTGAAATCACCGAACGCGGCATGGTGGAAGAAGAGAGCGCGCTGGCGGAGTTCGACTGGCTGCATAAACAGGGCATCGAGATCGCGGTGGACGATTTTGGCACCGGCCACAGCGCGTTGATCTATCTTGAGCGTTTCACCATGGATTACCTGAAGATCGATCGCGGCTTCGTCAACACCATCGGCCAGGACACCGTCACCGCGCCGGTGCTGGATGCGGTGATTTCGCTGGCGAAAAAGCTGAAAATGCTGACGGTGGCCGAAGGCGTGGAAACCGCCGAGCAGATGCAGTTCCTGCAAGAACGCGGCGTTAACTTCATGCAGGGCTATTACTTCAGCAAGCCGCTTAGCATCGCTAATTTCCTCGCTTACTGCAATGCTCATCAGGTCTTTGATTATCAGGAAAAAAATAGTTAATCTTTAAGCATCTTTACCCTGCGCCCGCCCGAAGAATGTTATGCTGGGCGCCGGTTGTACTTTATTCCACAGCAGGAGCTTACCGTCTGATGTCCGTGCGCATTTTCGCTGCTCTGGTGCTCTCGGCACTGAGCTTCGCCTCGCAGGCCGAAGCCCTCAACGAAAGCTACGCTTTCGCCCTTCTCGGTGAACCGAAATACGCCGCCGACTTCAGCCATTTCGACTACGTCAATCCGGCGGCGCCCAAGGGCGGCGACGTGCGCCTGGCGGCCATCGGCACCTACGATAACTTCAACCGCTTCGCTACCCGGGGCGTGCCCGGCGAGCGCACGGATCAACTTTACGACACGCTGTTCGCAACGTCCGACGACGAACCCGGCAGCTTTTATCCGCTGATTGCCGAATCGGCGCGCTTCCCGGCCGACATGCGTTGGGTGGAAGTGGATATCAACGCCCGCGCGCGTTTCCACGACGGCAGCCCGATCACCGCCGCCGACGTGGCCTTCACCTTCAGCAAATTCATGGCCGAGGGCGTGCCGCAGTTTCGCTCCTACTACAAAGGCGTCACGGTCAAAGCCATCTCTCGGTTGACGGTGCGCATTGAATTCCCGCAGCCGAACAAAGAAGCGATGCTGTCGTTATTCGGCAGCCTGCCTATTCTCCCGGCCGCCTTTTGGCAAAACCATAAGCTCAACGAGCCGCTCAACACGCCGCCGCTGGCCAGCGGCCCGTATAAAATCGGCGATTATCGCCTCGGCCAGTACATCACCTATCAACGGGTGCGCGACTACTGGGCCGCCAACCTGCCGGTGAACCGCGGCCGCTATAACTTCGACAGCATTCGCTACGATTATTATCTGGACGATAAAGTGGCGCTGGAAGCGTTCAAGGCCGGCGCTTACGATTTCCGCATCGAGCCGTCGCCCAAGAGCTGGGCCACCCAGTATCAGGGTGGCAACTTCGCGCGCAACTACATCATCAAACAGGACGAGACCAACCAGGCGGCGCAAAACACCCGCTGGCTGGCGTTCAACATCCAAAAACCGCTGTTTGCCGACCCGCGCGTGCGCGAGGCGATCACCCTGGCTTTCGACTTTAACTGGATGAACAAGGCGCTGTATTACAACGCCTATCAACGCGCCGACAGCTATTTCCAAAACACCGCCTACGCCGCCCGCGGCTATCCGGACGCCGCCGAACTGGCGCTGCTGGCGCCGCTCAAAGGCCAGGTGCCGCCTGAGGTGTTCACCAGCATCTATCAACCGCCCGCCTCCGACGGCAGCGGCAACGATCGGCAAAATCTGCTGAAGGCGACCCAACTGTTGAAAGAGGCCGGTTGGGTGGTCAAAAATCAAAAGTTGGTCAACGCCAAAACCGGCCAGCCGTTCGCCTTTGAGCTGATGCTGCTGAGCGGCAGCAACTTCCAGTACGTGTTGCCGTTCCGCCACAACCTGCAGCGGTTGGGCATCGATATGGCAATCCGCGAGATCGACGCCTCGCAATATACGCGCCGCATGCGCGAACGCGACTTCGATATGATGCCGACGGTGTACATGGCGATGCCGTTCCCCACCGCCAATTTACGCATCATTTGGGATTCGGAGTACATCAACTCCAGCTATAACACCCCCGGCGTCAAGGACCCGGCGGTCGACAGCCTGGTCAGGCAAATCGCTGAGCATCAGGGCGACGAAAAAGCGCTGCTGCCGCTCGGCCGCGCGTTGGATCGGGTGTTGACCTGGAACCGCTACATGCTGCCGATGTGGTACTCCAACCACGACCGCTACGCCTATTGGGACAAGTTCTCCACGCCGCCGATCCGCCCGGCCTACGCCATCGGCTTCGACAACTGGTGGTACGACGTCAACAAGGCGGCGCGCTTGCCGGCTCAACGGCAATAAGGAGTCGGCATGGCGGCCTATCTGATACGCAGACTGTTACTGGTGATCCCCACGCTGTGGGCGATCATCACCATCAACTTTTTTATCGTGCAAATCGCCCCCGGTGGCCCGGTCGATCAGGCCATCGCCGCCATCGAACTGGGTCAGGGCAGCGGTTTCGGCAGCGGCGGAGTCAATGAAGACCTGGGGCACGCCAGAGCCGGCGTCCCGGCCGCGACCGAAGGGCAATACCGCGGCTCGCGCGGCCTGGATCCGGAGGTGATCGCCGAGATCACCCAGCGTTATGGCTTCGATAAACCGCTGCACGAACGCTACTTCACCATGCTGTGGAACTACATGCGTTTTGACTTCGGCGACAGCCTGTTTCGCGGCGCTTCGGTGATGCAACTGATCGGCCAAAGCCTGCCGGTCTCCATCACGCTGGGCCTTTGGAGCACGCTGATCATCTATCTGGTGTCGATCCCGCTCGGCATCCGCAAGGCCGTCCACAACGGCAGCGCGTTCGATACCTGGAGCAGCACGCTGATCATTATCGGCTACGCCATTCCGGCGTTCCTGTTCGCCATCCTGCTGATCCTGCTGTTCGCCGGCGGCAGCTATCTCGACTGGTTCCCGCTGCGCGGCCTGGTCTCCAGCAACTTCGATACCCTCTCGTGGCCGGCGAAGATCGCCGACTATCTGTGGCACATCACGCTGCCGGTGCTGGCGACGGTGATCGGCGGTTTCGCCACCCTGACCATGCTGACCAAAAACTCGTTCCTCGACGAGATCCGCAAACAGTACGTCACCACCGCCCGCGCCAAGGGCCTGGACGAGAAAAAGATCCTGTACCGCCACGTGTTCCGCAACGCCATGCTGCTGGTGATCGCCGGTTTTCCTGCCACCTTTATCAGCATGTTTTTCACCGGCTCGCTGCTGATTGAGGTGATGTTCTCGCTTAACGGCCTGGGGCTGCTGGGTTACGACGCCACGCTGCAGCGCGACTACCCGGTGATGTTCGGCACGTTATATATCTTCACCCTGATCGGCCTGCTGTTGAACATCCTCAGCGATATCACCTATACCCTGGTCGATCCGCGCATTGACTTCGAGGCCCGCCAATGAGCCGCCTTAGCCCAATCAATCAGGCGCGCTGGGCGCGTTTTCGCCGCAACCGCCGCGGTTACTGGTCACTGTGGATCTTTCTGGCGCTGTTCACGCTCAGCCTGGCCGCCGATCTTATCGCCAACGACAAACCGCTGTTGGTGCGTTATGAAGGCCGGCTATACCTGCCGTTTATGATCAACTACAGCGAAACCGCGTTCGGCGGCGAACTGAACACCGAAGCCGACTATCAGGATCCGTTCGTCCAGCGCCAAATCGACCGGCATGGCTGGGCGATCTGGGCGCCGATCCGTTTCAGCTACGACACGATCAACTTCGCCACCGAGGTGCCCTTCCCCTCCCCGCCTTCGCGCCATAACCTGCTGGGCACCGACAGCAACGGCGGCGACGTGCTGGCCCGCGTGCTGTATGGTTTTCGCATTTCGATGCTGTTCGGCCTGGCGCTGACGCTGTTTTCCAGCCTGATCGGCGTGTGCGTCGGCGCGACACAGGGGTATTACGGCGGGCGTTTCGATCTGTGGGGGCAACGCTTTATCGAAGTGTGGTCGGGCATGCCGACGCTGTTTCTGATCATTCTGCTGTCGAGCATCGTCCAGCCCAATTTCTGGTGGCTGCTCGGCATCACTATTCTGTTCGGCTGGATGAGCCTGGTGGGCGTGGTGCGCGCCGAGTTCCTGCGCACCCGCAACTATGACTATATCCGCGCCGCGCGCGCCATGGGCGTGCCGGATCGCGTGATCATGTCCCGCCACATGCTGCCCAACGCCATGGTGGCGACGCTGACCTTCCTGCCGTTTATCCTCTGCGGCTCGATCACCACCCTGACGTCGCTCGATTTTCTCGGCTTCGGTCTGCCGATCGGTTCGCCGTCGCTCGGCGAACTGCTGCTGCAAGGCAAAAACAATCTGCAGGCGCCGTGGCTCGGCATCACCGCCTTCCTGGTGCTGGCAGTGCTGCTGTCGTTATTAATCTTTATCGGCGAAGCGGTACGCGACGCCTTTGACCCCAGCAAGGCGCATTGATATGGCTACACCTCTGCTCGCCATCCAGGATCTCAGCATCGCCTTCCGCCAGGGCGACGCCGTCACGCCGGTGGTCAACGAACTCTCTTTGCAAATAGCCCCGGCGGAAACGCTGGCGCTGGTGGGAGAATCCGGCTCCGGCAAAAGCGTCACCGCCCTGTCGATACTGCGACTGCTGCCCGCGCCGCCGGTGGTTTACCCTGGCGGCGATATTCTGTTCAACGGCAACTCGTTGCTGCATGCGCCGGAGGCTGACCTGCGCAAGGTGCGCGGCAATCAGATCGCGATGATCTTTCAGGAACCGATGGTGTCGCTCAATCCGCTGCACACCATTGAGAAGCAACTGGCGGAAGTGCTGATGCTGCACCGCGGCCTGCGACGCGAAGCCGCGCGCGCAGAGATCGTCGACTGTCTGGAGCGCGTCGGCATCCGCCAGGCCAAAACCCGGTTGCAGGACTATCCGCATCAGCTCTCCGGCGGTGAACGCCAACGCGTGATGATCGCTATGGCGGTGTTAACCCGCCCGAAATTGCTGATTGCCGACGAACCCACCACCGCGCTCGACGTGACTATCCAGGCGCAGATCCTGACGCTGTTGCAAGAATTGAAACAAGAAATGGGCATGGGGTTGCTGTTCATCACCCATAACCTGAATATTGTGCGCCGTCTGGCGGACAACGTGGCGGTGATGCGTCAGGGCCGTTGCGTGGAGCAAAACGGCCGCGCACAGCTGTTCAGCCGGCCGCAGCATCCCTACACACGGCAACTGCTGGCCGCCGAGGACGTCGGCGAACCGCTGCCGCTGCCGGCCGCAGCCAGCGCGCGCCCCGGCGATGAGCGGCCGCTGCTCAAGGTGGAAGATCTGCAGGTGCGATTCCCCATTCGGCGCGGCCTGCTGCGCCGCACGGTGGATTATCACTATGCGTTGAAGTCATTGAGTTTCGAACTGCGCGCCGGAGAGAGCGTGGGGCTGGTGGGGGAATCCGGATCGGGAAAAAGCACCACCGGGCTGGCGCTATTGCGTCTGCTGGCCTCGCAGGGGGCCATCTGGTTCGACGGCGAACCGCTGCACCCGCTGACGATGAAACAAATGCTGCCCTACCGCAGCCGGATGCAAATCGTCTTCCAGGATCCGTATTCCGCCCTCAACCCGCGCCTGAACGTACAGCAGATCATCGCCGAAGGGCTGGAAGTGCACCAGCGGCTGAACGCCGAGCAGCGGGAACAGCGCGTGATCGAGGTGTTGCAGGAGGTCGGCCTGGATCCGCAGCTGCGCCACCGCTACCCCACCGAGTTTTCCGGCGGCCAGCGCCAGCGCATCGCCATCGCGCGCGCGCTGATCCTGCAGCCGCAGCTGCTGATCCTCGACGAGCCGACCTCTTCGCTGGATAAATCGGTGCAGGCGCAGATCCTGACGCTGCTGAAATCGCTGCAGCAACGCCACCGGCTGGCTTATCTGTTCATCAGCCATGACCTGCAGGTGGTGCGTTCGCTGTGCCACCAGGTGATTGTGCTGCGACAGGGAGAAGTGGTTGAGCAGGGAGACTGCCGGGCGATTTTCGCGGCGCCCGCAGCCGACTATACCCGACAACTGTTGCAGTTGGCGGATTAGCGGCGAATTCAGAAGGGGTATTGCGCGCTGAGCGGTTCGGCGATCGCGGCGCCGACGTTTTTCAGGCGGCACATCGTCGCGCTCTCATCGCTGCGCTGCACGAACAGGCAAGGTTCCCCTTCCCATTCGACGATCGCGCAGTCGACCTGAATCTCCTGCAACGACAGATTAAGCTGTTGCATCACCTGCCAGGCCTCGGCCCCTTCATGGCTGAGCAGCTTCAGCCCAATCAGGTTGTTATCCTCGTCTATTCCGTTAAACGGAATCGGTTCGACCTTTACGCCGGTGAAACCGGATAGCCAACGATAACTTTGCGGCAAGCGATGCACTACCGAAAGTTGGATACTCTCCACATGAAATCCCTAGTTTGAAAAGGTGAAACACTTTTACCTGACAGGGTTACTAAGTTATAGCCGTTGACTCCCGACTCTGCCGCGCACAAATGTTATTTAAATGTAAATTTTGCCGCAAGCCTTTAACCTGACCCCGTGCTTGCCGATGCCGTGCCATTTTTTGGCGCGCCGTGCGGTGTTATTTCACGGCATTTTGCGACTCAGCTCGCATTTTTGCGTTATATGTAACCCTTTCCCGCAGCGATCTCAACTCTTTTTTCTTGCAATGCGACTACTTTTTCGTCGCCATATTTTTACATTGAAGAAACATTTCACCCGTCGCGTTAGCGCACCGTCGTCCGCTAATGCCTTGATTTACATCACCCCTATTGCAAACCGCCCGCACCGACCCGCCGGCAAAACGCCGCGCATACCGGAGGATATCGGGCAGCTCAGCGACGGTATTTTTTAACAAAAAGCACACAGAAGGGTAAATGACTCATTGATTAGCAGGCATATGTTTAGCAACAAAATTTTCATTGCCGGTTGCACCACAAACTGGCAAGGCGCAACCCTGTGACGGCTCGGGACAACCTCGCCCCGAACCTGGAGAACGTCAGGCTGCGCGATCGCGCGGCCGGCTGGCGTACAGATAGAACAACACCGCCACAATGCTGCACAGCGCCATCGAGGTGACCATCGGCCAGGCGCTCTTGCCCGGCGCCATCGACAGCACCGCACCCACCAGCGCGCCGATGCTGAACCGCAACGTACCGGCCAGGGAAGACGCGGTGCCCGCCATATGCGGAAAATCATCCAGGATCACCGCCATGGCGTTGGAGGAGATCATCGCGATGCACCCCAGATAGACCGCTACGCCGATCACCAGCGCCCAGAAGCCCAGCCCGACGGCGCTCACCGCCAGCAGCCACAGCCCCATCGCCAGCTGCACCAGCAGCCCCAGTTTGAACATCTTGACCGCGCCGAATCGCCGCACGTTGCGGCTGTTGATCAGCGTCGTCAGGAACAGGAAGACGATATTCAGCGCAAAGTAGTAACCGAAGTGCTGCGGCGAAACATGGTTCAGTTCGATGTAGACGAACGGCCCGGCGCTGAGGAACGAGAACATGCCGGCGAACGAGAAGGCGCTGGCCAGCATGTAGCTCAGCACCCGCTTGTGGCGGAACAGCGAACCGAAGTTGCCCAGCGTAGTGCGCAGGTGGAACCGCTGTCGCCGCTCTTTCGGCAACGTCTCCTTGATGAACAAGGCCACCAGCAGTGAACCGATCAGCGCTGCGGCGCCCATGGTCCAGAAGATGGCATGCCAGTTGAACCACAGCAGCAGCGCCCCGCCGATCATCGGCGCCAGCAGCGGCGCGATGGTCATCACCAGAATGACGAACGACATCATGCGCGAGAACTCGTCCTTGGTGAACATGTCGCGCATCAAGGCGTTGATCACCACGCTGGCGGCGGCGGCGGCCAGGCCGTGCAAGAAACGCAATCCGATCAGCTGATCGATCGACTGCGCCATGGCGCAGGCGCAACCGGCGATGGCGAAGATCAGCGTTCCCCACAGGATCACCGGTTTGCGGCCGATGCTGTCCGACATCGGCCCATAGAACAGCTGCCCGAAGGCGAAGCCGAGCATATAGGCGCTGAGCGTCATCTGCACGCTGCCGGACTCGACGTCAAACTGGGCGGCGATCACCGGCATGCTGGGCAGGTACATGTCGATGGCCAGCGGCATCAGCATGGACAGCAGGCCCAGAATGAAAATCAAACCGAGATGAGAGGTTCGGTTCTGTTGCACGTTCCACGACTCCTTAATCGGCCGCAATCAATGATCGGTTATCAGTCCTGCAGGTGCGGCGCGCCCACGCTGGCGATCTCTTCTTCGGTCAGTGGGCGGTATTCGCCCGGCGCAAGATCGTCATCCAGCACGATGGCGCCGATGCGCTCACGGTGCAAGGCGATCACCCGGTTGCCGACTGCAGCGAACATCCGCTTCACCTGGTGGTAGCGCCCTTCGCTGATGGTCAGGCGCACCACATGCTCGTCAACCTGCTCCAGCATCGCCGGCCGCGTCAGATCTTTCTCGTTGTGCAGTTGCACCCCTGCGGCGAAACGCTGCGCGGTGTCTTCCGCCAGCGGGTGCTCCAGCGTCACCAGATAGGTTTTCTCGCAGTGGTGGCGCGGCGAGGTGACGCGGTGCGACCACTGGCCGTCATCGGTCATCAGCACCAGCCCGGTGGTGTCGATATCCAGCCGCCCGGCGGCGTGCAGTTTGTACGCGACCGGCTCATCGAGGAAGTACAGCACCGTCGGATGATCGGGATCGTCGGTGGAGCAGACGTAACCCTGCGGTTTGTTGAGCATGAAATAGCGCGGGCCGTTCTGCTGCTGCAGCGGATTGCCGTCAAACGCCACCTCTTGTTCCGGGGTCAGTTTGACAGCCCCGCTCTTCACCACCTCACCGTCTACGGTGACGCGTTTAGCCCGAAGTTCGCGCGCGACCAGCGCACGGCTGATGCCTAACTGCTGAGATAAAAACTTGTCCAATCGCATGGGATCTGCTTTGCCTGTCGTTGTTATGATCGCATTGATCGTATTGCCAAAATATGACGCCCGCCGTTGCACCGGGTGCAAATGGCAGGCTCAGGGGGGAAATCGCGTGGGGGCACAGCGATTGCTGTCACACGAGTATAGCGGCACAACGCGCTGCCCGACAGGGGTAATTTTCACGCTTCTCGCACCGCGCGCGCTCAGAAGGCATAATATAGACATTTCTCGGCCGCCCGGGGCGTAAAATGTCAGCGTTTCTGTGGCAACAGCGCTGACAAACCTAACCCCCGCGGCCCATTCCAACCTACGGCGTTCATTTATGGCCTTTACCCTACGCCCCTACCAACTGGAAGCGGTCGAAGCCACCATCAACCATTTCCGGCGGCATCCCGAGCCGGCGCTGATCGTGCTGCCGACCGGCGCCGGCAAAAGCCTGGTGATCGCCGAGCTGGCGAAGCGCGCCCGTGGGCGAGTGCTGGTGTTGGCGCACGTCAAGGAACTGGTGGCGCAAAACCACGCCAAATACTGCGCCTACGGCCTGGAGGCGGACATCTTCGCCGCCGGGCTGCAACAAAAAGAGAGCGCCGGCAAGGTTGTGTTCGGCAGCGTGCAGTCGGTGGCGCGCAACCTGCCGCTGTTCGACGGCGCCTTTTCGCTGCTGATCGTCGATGAATGCCATCGCATCAGCGACGACGACGACAGCCAGTACCAGCAAATCATCCAGCACCTGCAGAAAACCAACCCGCAATTGCGGCTGCTGGGGCTGACCGCCACGCCGTACAGGCTGGGCAAAGGCTGGATTTATCAGTACCACTACCACGGTTTCACCCGCGGCGACAGCGCCAGTCTGTTTCGCGACTGCATCTACGAGCTGCCGCTGCGCTACATGATTAAACACGGTTTTCTGGTGCCGCCGGAGCGGCTGGATATGCCGATCGTGCAATATGACTTCAGCAGGCTGGAAGCCAGAAGCAACGGCCTGTTCAGCGAAGCGGATCTGAACCGAGAGTTGAAGCGGCAAAACCGCGTCACGCCGCACATCATCAGCCAGATTGTGGAGTATGCCGACGATCGCAAAGGGGTGATGATCTTCGCCGCCACCGTCGAGCACGCCCGCGAGATCCACGGCCTGCTGCCGAACGGCGAAGCCGCGCTGGTCAGCGCCGAAACGCCGCCCGCCGAGCGCGATGCGCTCATTGAGGCGTTCAAGCAGCAGCGGCTGCGCTATCTGGTCAACGTGGCGGTGTTAACCACCGGCTTCGACGCGCCGCACGTCGATCTGATCGCTATCCTGCGCCCCACTGAGTCCGTCAGCCTGTATCAGCAGATCGTCGGGCGCGGGCTGCGTTTGGCGCCCGACAAAAAGGATTGCCTGATCCTCGACTACGCCGGCAACCCGCACGATCTGTTTACGCCGGAGGTCGGCGTCAGCAAACCGCACGGCGACAGCCAGCCGGTGCAGGTGTTCTGCCCGGCCTGCGGTTTCGCCAACCTGTTCTGGGGCAAGTGCACCGAAAACGGCGACATCATCGAACACTACGGCCGCCGCTGCCAGGGCTGGCTGGAGGACGACGACGGCCACCGCGAACAGTGCGATTACCGCTTCCGGTTCAAGAGCTGCCCGCACTGCGGCGCGGAGAACGATATCGCCGCGCGCCGTTGCCATCAGTGTCAGGAGGTGTTGGTCGATCCCGACGACATGCTGAAGGCGGCGCTGAAGCTGAAAGACGCGCTGGTGCTGCGCTGCGGCGGCATGGAATTGCAGAGCGGCCGCGACGAAAAGGGCGAATGGCTGAAGGCCACCTATTACGACGAGGACGGCACCAGCACCAGCGAGCGCTTCCGCCTGCAGACGCCGGCGCAGCGCAAAGCGTTCGAGATGCTGTTCCTGCGCCCGCACCAGCGCGCGCCGGGCGTGCCGTTCGCCTGGCACACCGCCGCCGACGTGCTGGCGCAACAGCAAGCGCTGCGCCATCCGGATTTCGTGGTGGCACGCAAGCGCGGGCAGTTTTGGCAGGTGCGTGAGAAAGTGTTCGATTATCAAGGCCGTTTCCGCCGTGCCAATCAGTTGGCCTGAGCGAACGGCCCTCAATCTGGGCAGGTTTTCGTTGCCCTGTGGGCGGCTTTCCGTTAAAATGCCGCGCGCTTTACCTGGGCCTGCCCAGCGTTAAAGCGGAATTCCGAACTTGCTACTTGGGTCGCCTGTAGCAGGGTAAATTTTCTTTTAAGAGAAAAAACAATGTTCACTATCAATGCAGAAGTACGTAAAGACCAGGGTAAAGGTGCGAGCCGCCGCCTGCGTGCAGCAAACAAATTCCCAGCTATCGTTTACGGTGGCAAAGAAGCTGCAGTTTCCATCGAATTGGATCATGATTCAGTCAAGAACATGGAAGCTAAACCAGAATTCTACAGCGAAGCAGTAACTCTGGTTATCGACGGTAAAGAAACCAAAGTTAAGGTTCAGGCTGTACAGCGTCACCCGTTCAAGCCAAAACTGGCTCACATCGACTTCGTTCGCGTTTAATCGCTACGTTTTCGAACCTTTCGGGACGCCGAAATAAAGAACGCCGCAATTGCGGCGTTTTTTATTGTCTGCGATTCGGCAAGCTTACTTGCCGCTGCCGGTCCGGCGCTGCAGCTGATCGCGCAGGTTCGGCGGCGTGCCTCTGATGGTCAGCGTGTCGGTGGCCGCATCCCAGAAAATGCGCTCGCCCAGCAGCATGGCGTCGAAGTTCAGACTGATACCGCCGCCGCTGCCGGCGAATTTGGTCAGCTGGCGCAGCGTGCCGCGATCCGCCGGGAAGCTGTCTTCCAGCTGATAGCCTTGCTCGCTGGAGAACTGCATGAAGTCTTTCTCACCGACCGGCGACAGTTCCTGCGACAGCGCCTGCAGTTCGATCTCTTCGCCCGCCTGCAGCTGTTCGTTGCAGTAGCTGTACACCTGCTGGCGCACCGACTGGCGCTCATTCTTGTCCAGCTGCGCGTCGGCGCAGTAGTCATCCACCGCCTGCAGCAGCCCGCGGTTTTGCGCCTTGGTGTCCAACCCTTCGGACGCCGCCAGGAAATCCATGAAGAAGTCGGCGACCTTACGGCCCACGCGCCCGCGCAGGAAGGTCAGATAGCGGGTCGATTCCGGGTTGGTTTCCCACTCGGTCAGATCGATGCGCGCAACGATATCGGCGTTGTTGATGTCCAGATAGTGCGTAGTGTTGATATCCAGCTCTTCGTTGACGCGCATGCTGTTACGGCTGTTCAGCACCGCGATCAGCAGGTACTCGACCGCCAGATAACGGTATTGACCGAACAGCACCACGCCGCCTTCGGCGAAGGGATACTTCGCCAGTTCGTCGCGCAGACGGCCGGTCGCCGCGCGGCTGAAGGCCAGAAAGTCCTTATCGTCCTTGCGGCAGGTGCGCAGCGCTTCCGCCAGCTCGCTGCCCTCGTTGAACAAGCCCAGGGCCTTGCTCTTGGCGCTGTAGACGCGATGCAGTTCCGCCATCATTTCTTCCACCGCCGCGTTGGTGGGAAGCAAGGAATCGCGCAGCACCACGTCCAGCGTTTGCTCGTCGCGTTTCACCAACTGGTGCAGAGCGATCTGGTCGATATCCAGACTCATGGTAAATCCTCCTGTTCTTTAGGCGCGTATTCAAACACTGAAGGCCCCGCCCTGCAATACTAAAAAACCGCGGCAAACCGGAAAGGCGCAGCGGTGAGCGGCCCCGTCGCGGGCGAACCCTTTACCGAATGACAGGAAGTGATAAAAGAGCGGAAAATCACTGTCCTATACGGTAAGATAGGACACTTTGCAGATTACTAAGCGCAATTTTATGCCACAATCATCCCGTTACAGTGACGAACACGTTGAACAACTGCTCTCAGAGCTGGTCAATGTTCTGGAAAAACACCATACCCCCACCGATCTTTCCCTGATGGTGCTGGGCAATATGGTCACTAATTTGATCAACACCAGCGTTGCCCCCGCGCAGCGGAAAACCCTGGCGAGATCGTTCGCGGAAGCCCTGCAGGCTTCTGTCCGTGAAGATAAAGCGCATTAATATTTATTTATGGTGACAAACCGTCAGCGTTATCGTGAAAAAGTCTCCCAGATGATCAGCTGGGGGCACTGGTTCGCCTTATTCAACATCCTGCTCGCCCTTGGGCTGGGCAGCCGCTACCTGTTTGTCACCGACTGGCCCGCTTCCCTGCTGGGCCGGGTCTATGCCCTGGTCAGCCTGCTGGGGCATTTCAGCTTTATCGTGTTCGCCGGCTACTTGCTGGTGATCTTCCCGCTCACCTTCGTGGTGATGTCGCAGCGGCTGCTGCGATTTATTTCCGCCGCGCTGGCCACCGCCGGGCTCACGCTGTTGCTGGTCGACAGCGAGGTGTTCTCCCATTTCCACCTGCACCTCAATCCGGTGGTGTGGGATCTGGTGGTCAACCCGGATCAAAGCGAGCTGTCGCGCGACTGGCAGCTGATGTTTATCTGCGTGCCGGTGATCTTCCTGGTGGAGATGCTGTTCGGCACCTGGAGCTGGCAGAAGCTGCGCAGCCTGAACCGCCGCCGTTTCGGCAAGCCGCTGGCGGCGCTGTTCATCAGCGCCTTTTTCGCCTCGCACCTGATTTACATCTGGGCCGACGCCAACTTCTATCGCCCGATCACCATGCAGCGGGCCAACCTGCCGCTCTCGTACCCGATGACCGCGCGCAAGTTCCTCGAAAAACACGGCCTGCTCGATCAGCAGGAATATGAACGCCGCCTGGTGCAACAGGGCAATCCGGAAGCGGTGGCGGTGGAGTACCCGCTCAGCGATCTCAGCTACGGCGATAAAGGCAGCGGCTATAACCTGCTGATGATCGTGGTGGACGGCATTCGCGCCAAAGACGTGGCGCAGGACATGCCGACGCTGACGCGTTTCGCCCAGGAAAACGTGCGCTTCAGCGATCACTACAGCTCGGGCAACCACGCCGACACCGGGCTGTTCGGCCTGTTCTACGGCATTTCCCCGACCTATCTGGACAGCGTGCTCGCCGGCCGCAAGCCGTCGGCGCTGATCAACGCGCTCGGCGAGCAGGGTTACCAACTGGGGCTGTTCTCGTCCGACGGCTTCAACGCCAGCCTGTACCGTCAGGCCCTGTTGACCGACTTCTCGCTGCCGACGCCGGCGCCGCAAAGCGACGCGCAAACCACGCAGCAATGGCAACGCTGGCTGACGGATCAGGGCGACAAAGAGCCGTGGTTCTCCTATATCAACTTCAGCGGCGCCGAGCCGGCCGAAGGCGCTAAAACTCCGGCGCCGGCCGATTTTATCCAACGCTATCGCACCGGCGCTCAGGACGTGGACAGCCAGATAGCCCAGGTGCTGGACACCCTGAAACAGCGCGGCCTGCTGGATAAAACCGTGGTGGTGATCACCGCCGAGCACGGCGTCGAGTTCAACGACAGCGGCAAAGGCCAATGGGGCGCCGGCACCGCCTTCAACCAGGCGCAGCTGCAGGTGCCGCTGGTGATCCACTGGCCCGGCACGCCGGCGCAGACCATCAACAAGCTGACCGGCCATAACGACGTGATGCGTACCTTGATGCAACGGTTGCTGCACGTGAAAACCGCGCCGAAAGACTATTCGCAGGGCGAAGACCTGTTTACCGCCCAGCGCCGCAACAACTGGATCGCCACCGGCGATGGCAACCAGCTGGTGATCACCACGCCGACGCAGACGCTGATGCTGGACAACAGCGGCAACTATCGCGTCTACGATCAGAACGGCGATGAAATAAAAGACGAGAAACCGCAGCTTGCTCTGTTGTTGCAGGTGCTGACCGATGTAAAACGCTTTATCGCCAACTAACTGCTTAAAACTAAAGCAATCAAGTGGTAAGGCGCTTGCATAAACATCGAGAATCGGTAGTATGATTTTTCATAGCGTCGGCATGTAGCGCAGCCTGGTAGCGCACCGTCATGGGGTGTCGGGGGTCGGAGGTTCGAATCCTCTCATGCCGACCAAATTCAAGAAAACCTGCTGTAACAGCAGGTTTTTTTTCGTCTGTACGTGAGAGGATGAGAATCTCCGAAGGAGGTTTGAGCCGAACGTAGTGAGACCACGTTGCTTTAGCAACGGCCCGCAGGGCAAGCATCGAAGATGCGCATAATCCTCTCATGCCGACCAAATTCAAGAAAACCTGCTGTAACAGCAGGTTTTTTTCGTCTGCACGTCGAGAGGATGAGAGCGCAGCCGCTGCACCCCTGCCTCCCCCAACGATCATTGCGCGCCTCGCTTTCGCGACGGCCTTTCTCCTTATCAAGCTCAGGCTGAGATTTTGTCTTGTTGGTTTTCGGGCGCTGCGGCGATGAACGCCGGGAGCTGAGTACAGGCGTCGTAAATCGCTTTACAGCGCGGATACCCGCTCAGATCGCACCCCATCCGCAGGGCATTCGCCCACTGAGGGATCAGGCAGCAATCTGCCAACGTCGGGCTGTCGCCAACGCAGAAGGGCCCTGGCGGCCTCTGGAGCAACAGCTGTTCCACGGCGCTCAGCCCTTGCCGGATCCAGTGCGCATACCAGCGTTTTTTCTCTTCCTCACTCACCTTCAGCTCTTCACTCAGGTAGCGTAACACCCGTAGGTTATTGACCGGGTGAATATCGCAAGCGATGACATAAACGATTTCCAGTACCCGGCTGCGCGCAGGATCGGCCGTCGGCAACAGCGGCGACTGGGGGAAATGGCGATCCAGCCAGTCGGTAATCGCCAGCGACTGGCTGAGAGACTCGCCGTCGTCCGTGAGCAGCGTCGGCACCAGCCCGACCGGGTTCATACGCCGATAAGCCAGCTCATTCTGCTGCCCGATGCGAATATTGACGCCCACCGTCTGGTAATGGATACCTTTCAGCGCCAGCGCAATGCGCACGCGGTAGGACGCAGAGCTATTAAAAAAACTGTACAGCTTCATCATTCACCTCAGAATCAGCCTCAGACAATCTTCACGGCGATAGGGGTAAGCCCCTCTACATTCCCGGTAATCACATCGCCTTTCACCACCGCCCCCACACCTTCCGGCGTGCCGGTAAAAATCAGATCGCCGGGCTGCAGCTCAAAAAAGCCGGACAGATAGCTGATGGTTTCATTCACCGACCAGATCAGATGACGGATGTCGCTGCGCTGACGATCGCTGCCATTGACCTGCAGCCAGATAGGCGCATGGTTGACGTCTGCGCTGTCGCCGGCTTTATGCAGTGGCGCGATGGGCGCAGAGAGATCGAACGACTTGCCGATTTCCCATGGGCGCCCCATTTGACGCATGTCCATCTGCCGATCGCGGCGGGTCATGTCCAGGCCCGTGGCATATCCCCAGATATATTCATGCGCGTTTTCCAACGGAATATCGCTCCCCCGTTTGCCAATCGCCACCACCAGTTCGATTTCGTAGTGATAGTTGTCCGTTTGCGCCGGATACGGCAGCGCCAGCGTTTCGCCGGCCGCCACCGGCACCACCGCATCGGCAGGCTTGCAGAAGAAGAACGGCGGCTCACGATCCGGATCAAAGCCCATTTCACGAGCATGGGCGGCATAGTTGCGCCCGACGCAGTAGACACGGCGCACGGGGAACTGTTTATCACTCCCCACGACTGGAACAGTCACGGGGGCTGGCGGTGCAAATACGTATTGCGTCATTTTGTCTCTCCCAAATTAATAACGTGCTTCACGGAACAGCCCCAGGGCTTCCTGAACCGGCCGGTCCGAAAAACTGAATAACACGGTGTCTTCATGCGCCTGAAACGACACGTCGAACCAGGTCGGCGCCACAAAGATATCTTTTGCCGAAAAGTGAAGGGTTTCGTTGCCGATGCTGACCTGGCCGCGCCCTTCCACCACGTGGTAGAGGGTGCTGTCCGTGGTGCGCGCCTTTCGTGAGGAAAAGCCTTTCGGCAACAGTTGCAGGAAGGCGCCCATCGAGGGCATGGGATAGCCGCCGGTCACCGGATTGACGTAGCGCATCTTGTAGCCGTCCCACTCGTCGGCGTCCCCCATGCGGGTGAGGTCGTACAGCGTTTCGCGGCTGCGATCGTAGCGGTAGTTGAAAATGGGCGATGAGTTGCCTTTCTGATGGCGCAACGGCAGCATATTGGCCGCATAACGCGGTAAATAGTCCCCCTCCCGGCGCGTCACGGGCTGCTGTTCTTGCGGATAGTCTTCCGCGAAACCGCAGCCCAGCAGGTTCACCAGCGGCAAATCCAGCCCGTCCAGCCATACCACCGGCTCAGCGCCGGGATTGCCGTGATCGTGCCAGCGCCACTGCGGCGTCAAAATGAAGTCGCCTTCATGCATTTGCGTTCGTTCGCCGTCAACGGCGGTAAACGCCCCTTTCCCTTCGACGATAAAACGCAACGCGGACTGATTATGGCGATGGCTCGGCGCGATTTCGCCCGGCATGATCAACTGCAAGCCGGCGTACAGCGTCGGGGTGATGGCGGCTTGTCCGCGCAACATCGGGTTTTCCAGCACCAGCACGCGGCGCACCGCTTCTTTGGCGCCAATCAACTCGCCGCTGGCCAGCAGGTGCGGGCGAATCTCCTGATAGTTCCAGTAAGCCGGGGCGCAGTTCGCATTCGGCGTTGACGGTACCAGATGGTGCAGCGACTCCCACAACGGGGTCAGGTTCTGCCCGGAAATCTGCCGATAAAACTGCTGGCGGCTGGGGTTAACATCCTGATGGCGTTCAGGCATAGGGATTCTCCTTTTTCATTCACGACGCTGCGCGAGGCAACGTGTCAGGGGCTGGGGCAGACAGACGAACGACAGCCGTCAGCAGCATTAACATCACCGTACTGAGCGCCGCCGGAAGGGCAATAATGAAAAATAGCGTATCGAATGAGAAATTCATCGCCATCATCACGCCGCCGGAAAGCGAGCCGACAATCGCGCCGCAGCGGCCAATGGCATTGGACCAGCTGACGCCCGTCGCCCGGCTTTGCGTCGGATAGAGCGTGGCGGTCAAAGCATTCAGCCCGACCTGCGACCCGCTGATGCCGATGCCGGTGCCGAAGATGGCCAGCGCCATTTGCCACAGGCCGTTCTCGCTCAGGCCAATCATGACAATACACACCGCGCCCAAAGCGTAGCTCACCGCCAACACCCGGAAGGGATTGCATTTGTCCATCAACACGCCCAGCCCCAGCGCGCCCACCGTGCCGCCTATCTGGAAAGCGGTGGTCACCCAGGAGGCATGCCGCAGATCAATACCGCGGTGGTTAAGCAGCGTCGGCATCCAGCTGGAGAGCAGGTAGATGATCAGCATGCTCATGAAAAAAACCGCCCAAAGCATGAGGGTGATGCGCAACTGGCGGCCGGCGAACAGCGGGCTGATGCTGCCTTTGGCCGACGTGGCGGCTTCGTTCAGATAAAAATGGGTCTCTTCATCCCACTCGCCAGTCATGGCGCTGACCGTTTTGGCAATCACCTTTTGCGGCAGTTGGCGGCGAACCTGCCAGCGCGGGGATTCCGGCAGGGCAAACAGCAGCACCACAAAGAGCATCAACGGCAAGACGCCGCCGAGCACCAAAATGCCTGACCACCCCACCCTCGGCACCAGTTGGGCGCTGACGATCCCGCCCAGGGCCGAACCGAGCGTGAAACCGCAGAACATCAGCGTGACCAGCGCGCCACGGCGGCGAGCGGGCAGATATTCAGAGGTCATCGTGATGGTGTTCGGCATCGCTCCCCCCAGGCCCAGGCCGGTGAGAAAACGCAAAACGACCAGCGTTTGCAGATCGGGGGAGAAGGCCGAAATCAGGCTCAGCGCGCCAAACAGCGCCACGCAGAGTTCGATAACGCGCTTGCGGCCAAAGCGGTCAGAGAGCGGACCGCAAAGCAGCGCGCCCGCCGTCAATCCCAGCAACCCCGCCCCAAACAGCGGCGCCAGCTCACCGGCGGACAGCTGCCACTGGGCGCGGATGTCGGGCGCGATGAAACCAATGGCGGCGGTGTCAAAACCATCTAGCATCACCACCAAAAAGCAGCAGAGAATGACGCGCCACTGCGTCTTGCCGATAGGAGCTGCGTCGATCAGTGCTTGTAAATCACGCCGTTGAGTCATAGTGAGCGCCTCGGAGCAGGTAGGGAGATGTCTGTGTTGTTTTAGGTATGTTACGAATTTGTATCTTTAGCGATAAAATGTACAATGGCTTTTCGGGCGGAGACATAACCGGAGGGTTATAACAAATGGCTAACTGGGCGCAGAAATTGAAGCTGCACCATCTGCAAATGTTGGTGGCATTGGGTGAACAGGGAAATCTGACCCACGTTGCGCGGATGATGAACATCTCCCAACCCGCTCTGTCAAAATGGCTGTCGCAGCTCGAAGATGAGATTGGGATCACGCTCTTTGAGCGGCATAGCAAAGGGCTGCGCCCCTCCGAGGGGGGGAAATTGCTGCTTCAGCATGCGCAGCGTTTGATCAATGATCTGGAGCGTTCGCAGTCTGAAATCGCCCGCTTTAAGCAAGGCGGGCTGGTGGGAAGCCTGAAAATCGGCTGCTCGCCGGTGGCGACCGACTGCGTTTCACAGGCCATATTGAGCCTGCTGCAGGAAATGCCGACGCTGCATCTCAATATTGAGGAAAAGGTGATGACCCCCCTGCTGCACGATCTGCTCGCGGGCGCGGTGGATGTCGTCGTGGGCCGCGTCGGGGGGCGGGCGCTGCAACTGCCGCTCAACTATCAAGTGCTCTACACCGAACCGGTATGCTTCGTTGCCCGCCCTCACCATCCGCTGGCAAAATCCGCCTCCCTCACCTGGCACGATCTCACCCACTGGCGCTGGATAGTCTGGCCGACCGGCACGCCAATCCGCCTCAGCATCGATAATGCGTTGGCAGATAACGGCGTGATGCTGCCTGAAAACACGGTTGAATCGGCATCGATGAACGTCAGCACCAACCTGCTGCAAAGCAGCGACATGATCTCCATTCTTTCACTACGGCTGGCGCAGCGTTATGCCAGCCAGGGGCAACTGGCGATCCTGAACCTGCCGAAGATTGAGCAGAAAGGCAGCGTGGGCGTCTTCTGGCGCAACAGCGAGCCGCCTTTTGCTGCGCTGAGCCGCTTTTTGCAGCTGCTGACGCAGGCCAGATAAAAACCGGCCCCCGCCCCGGTTGTGGCTACCCTTAAATTCCGTAACAACCTGCGCAGCGGCTTTTCACGGCCGCGATTCGCTGTGCCCTTCGTTCTTGATTGACACTGCGTGAACCAGGCAATATATTCATTAGCAATATTAATGGATTAGGGTGGAATCCTCTCTTCCCGCCGAACAGGCCATCAGCATTCTCCGCAAAACTTGGCGTGGCTCTCTCGCCGGCCGGGCACGCAGGGGGGAAGGCGTTGTTGTCTTGCTTGAATAAAGAGGCATGATGGCCATGTGACATTATTCGCGTCTCATTACGCGACTCGCGGGTTGCGTAATTTGCGCGTTAAATAAGTATGGATAATTAATAACAGAAGAACACGGACTAAATAAGGAGTAAAAATGCAAGGAAATCTCAAGCTCTATGGCCTTTTTGTTGGCCTGACGGTGACCATTATGATCACCTGCGACACGTTGGTTTATAAGGTCTTTGATATCTATGGTTTTAAAATAACGGCAAGCGGCATTGTATTCTCCTTGTGTTTCTTGATATCAACATTGCTGACTGAGGTTTACGGCTATAAATTGTCGGTGAGAGCAATATGGATCATGGTGTTCTGCCAAAGCTTATATGTCATAATACTTAATCTCTCAGCCGTTATTCAGCCAGAAAACAATGATATCGCCACGCACTATTATTCTTTATATCATGAATTTTGGCGAGTCATGATAGGCACTTGGGTGTCCGTTCCGGTCGCTTATTTCGTCAATGGTTTTATTATTTCAAAGATGAAGATTATTTTCTCAGGAAAATACTTCTTCATCCGATATATTGTTGGCTCCATGTCTACACAGGCCGCCCTGTTGCTGACAGCCTATCCGATAAGTCTTTCAGGGAAATATACCTTTATAGAGTTGGTTAACATCATAAGCACAACGTGGTCTTATAAAGTTGTCGTCTCTATTGTATTGCTACCGCTCGCTATCGCCTTAGTCGAGTGGGTGAAGAGGATAGAAAACACCGATCACTATGATTGGGGCACTTCATACAATCCATTTAAGTAATATCAACAGGGTATAGCATGAAAGTAATTCAGATTAGTGACATACATATTATGCCTAACGCAAGCGCGCTGGCTTCGAAGCATCTTGCTAATTTCGACAGGGCGATTGACTTCATTAACGCCAATGCCGAAAAAATCAATGCCGACTTAATCATTGTGACAGGTGACATCTCTCATGATGGCGATATTCCCTCTTATGAGCGCTTCTTTAAAATAATGAATCGCACTTCATTACCTTTCTATCTGTTCCCAGGCAATCACGACAACAAAAAAAACCTGGATGATGAAGCCCGTAAACAGGGCGGCAGCTATGATATAAACTCGTTTGAAGATGACGAATGGCGCATGCTCAGCATCGACTCGGTGGTCGATAATGAAGATTTCGGCAGGGTCTCGACGCATTCGCTCGAAACGCTTGAAAAAGCCATAGTCTCGAGCGGCAATAAAAAGATCGCCGTCTTCCTACATCATCACCCTATTCCTGTAGGCACGCCCATTGTTGATAGTTGTATGTTAAGCAATGCTGAGGAGCTTTTGAGCCTCTGCCAACGATTAAACGTTAAGTTTATCGGCTCAGGCCATGCACATACGTTATTCCAAAGAAAGCTGGGGGAAACCTTAATCTCTGTTTCCCCGGCGATTTGTTCGCAATGGAAAAACGGCACAAGCGATGTCAGTACCATAGACAATTCGGCTTTCAGCGTGATTACCTTCGATGAGCATATTCACGTCGAACCCTGGTTTATTTAATCAACGTCAGTATTGTTTTTTTAGACCTGTCACTTTTCTTTGCATTTTTCAATGAGGCAGAGAGTGCTCTGCCTTCCTTTACCCCGGCATAAAAGGCTATTTTTGTCGCATCCAGGGACTCCGTTTTGTCAACAAGATCGCGATCCCTTAGAAAATCCGCCCCTGATATTGATATCGAGTCAACGTCATTTTTCAACGTCCACATACAGTTTCGTTTCTCTTCATGAATCGACAGTTTGGCCGAGGCGACTTTTATCTTGGATTCGGTCTCGGCGATAAAAGCGATGTCTTTCGGGTTAACGTGCCTGAGAAAATCGCCCTCAATGAGTTGCCCCCAGCTTTTTTTCACGAAAGTATGGGTGCCAAACTCTTTGAAAAGCCAATATCCATCCGCCGTTCGGATAACGCTACGATCTAACGTGTATAGGTAACTGGGAGAGTATATCTTTCTTAACTTTCTCATTATTTTAAATAAATCCATTTATTTCAGCCTCTTTATCGTTTTCAATAGAACACCGACGATCGCATAATCGCTATAGGACTTCACACTGCTATCTGAATCTAATGAGATGTTTGTAAACAACAAGTCGTCGTCGGAAACAAAAACTCGCCTTAAACATATTGGGTAATTTTTCAGCTTAACCAAGACGATATCGCCATCGCAAAATGGCTCCTTGAGGGAGATCACACAATACGTTCCACGGTCTAATTCAGGCGACAGTGAATTATTCGTTATCTCTACCACAAACAGCGAATCGTCCGTCATGTCATCGACTTCTGTCGTATAGGTATCTGCCGTTCTGATCGTGTTGGCCAAGAAACGCTCTACATCGCTGTAGCTAATGAGCGGAAGCGATCTCACATTGTGTTTACCCTCTCCCGTGGTGCTTAAATCCTTGTCAGTCAGCTCCCCTACTTTTACGCTGAAAAACTCACCAATTGACGCAAGCGTGGCGATCGTGGGATTCCCCACGCCTTTCCTCAGATTATTGATCGTGGCAATACCTATCCCTGTTTCGCTGCTCAACCGACTGGCGTCAATCCCGTGCATGCGCATGAGGTAAGTGAGATTTTCACCAATCATTTTCAATGACATACCATTTTCTTCTGATATTTTAATGTTGTTTGGTTGCATTATAATGTTTTAACCCTATACTTTAGCGTCATTAAAGTGAATTTAAAAATATTAAACCACTTACAGGGTGTTCATGACAATGGCTCGGGGCGTAAGGCATATGGAAAATACGTAAAAATCATTGTAATAAGATGATTTTATTGCAAATCACCGTTATTGACGCACGCGACTGGTTGCCATTGAAATAATTCAATTTACTTATAAAAACGCTATCTTAACTCCGCAGCAATTTAACGCGCAGAAGCCAACCTGGAGAGCAAGACGCATCCCGGTTCAATAATTTTAAAGAAAATGAGATGAATGTTTTATTCAGCGCTCATAGAGCGACTATTGCCTAACACTCGGGATTTTTTCTCCTTCAGAACACGAAGGAGCAGCGTCAACGCCCGTAACGTCGCGTTCCGGCACATACCTGCGTTGATCGATTTTATGCCAAGAACGGCGACCAGAAAGGTGGCGTCGGGCCCCCAACACCAGGGAGCACCCAGCCCGGCGCCACCGCCCTACATACTGAATTGTACAGGAGAAAAACACAGGCACCGGGGGGATAATCACGTCCTTTGAAGATTCAACGCGCGAAGCGAGCGGGGAAAATGCAGGCCATCGGCCAGACGTAAGAAAAGGATTCAGCGGCAGGCTTGGCCGCCCGCTGCGCAAGCAAGAATGAACGCCTCATGCAAAATTGCGCCTCCCTCTTGCCAACCCGAGCGCCTCAGGCCAGAATACTGTACATTAAATCAGTGTTTACAGGTGAGTCATGTTTGTAGAATTGGTATACGACAAACGCAACGTCGCTGGGCTGCCCAACGCCGCCGAGATTATTCGCAGCGAGCTGGAAAAACGCGTGCATGTGCTGTTCCCGGAGGCGGAAGTGCGCGTGAAACCGATGCAGGCCAACGGCCTGAACTCCGACGCCAGCAAAAGCGATCGCGAAAAGCTGAACCGGATGTTGGAAGAGATGTTCGAAGAAGCGGATCAGTGGCTGGTCACTGATATTTGACGGGAAAGAACGTTATTCGCAGGGGCGAACTCCCACTCAGCGGGAACCCTGCATAGCGGAACGGGCAGTGACTCTGCCCGAGCCTGGCGTCGATGATGCCGGCGCAGATACCTGAAACCGACTGCACCGGCATTATTTACCTGGCATCCATTCGAGTTTATGAAACCGCGTTGGTTTCCGATGGCGTGTCATCGTTTAATACCAGCGCCTCCGGCGGCAACACTTCCACCTCTTCACGCACCGGCATGGCGAGGCGCAGATCGATCCAGCGTCCCTCAGGGATATCCATCGCTTCGCCGGCCACGACCGTCGCGGTATCGATGTCAAAACGACGTTTGCTGATTTTCACCGTAATGACGCCGTCGTTATCGGTGGCGGTTTCCACAAAGCACAGGCGGTTGCCGTTCACGTCCTGCGGCACTTCGATAGTCCAGCCCTCCTTTGCCAACCCCAGCGATCCATTCAGCTGATAAAGTCCGGTAGCGATTCGTTCCGCGCTCACCCCGGCCGCTTCGCCATTAACGGCGACATAGCCGGCCAAATCAAAGCCGCCGTCCAGATAGTCCGCTTGCATATGCTGCGGCGCCGCGGACAATCTGGCGATCGGCGAGGCTTTCTTGATAAAGCCGTTGGCGTCAACGGTGGTGTTGCTCTCTCCCCATAGATACTGCCAGGTGATGGTCTTTACAGAACCCAACGAACTTCCAACCCACGCACCCCGTGTAGCATTAATCGCAAAATAAGCGCAGCTCGGTTCTCCGCTCATCGGCAAAGCCAGTACAGCGCCGATGTCTTTTATTGGTGCGTTGACTGATGCCGCATTAAACCGGTTGATGAACGACGTGTTTTCTTGCGCGTATACATCCGCACGATGAATTGGTCCGGAGCCAAAGCCCGCACTTGTTACAGGTTTCACGCTGTTTGCCGCGTTCTGCTCGCTGACTTTTGCCGCTGCTGCTGATGCTGCTGATTTGTCGGCGGACAAAGCCGCCTCTGCGCGTAGGCGATCGACGGTTTGCACAATCTCAGGCGTAACATCATTTTCTCCAGGGCGGCGCAGAAAATCATTGAGCGTGCCGGGCAAGGAATCGTTATAAACCTCGATAGCTCCCACCCGTTCCGGCTGTGCGCCGTACACAGAGATAATGACCTCATAAGCTCCCGGCTCCACGGATAGAGAGTATTTACCGCTATCATTCGTAACCGATTGTGATTTAGCCAGGCCCAATACCGTTGACGAGGTTCTGACTGCACGCATGGTAATGGTTACGCCGGAACGGGGATCGCCGTAAGGCCCTTTTAATACGCCGCTGATTAATGTCATTCGATTTCTCCATGAGAATTACTAGAGGATTTTATATTATTAACCTCAATAGACAGTTCTTTAACCGCTTCAATCAATAACGCAACAACACCATTTATATTAATATTAAGACAGTCATCAATGATCTCTCCATTTTGCTTATGAAGCGGCGATGCAGAAACAGACTCCGGGACAACCCTCTGTACCTCTTGCGCTATAACCCCAGCCTCTGGTCGCCCCTCTTTTAAATAGGTATAACCTCCTATGCTTTTGAGCTTATTTAGCGCATTAGATATGTTATTTATTTCTGTTTTTAACCTTCTATCTGAAGATACATTCCACGAACCTGGTGCATACGCATCACCGCTATTTCTAAATTCATAATAAGAATTCGCACCACCGCCATAGACATGCATCCCAAAGAGATGGTGCTGACCAACTCTTTCATAATGGTATAGATCAGCTCGCAAATCGCCGTTACCAATAAATCTAAACCCACCGACTATATTGGTTCTATCTGATTCTTTTATTACATGGGACTTCGATACATAATCCCAACCATCAATAGATAGATTTCCGGATAGAGCAACATCTGATGTTACTCTCCCTCCGCTCTTATTATTAACGGTTCCAAGTCTGCCATCATCACCAGCTGCAACGGTTCCAGTCGTCGTGCCTACATTTCTCGTCGCAGAATTGCCAAGCCCAAGGTTTGTGCGGGCTGTAGCTGCGTCTTTTGCCCCCGTCCCCCCCTGCGCAACGGTGACAGCCGTGCTCAGCGCCTTCAGTTGGGTTATATCGTTATTCACCCCTTTAGCGGCTTTATTTTCCAATGCCGTAGTAAAGCTATTCCAGGCGGGTCCGGTGTACGTGCTGCCGTCAGGCAGTGTCACCGTAATGTTTCCGGTACCGCTGAATACCTGTTGCCAGTTGGCTCTATCGAGGTTCAGCCCGCGTAGCGCTTTCGCCGTCTCGGCAGCCAGCTGGGCAGTGATGGCGTTCATCGCGTCGCGCGGTACGGCATACCATGCGGCACCTGTCTGTGTCGGGCCATCGTAGACTTTAATCAGCGTCGCCTGCGTGGCGCTATCAACGGTTTTAACCGGCAGCGTATAGGTTACGCCGCCGACGACGCTCACGATGAAATCACCGGCTTTCAGCTCGGTATTAAAGGCCGTTCCGGTACCTTTTACTATTGTGGAATTATTTGTTAGGGTGAGAGTGCCTGCTGGCATAAATATCCTACTGAATTAGCCTGATAAAAACCTCGTTACGGAGATGATGGTTACTCCAGCCCAAAGGCTGTATATTGCGGAGTGGCAAAGATGTTCACAATAAAAGTCGTTGAGTGCGATTGTCCTTGGTCAAGCTCTCCTGCGGCAAGCTGCCAAAAGGCAGTCGAAGACTTTCCAATTAATGTATCGATATAAACGATGGATACTGAAGGTTGCCCGCTACTAGAACTGGAACTAACGGAAACCTCTGGCATATAGCCTCCGCCGGTTGTGTTTTGCCTAACCCCGCCATAACCGTGAGGATAGCCTCGTCCACTTCTTTTAATTTGAATCTGTCCAAAGACACGAACGGGAATAACATTATTACCGCCAAAGCGTAATAACCGACTCGCATTAGTATGATAACCCGTCCAGCTTAACATCGAGCCATCCATGATCGCGCCTTCGATATTCGCGGCGGAAAGTTTTCCCTCAATGGAGCAATTCTCAAGAATCCGGCAATTGCCAATCACGCCATTTTTAAACTCACCAGTGTCGGCATATATCGCTCCACGGGCGCTAATGTTATTGAATTGTGCCCCGCCATCTTTATTTATCGCCCAGCCACGCTGCCCACTTACCCAATTAGAAGACTGGATATGCTGTGCGATCTTTGCGCTATCGATAGTACCATTGCGAATAAACGCGTCGCTGATAAACACCTGGCCGTTAACCACAGCGAATGGCGAATATTGCGTGTCGCCGCTGCCGCTCATCAGCACGAACTGGTTGGCGTTAAAGCCCACGCGGGTGGTAACCGGCCTGCCGTTTTCCGCCAATACCGCGATCGACATGCCGGCGTTGTAGAAGGTGCCGTTCACCCGCACGCCCGCTTTCAACGTATGGATGGCCGTGGCGCCGTCGGCATCTACCGTCGCCGTCAGTTTGTCTTCCAGCACCGCCGCCACGTCGTCAATCTGCACCTGCACCTGGGTTTTCATCTCGGCCAGCCCGCGATCGACCTCCGCGATGGTGGTTTTCACCACCATGATATCGGCGCGCACCGTACCGTACTGCGCCCATTGGTGATCCACCGTCGCGTTGTTGGCCAGCGCATTCTGCAAGATAGCGTCGATGTTGGTGTCGATATCGCCCACCAGCCGCTCGCCGTCTTTCGCGGTCAGGAGATCGTCGCCGATGTTCTCGAGATAATCGCCGGCGTCCGCGTTCGCCTGCCCAGCGGTCCAGCCTGTCCAGTCGCCCTGATTGCCGGTGCGGTCTTGCAACCGCGCGCGGAACCAGAACTCCTGCCCCGCCTTCAACCCTGTCATGGCGTGGGTGTGCAGCGGGTACGGGATATCGGCCAGCAGCATCGCGTTATTTCCGGCCGCGTTGTCCGCATACTGAATTTCGGTCTTGAGCGTATCTTCAGCGCCGCCAGGGAACGCCCAGTCGAGCTGGATGCCCCACAGCAAAGGCGATGCCTTGAAGCCAAGCGGCATCGGCGGTTTACCCTCTTTGCCCTTGAGGTAGGTTTCCATCGACGTCGCCCAAATAGACGATACGTCACTGGCGTTGATGGCTCGCACCCGCACCCGATAACGACCGGCGTAAATCCCCGGCACCTCGAAGCCGAGCGCCGAGGTGCGCGGCACCGACACCCAGTTGCCGTTATCTTTGCGCCATTCCGCCTCATAGGCGATGGCATTTTCAACCGCGCCCCAGGCGCCGCGCAGGGTGGTAATGGCGATACCCTGGCTCACCGAGGAGTAGCTGTCGATGGTGATGTTTTTCGGCGGCGCCTGCACGCCGGGCGGAATGATGGAGATCGGACGATCGTCGATACGCGCGCCGGTATCGATGCGGACGTACTTGTTCGGATCGTGTTCCGCCGCGTTGACGGTATAGGTGTTGTCGCCGTTGTCGGCGATACCCACCACGCGGTAAAGCTGCACCGCCAGGTCGTCCGCGTCGATGGACCAGGCCGCTTCCGGCGCCGGCGTCTCGCTGTAGGCCGTGGTGACGGTCACTACGCGTTCATTCACCGCCTGCACGGTGCGCGCCTGCGCCCGGCCGGAAGGCAGGTTAACGATCAGGCGATCGCCGGCTTTGGCGCCCGGCTTCCTGTCCAGCGTCAGTTTACGGCCTTCCACGCCGCTGAGTCGCCCGCCAATCACTCGTCCGGCCAGCATCTGGTCCGCCACGCCGACGATATGCCCCGGCATGGGGATCATGCCGTCCAGCCCCACGGAAAAGCTGACCGTACGATCCTTGCTGTTAGTCAACAGCGCCCAGCGGCCGCGGCGGTTCGCTTCGCTCGGCGTGGTGCAGCCGATGGCCGTCAGCTCGGTCTGGTTCACGTCGTAGCGGCGCACCAGATCGCTGTCGAATACCGCCTCTATCGCATCGGCGTAATGGTTGCCCGGATCGGACCAGCTGACCATCGCGGTGCTGTAGCGGGTACGTTCGCTGGCGGACGAGTAAGTAAACTTGCCGTCGATCACGTTGGCGCGGGTGTAGGTGAAGTCCATATCGCGCGGCATGTCAGCCAGGGCGACCATTTGGTTTTGCCCCCAATAGGTCATGCCGCGGAAGATGCCGGCCAAATCGCTCAGTACCGTCCAGGCCTCTTCCCGCGACTGCAGATAAACGTTGCAGGTAAAGCGCGGCTCCATGCCCTCGCCGCCGCGCCCGTCCGGCACCGGCTGATCGCAATACTGCGCGATGCGGTACAGTTCGGACTCGGAGACCTGGGAGGCGTCGATGCGATCGCCCAGGCCAAAGCGCTCGGCCAAAATAATGTCGTAAAACACCCACGCCGGGTTATCGCTGTAGGCCCACTTAAAGCCGCCGCTCCAGATGCCGGTATAGCTGCGCGTTTGCGGATCGTAATTGTCCGGCACGCGGATCAGGCGGCCGCGCGGTTTGCAGCTGATCTTCGGGATGTTGGGGAACTGCTTTGAATCAAACTCCACGTAAAGCAGCGCAGTGTTCGGGTAGCGCAGCTTGGCGTCGATGATTTCGGTCAGCGCCTCGATGTTCATCCGGTCGGCGATCCGGGCGCTGTTGGCGTTAGGCGTCAACCGGCGCACGCGCAGCTGCCATCCCGTGGTGGCCTTCGGTAAATTGATGCGGTGCGAGCGTTCATACAGCGAGGTGGTTTTATCGTCGATCGCCGCCGTTAACACCTCTTGGTAACTGCCGCCGTCGGTCGCCACGTCGATGGCGTACTCGATGCGATAGCCGTTGACGTCGCCGTTGTCCGCCTGCTTTTGCAGCATGGGCCAACCCAGGCGCAGGCGGACGGCGGAAAGCTGCAGGTTAGAGACGGAGCGCACCCACGGCGCGCCGCTTTTCAGTTCGCTGCCGACCGAGATCTCATTTTCAACGGCGGGAATGCCCTGGATATATTCCTGCGCCTGCGAGCCAGGGCGGAACTCCCAGCGGAAACCGGGAAAGTTTTCCGAGCCGTCGCTGCTCAGTACCGGCGTACCGTCAACAAAAATGTTTGTGCCATCCAGCCCGCCGGCAAATTCCCCTTCGCCTAATGCGAACAGCATCTTCGCTCTGGCGATCGACTGAATGCTGTCCGGCGATTCTACCGGCGTGTGGCCGCCACCGCCGCCGCCTTTTCGCCCACGGATCATGTTCTGTGCCATATTTCGCCCATAAAAAAAGCCGCTATTGCGGCTGTCTGTTCAAACGGATGTTGTTATTGCTGGTCTTCGGTATAAATACCTGCGGAGATAATCGCCCCGCCAATTTCACGCGTGCCGTACAGCACACCGACGGGGTTGCCCTGCGCCGTGGTGTTGACCGGCCCGCCAAAGGCATAGCTCGGTTTATTTTCCGGGCCTTGCCGCATGCGCAGCCCGCCCATTTGCGGGGAAAGCATTTGGACGACGCCGCCGAGGGCAAGGGAAGCACCCATCAGGCCAACGGAAGTGGCTGTGGTTGCCGACATTATTGCCGCTCCACCTATAACTGGGTTCCAAGCAGCCAGAGCAATTAATGCTATTCCTGCAATAGTTTGAAAAAGCCCTGCACGTTTACTTCCAATAACCACTGGCACCAGGTGAATGTCTTCCGTGCCTTTCGTCAGCTCCATCTCGTCTTGACCAACGTTACGTTTCCCCACAAATACAGCGAAGGTCAGTCCGCGCTTATGTGCTTCCAACATATATCGTTCAAATCCGTCTATTAGATTTTTCATAGCATCGATAGCTTTTGGAACATTGTGAGCACGATATTTAAAGTTTTTACCAAACAACCTAACCATCGGGCCGTGGAAGTGAACTACTCTTAATGGTACCTCGATAAAGCTCATATGACCCCCAATAAAAAACCCGCCTAGGCGGGTATATAGCGTGTAACCAAGATACTATTTACATGCATTAACTGCCGCCTCATAGAAGTCCATATCTCGTTTTTTATAAAATAAGAAATCGCTACCAGAGTCAGTCTTTTTCACGTCAATTAACATTACAACACCTCTAGACATATCATTTATCTGAGCTGTATAACCGCGCTCCGCAGGCTGTGGGCTAATTGGTGAGATGGTGTTTTTTTCATTCCAAACATTAAGAACACATCCAATATATACATCCGCTGCTTTAATTGTATGGCCTTGGATAGCCGGTGTTGTCAATCGAAGTTCGTTAGCCGTAGTTGAACAGCCAGACAAAATTACTGTGGCAATTGCAGCGATAATTTTCTTCATTACCTTTTCCTTAAGCTGAAAAGTGGAATGATAGCATCACATCAGGGCTTTGTAGCGCAACACCTTCACCGTTCGCTCTTTCCAATACCCACCGTAAGGCACCCGCTGGCTAAGCATGCCGTACATATGGTGCAGCAACAGGCCATCTGCCAGCAGAATGCCGGCGTGGTTGGCCACCGGCGCAGAAACCTGCATGATCGCCATGTCCCCCGGCTGCGGCGGGCCATCGAACTCGCGAAAGCCGCAGGCATGCCAGTTTTCCAGATAGCGGTTTTCACCTTGCTCCCACCACGGGTAATCAACGCGGTAATCCTGGAGCGTTATGCCGTGCTCCTGGCGGAAATAGCTCATGATCAGTCCCCAACAGTCGGTATGCCCCAGCACGAACTGGCGGCCCACCAGCGGCAGTTCGCCGCGCGGCAAAATGGTGCGCAAATCCCCCTCCGGCCAGCTGGCTATCGCCCAGGGCAACTCCATCGCGTCGCACTGCGCCTTGTCCAGTTCACTCGGCTGCGTGGTGGCGTCCGGGTGGCTGTGCACTATGAGGGTGATGGTGCCCCATTCGGCGGCGGCCACGTAGTCTTCCGGCGCCAGATGAAACTGCTCGGTGGGGTTGTCCGCCAGGTTACGACACGGGAAATAGCGCTCCACGCGGGACTTTTGCGCCACCACACCGCAACATTCGCGCGGATACTCGGCCCTGGCGTGCGCCATAATGGCTGCCGCGGTTTTTTCTTTCATGCTCGCCCCCTACTGCCGGATCAACGCCGCGCCGGGGAAGCCGCCGAACGGCAGCGGCTCGTGCTCGCCAAAGCGTTTTTGGCAGTCGCTCAACAGCCCGCCGCAGCGATCCTGGCTCGGGTCATCCACCGGGTTGCCCTTGTCGTCAAAGTAACGGCTACCGGCGTAATCGCAGCCCTTGCCGGTGCGATAGCCGCCGCGCGAGCACCAGGTGCACAGGCTGTGGATTTGCCGGGTCGGGATGCGCAATCCCCGCAGGTCCGCCGGACTGGAGAGTTCGAACTCCACCGCTTCGTCGCTTTCCGTCGCCTTGCGATCGATGTAGAACACCTGCAGCTTTTCCTGCAGCGGATCGGCCGAAGAGTTCCCTTGCGGGAAATTGCGGGCATCAAGGTAGTGCACCAGCGTGTCGTGGATCCGCACCTTGGCCTGCGCCATGTCCTCAAACTGCAGGCAGAGCGCGCTGATCAGGCCGTTGATATTGGCGACCGACAGCTTGGGCGCGTTGCCCTGGCTGTCGGCGGAAATCTCCAGCCCTTCAACGCTAAACGGCCACGGGCCGTACTCCAGCCCCTGCCACCAGACCGATTTCGCCGGCAGTTTGCTTTCATCACCGCCGGCGGCGGCCAGCTCTTGCGGCGTAAACGGCAGGGTATCGCAATGAAAGCGCAGAATATCGGCGCCAAACCGGGTGCCGTCCACCTCAATCAGGCGGATGCGGTTGCCCGGCTCCAGCTTTTGCAAATCTGAATTCAGCATCATCTCCCCCGGTTAAACGTGAAAAGCCTCGGTAAACGTGGCCGTCAGTGAATAGTTGTCCCCGCCCATCGCGACCGGCTTATAACCCTCGCAGCGGTAAAGGCCGGGAACCTGCGTCGGTGGCGTCCATTGGAAAGATTTCACCCCATGATGATTTTCCAGAAAGACGATGATCGGCGTGATGTAGTCATACTTGCCGACAAAGGTCAGCTCCCAGGAGCGCACGATCGGATTAATGCCGTCGCCGGAGACCTGCGCATAGCCGTCGCCGAACTGCGCCTTTCTGACGCGAAAGCGCATATCGCCGGCGGCATTGACGCGCGCCGGAAATTCAAATGTCTGAATGCCCATTACATCCCCTTGATTGCTTTCCAAATCGGCTGGCCCGGCATCAGGTTACGGTTGATTACCTTTTGGCTTTCCTGCGCGGCGATATTGCCCATCCGTTTACCGAACTCGCCCCATCCCGGATCGGCCTGCGAACTGACGTTGCCGCCGTTCTCGATGGTGATGTAGACATTCGGCGCCGCCGCAGACTGCTGGCCGCCGCCGATCGCCCGCACGCCGAGCGAACCGTCCGCGCCGCGTTTGAGCGGCATAATGGCCTCCGGCCCGGCTTCGCCCATCAAGCCGGCGCCTCTGGCGAACGCGAACAACGTGGGATTACTGACGATCTGGCCGCTGAATGCGCTCAGCGAAGGCGAGGCGTATACGCCACCTTTGGCGTTGGGGACATAGCCTTGCCAACCGGTCGGCATGCCCATCGCACCTGAACCGGCCGCGCCCGCGCCGGCGCTTGCAGCCCCGCCCAGCAAGCCGCTGCCGATATTCATAAAGGTGGAAAGAATGGTTCTGGTCAACAGCGCCTGCATCGCCAGATCGATCAGTTGCTGAATGATGGACTGCGTCATGGAGGTCATCAAACCGAGCATGCTTTGCTTAAAGTTTTGCGTCCCGGTCAGCAGATCGAACATCATGCCGGAGGTCCGTTCCCGCGTCATGTCCACCAGCCCCAGCGCCATCTTGTGCACGCGGCTCTGCCCGCCGAACAGGCTCAGCGCCTGCTGATACTGAGCGTCCGACGATTCTTGCGTCGCCGCCTGCATCAGCTGTTCATAGCGCTGTTTATCCAGAAAGCCTTGCTGGTAGTAAGCCTGGTATTGCGCCTGCTGCTGCACCAGCTGGTTGTTAAGGCGAGCGACCGGATCCACATCACCGGCAATGTTCATACGCGGCGCGGCAAGCGCATCGGTTTCAGCCTTCAACCGCTGGCGCGTCGTTTCTTGCTGCTGCATCCGGCTGGCGGTGTGGTACTCGCGTTCGGTCAACAGCCGCCCGTCATACAACGCCTTCAGCTCCTTACCAACCTCCTGCTCTTTGCGCACCGCCGCCTGCCCTGGCGCGTATTGTTCAGCGAGCTGTTGCCGCTGCCGCTGATACTTCTCGGCGTTCAGCGCCATCGCACGCTGCACATCGGCCTGCCCGGCACCGGCCGCCTTGGCCGTTGACGCCAGCCTGGCCTGCGCACTTTGTTCATCCTGGGTGATTTTTTCGAGGCTGCTCAGATGCGCCTGCTCGATTTCCTGACGCAGCTGTTGGTACTGATCAAGAGCCTGCTGCTTGCCATTATCGTTAAAAGTACGGCTAACAGGAGCGACACTTGCTTGAAGGCCCTTAGGCTTATCAGCTTTGGTCTCAACATGGCTGTCATTGCCATTTTGTGCATTAACGGCATTGCTTCGCTGAAGCCGGATCGCTTTCTCGCCCTCAATGATATCTTCCAACTGCGCTTGCAAGGCGTTCCGTTCTTTCCTCACCTCTTTTGGATCAGAGTAGAGGAATCCCAATATCCCTTTGCTTCGGCGCTCTAAGAGAGCAAGTCGGATATCGCTCCGATTCGCCAGTTGGTTCTCGATCTTGGCTTTTTCCTCACTGAGCGTCTTTAGCTGATCGTCGAAGGTATCAATTTTGACGGCGAGCTTTGCCTTGGAGAGCTTGCTGAGATCTTCGGCCGTCTCGACCGCCGCATCTTTCAATGCCAAAGCCGACTTACGGGCCAATTGGTTTTGCTCATGGAAGTACAGCATCGCCAATCCCGCCTGGATGGCGACACCGATTGGGCCGCCAAGCATCCCCAGCGCGACGTTGGCGACGCGAGACGCCGCGCCGACGCCTGATGTCGCCTGAGCCGCCCCGCGCGCCGCCGCCGCCTGATCGCGCCAGGCCGCCGCGCTGTCATTCAGGCCGCCGGCCAGTTTCAGCATCTCCTCCGCCCGGCTGCCGCCGTCGCCGGAGGCGCTGCTCGCCTGGCGAGCCGCGTCGTCCAACTGCTTCATCTGCGCCGTCGCGGCGACGGTGATGGACGCAAGTTCGGTGAGCGCCTGTCCATACTGGCGCGAGGTGGCGGCGAGGCCCTGCAGCGACAATTCAACGCCGGCCAGCCCCGCCAGTTTCCCCGCCAGGCCGCCAAGCGTGCCGCCGATGCGTTGATAGGACTCGTCGGTCTTTTTCGCGTCCTGCTGAGCCTGGCGGTTAAATTTGGCGGATTGTTCCCCGGCGGTACGGTAAGCCGCCGTCAGTTTGTTTTTAAAGTTGGTGTCATTCAGTTGCAACCCGACGACCAACTGTGCGGTATCAGCCATTTCCCAGCACTCGCATAACGTCAGCACACTGCATATCAATACTGCTTTGCGCGGGCTGACCGGATTGATGAACGGGGGCACTCTCCGCCGCATCGGCCGTCATGCCTTGCAGTTTGAAGTATGCCCGCCAGTGATTCAGGATGTGCGCCGGCATCGCGGCGATCTTGCGAGGATCCGACTCACCCCAGCGATCGGCCAGTTGGAACACCAACATCAGCCAGGGCGAGTCAGTCAGTTTTTTTCCGCTTCCTCCAGGCTGCCGACCGCATGGCGCTTGACGGCGCCGATGGCTTCGACCAGCGTTGGGTTATCGTGCGCCGCCAGCAGATCGTCAACGCTCGGCAAGGCGCCGGCCGGAATGCGTTTGCCGTCCGGCGTCATCAGGCATGACAGCAGCAGCTGCACGTTAAGCTGCGCGGCTTTGTTCATGTCACCGCTGTCGATGGCGGCCTTCATGCCGTCTTCATTTTCCTGCAGCTCCGCCGCTTTCAAGCGGCGGATAAAGGCTTTGGCGCCAAAGATCTGCGTTTCAATCACGTGGTCGTCGGATTTCAGCAGCGCCGCTTTCAGCGCTTTCAGATCGTATTTCTCTGTCATCAGTTTTTCCTTGTTCAATTCGGTTTACTCTGTACATAAGCGGGTTGCCGCAGGCCACATGGCCCGCGGCTGAAGCGTTCGCGCCGAACGCCCTCAGACGTTAAGCCAGCGCGAACCGTCGGTTTGTCACACTTTCGGGGTGACCGTGCCCCAGGTGTTGCTGTTTTGCTTGCCCTGGACGGTAATCTGAATGACTTCGCTCGCCGGGGCGGTGATCTCATTCATTTTCCAGCCGGACAGCGACAGGATGGAGGTGGAGGTGCGGCCGTTCGGCAACTCGACGTAGAACTGCACCGTTTCGCGCTTGTCCGCCGCAT
Source organism: Serratia sp. ME47 (assembly GCF_903970925.1). NCBI lineage: Bacteria > Pseudomonadati > Pseudomonadota > Gammaproteobacteria > Enterobacterales > Yersiniaceae > Serratia > Serratia sp. ME47. Next base: position 33,181 of record NZ_CAJCKE010000019.1, on the reverse strand, counting down.
TCAGCAGCGCCGCAAAATCGGCGTTGGACGGATCGTCGATGAAACCGATGGATTTCTCCGCGCCTTCCGGCAGGTCGGAAATAAACTGCTTGGCGGTATCCAGCAGCGTGGTGCAATCGACAAAACCGCCGGTTTGCCCCATTTCACCTACCGCTTTACAGTTGGTCAGCGCCTTCATGGCCGTGGTTGCAGCCCCGACGGTGCCCCATTTGACGATAGTGCCGGCAGGCAGCATGGCGTATTCTGGCGAAGTTTTATCAGCCATAGTTTTTCTCTCTCTTTTTGATGAAGGATGGTAGCGGTCGCTACCGGTTTTCGATGCCATAGCGGACGTGAGCCGCCAGGATGCGTAACACTTGGTGCTTGTGGTGATCCAGCGCAGGGCGAATAAACGGGGCGGCGGCTTGCGTTGCCGTGCCGTACTCCTGTTCCAGGGCTCTGCGGTAATGCTGTTTACTGGGGCCGACGCGCAACGTCACCGCGTTCCATCCGGTAACGGCCGGGCGTATCGCGATACCGGCGCTCAGCGAGGGTTCGCTGTTTGGCGCCCCTCGTTCGGCGCACTGCCGCATGGTGCCAAGAACCGGGGCCAATGCGGCGTGGCCGGCCTCCGGCAGAATGTGACTGGCGACCTCGCGCCGAATCGCTTCCAAACGGCGAGTCAATTCCGCCATGCCGGTAACGTTTATGGCGATCACGCCGCCACCTCGGAATGGGTGATGAGGTAATCGCGGGCCATCCGATACTGGACGCGGTTATCCGCCAGGGGCGTGGCGCTCTGCAAAAGGGTGCTGCGCGTGACCGCTTGTACCGGCCATTCGCCGATATGACCATGTTGAACCCCTTCCCAGGCATTCAAAACCGCTTTGTCCAGAGCGATCAGCCGGGAGTAATCGTCGATCACGTACAACACGACCTGAAAACGGCTCTGCACCAGCGAGCTGTCAACCAGACCGGTGTTCACTTTCAGATCGCTGATCTTCTGATAGGTCACGCCTTCTTGCTGCGGATCCGGCAGGATCAGCGGATGAACCGCCAGATGGGTTAGCGCAGTCAGCGAGCGTTGGATTTCATCTTCAATCATTTGGACAAGGTCTCCGTCGTTTCGAGAGTTGAATCGTTCTGCAGATGCATTTGGGCATCAGGAAAGGAATAGCGCGCGTTCCGCCGCGCGCCGGGCAACCAGCCCATCGAGCCGCACACCGCCCGCATTCACCCATCGGCCGAACTGGTCGGCCGCCCCCTGCCGATCGCCGGCGTTCAGCCTGCGCAACAGCGTCGAGTTTTCCAACGCGCGCAGGCCCAGGTTATAGGCGAAGCTCACCAGCGCATCGAACTGCTCCTGCGTGACTGTCACCGCCACCAGCCGTTCGACGCCCTGTTCGAATTGAGCGACACCGCACACCAGCAAACGCTCGGCCGTTGCGGCGTTGATCGCCATGCCGGCCCCAACTTTTCGTCCCGCTACCGGTTGAGTCCACCCGTAGCCGATCGTCCAAACGCCGACCGAGTCCTGATAAGCCTGCAACCGCAGGCCTTCGAAACGCTTAATCAGCGCCATGCCGTCGTCACTTATCTTCATGGTTTCCTCCTGACGCTTTATTGAGAAATCGGCGTTCCAATGCCTTGATCAGCGATGCTCCCGACCATCCCGCCATACCGCATACGCCGCCCATCACCTCCGAAGGCCAGTCGTAATGCAGCGCAATCATCACCATGGTCAAACCAGCGAAAATAGAAACGAACAGCTGCAAAAACAGCGTCCTCCAGCTAAAGGTTTCGCCGTTCAAGACCTTGAAGGAATAGCTGGCGATCGCCCCCAGCAGCGTCATACCGAAAGCAAGCAGCATTGAAAGGATGTTTGGTTCATTTTTCCAAGGCATAGTCATCACCCTCCCCTTACCGGGGCATAGCCCGATCGTCGGGAGTCATGGAAAAGAGCGGCGAAATGCAGCCCCTAACCGTCATTCCTGTTCCATTTAAAAAACGGCCATTTACGCTGTCGAAAATGGCTTGTCCGTTCTGCCCAACCTGAGCAGATAAATAAGGATTGCGCCGTTTTATAAAGGAGAAGGATTAGCCTCCCGTCGTGGCCATTCAACGACAGTCATTATTCAGTGAGTGATTGACCGTTTTGACAAGGAGGCTAAAAATGAAAAACCCCGCCGAAGCGAGGTTTATTTGTCGTGCGGCGGCGCCGGCAATAATTCAGCTTTATCAGATTACACGCTTATTTGCGTACGCGTGAGTCTTTTATCATAAAAAATAAAACCCCGCCGGAGCGAGGTTTAGCTATCGTGCGGCGGCGCCGGCAACAATTCAGTTTTATCAGATTACACGCTTATTTACGTACGCGTGAGTCTTTTATTATAAAAAATAAAACCCCGCCGAAGCGAGGTTTAGCTATCGTACGGCGGCGCCGGCAATAATTCAGTTTTATCAGATTGCACGCTTATTTGCGTACGCGTGAGTCTTTTATTATAAAAAATAAAACCCCGCCGAAGCGAGGTTTAGCTATCGTGCGGCGGCGCCGACAACAATTCAGTTTTATCAGATTACACGCTTATTTGCGTACGCGCGAGCCTTTTATTATAAAAAATAAAACCCCGCCGAAGCGAGGTTTAGCTATCGTGCGGCGGCGCCGGCAACAATTCAGTTTTATCAGATTACACGCTTATTTGCGTACGCGTGAGCCTTTTATTAATTATTGCAACGCGCATGCGCTATTGTTATTCCTGACGCAATAGGGAAACAAGAAATAAACCCTCATCAACGTCAACGACAGGCGTTTCAGCGATCCATACTCAACTTTATATCCAACATCGCCAGGCATCCCCCGATAAATCCCTCCGCCGTTTGCATCTCTTTGCGTATCGTACCGTCTGAACATTTCCTTTTCAGGGCGATCTTACGCAGAGATATGCCATAAACATGGTGGGCAATGATGAGATCGAACTCTTCGGGTTTGTATTTCTTCAATCTGCCCACGCAACCGTCGATCACCAGGCCGTCATCATCGCAGCAGGAACGCTCGCCATTCGACTTATAGGACAACAGCCCTTTGAACCCGGCAGCAATGGGGGAATAGTCGATGCCGCTGTTATCCCTGGCCCATACGCCCCACCGCTCCAAAACTTCATTCATATCTCTCATGCTTCCACCTCCTTTGGGCGTTTGCCATATCGCCAGGGCTCCATGTTGTTGACCGACGTCGTTCGAGCCGTTCTTCTGCTCGGCGTGCGCCAAGACGCAACAACCGATCCGCCCGACGGGCTCACCGAGGGATATCGCACAAAATACTGTACAAATAACCAGTACCAAGTATACCCAGAGGTATCTTTTTTTCAATAGCGAAAATCCATTTACCTGCAGGTAAATTTAGGTACGATGGCCTCATGAAAAACGAGCAAAAAATGCACCTGCAGGAGATGCGGCGAGAGCGCCTGATCATCCTGATCGATAACCTCGGCGTCGGGGGGCAAAAGCGCCTTGCCGAGGCGCTCGGCATTGCCGCAGACTATGTTTCTCGTCTGCTCTACCCGCCGGGCAAGAAGGGTAAAAAGGGCATCAGTGGGGACATGGCGCGAAGGATTGAACAGTACTTCGCCGTGCAAATCGGCTGGCTGGATGGCCTGGAACAGACCGGGCAACGCCCCGTCAGGCAGAAGGCCGCACAGGCCTTGGCTAAAACGCTGCCGCTGCTGGCGTGGACATTGCCGTTGTCTCATGAACAGTTGCGCAAAGGAACGACCGTCCACTACCCGGCGATGGTGCAATGCAGCGCTCTGGCCTACTGGTTGCCGGTGCGGGATGACACGATGAGCGGCTCTGCCGGCACCAATTACCCAAAGGGAGCATTGATTCTTGTCGAACCCATGACTGCCGGTATAACCGAGCTCGTGCCCGGCGATAAGGTGATAGCGAAACGCTGCGACAGCGCAGAACTTATCTTTAGAAGGTATGTTGAGGAAGCCGGTCATCAGTGGCTTAAGGGGAACATGCCGGGTTGTCCGACTTTGAATGCCGATGAGTACATGATTCTCGGGGTGGTGCTCGGTGCCTGGCTGCCCTGACCTGCCCGTTTGAGACGACATAATGCAAAAAACCGCCAACCTTGCGGCTGACGGTTTTTTTGGCACTCAGGGCGCCGGTACTGCTTTATCATGGTGCCGGCTACCGGAATCGAACTGGTGACCTACTGATTACAAGTCAGTTGCTCTACCTACTGAGCTAAGCCGGCTGAATTTGGCGGAAGGACAGAGATTCGAACTCTGGGAGCTGTTACACTCGACGGTTTTCAAGACCGTTGCCTTAAACCACTCGGCCATCCTTCCAATGGGCGCTGATATTAGCGATACCGTTATGAAATGTCTATCGTTTTGATGCAAAAAAATCGCATCGGCGGCGCAGTTGCCTAAACTTCAGGCCTTAAACGCTTAAAAAATGAAAAGCCCCGCAAAAGCGAGGCTTTTATGTTCGGCTGAAACGCGATTACTTCGGCTGCGAATCGTAGTCTGAACAGGTTTGATAGCCCTTGTTCATGACATGGCCCGTGTCGTTGTAGCTGACAAAATACGTTTGCACTTTGCCATCGCGCGGCGCGACCGCATAGGTGTCGCAAGTGCCCTGCGCATGGATCAGCGTGGCGGACGTCGACGGCGGACCGGCAATCGCCCGCACCTGCTGCTTGGTCATCCCTACTTTGACATCGCTGACCACCGGCTCATTGACATAACTGGTTGCACGGTCATAGGCGGTGCAGCCGGCAAGAATGGAAAATACCGCCGCAGTGCCGACGGCCAAAACCAACTTCTTCGTCATAGCTTGTCCTCTTGGAGTACGTTTGTTGTCCCCTAAGTCTAGAAGTGGAAAGGCTTTTCTACAAACTCCCCTTTGTCGATCGGTGCGCTTTTTCTCACGTTCGGCCGGCGCGGGCGCGACATCGGATTCAAAAGCCGAAATCGCTCAGCGCCGGGACATCGTCCGGGCGCCGACCGAGCGGCCAATGAAAACGCCGATCCTGTTCGCGAATCGGCATGTCGTTGATGCAGGCATGGCGGTTGATCATCAACCCTTCCTGATTGAACTCCCAGTTTTCGTTGCCGAAGCTGCGATACCAGTTGCCGGAATCGTCGCGCCACTCATAGGCGAAACGCACCGCGATGCGCGCGCCGTCAAACGCCCACAGTTCCTTAATCAGCCGATACTCCAGCTCTTTCGCCCACTTGCGTTGCAAAAATGCGACCACCGCCGCGCGGCCGTCGACAAACTCCGCGCGATTACGCCAATGGGTATCGAGGGAATAGACCTGCGAAACCCGCTCAGGATCGCGGCTGTTCCAGGCATCTTCCGCCAACCGTACTTTTTCGATGGCGGATTCACGGGTAAAAGGCGGCAATGGGGGTTTAATGCTCATGATCATCTCCTGCGTATAGGCAAGTAGACAACTCTGTCTACATCATTACGCTAGCGCATGTAGACAGAGTTGTCTACAATCACTCGAAAATAGCTTGGGAGAAAAATGATGACCGTTGATCGCAACACCTTGCCCGCCCGTCAGCGCATCCTGCTGACGGCCCACGATCTGTTCTATCAGGAAGGGATCCGCGCCACCGGCATCGATCGCATCATCAAGGAATCAGGCGTCACTAAGGTGACGTTTTATCGCCACTTTCCCAGCAAGAACGATTTGATTACGGCGTTTTTGGCCTATCGCCACCAGCAGTGGCTAACCTGGTTCAGTACAGCGTTGGATCGACATGTGGCGCAGAGCGGCGGGTTACTGCCGGCGCTGGCGCCCTGCCTGGCGGAATGGTTCGACGATCCGCGTTTTCGCGGCTGCGCGTTTATCAATACGGCCGTGGAGATCGCCGATCTGCTGCCGGAAAGCCTGCACCTCGCCGGCCGGCATAAGCAACAGATGACGGATGAACTGGCGCGCCACCTGCCCGCAGGCCCGCAGCGGGAACAGCACGCCGCGATATTGGCGATGCTGATCGACGGCGCCATCGTCAGGGTGCAGATTGAGCGCCAGCCGCAGCCGGCGTTGCAGGTGCTGAATGCCGCGCTGGCGTTGTTGGCGCAAGGCGGGTTCGATCAGTAATTGGCCCAGATGCCCGGCGTCACCAGTTCCAACAGGTGGGCGTCGGGATCGCGAAAGTAGATGCTCTCGCCACCGTGATCCCAACGCATGCGCCCCTCAATTTCCACGCCGTTGGCCGTCAGATGCCGTTCCCAGTGCGGCAGTTGGTCTTTTGCCACCGCCAGCCCGATATGCGCCGGCCCCACGCCATCGTGCGCGGGAATAAAGCCGGTCGGATAATGCGCCCCACGCAGCGAATCGCCCTCGACAAACAGCAACAATACGCTCCGATCGCCAACGTTATAGGCGCGGAACCGCTCGTTGGCGACCATCGCCGGCAGCTTCAGCACTTCTCGGTAGAAGGCGTCCGCTCGCTCAATATCGCTGACGTACAGCACCGTTTCGATCACCTTATCGATCTTGAGTTCCATATCATCCCCCCTCTTTTTTGTACTGACAGCGTAGGCTTAGAGGAGGAAAACCACGGTGCTTCCCGTGCCGATAGCGGATCAATCCGTGCTTTTTTACCGGTTTACAGGCAAAAAAAAACGCGGCCCGAAGGCCGCGCGATGACGTTCACACCGAGGTGCTTAGAACTGGTAAACCAGGCCCACGGCAACCACGTTGTCGGTGTTGATCCCGGCAGCGTCGGTGAAGTCGTTGTTGTCCACCAGGTTGATTTTGTAATCAACATAGGTAGACATGTTTTTGTTGAAGAAGTAGGTCGCACCCAGGTCGACGAATTTGACCAGGTCTTGATCGCCGTAGTCCTTGCCGTTACCGGCGCGGCCCAAGTCTTTACCTTTGGTCTGGTTATAGCCGACGAACGGACGCAGACCGAAATCGAACTGGTAGTGCGCGTAGGCTTCGAAGCTCTGCGCCTTGTTGGCGTAGCCGTAAACGCTGCTGTCGGAGCTGCCGAAACGCGCCGCGTTGTAGGACTGGGTGAACATCACCGCCAGGTAGACGTCGTTGGCGTCATATTTCAGACCGCCGGAGTAACCTTCGGCCTTGTCGCCGCGGCCCATGATGTTCTGGTGACCGTTAGCGCCGTTCTGCTCGCTGGTGCGGCGAGAGTTAAAGAAGGCGCCCGCCGCGCTGATGCCGTAGCCCATGTCATAGCTCATGGACATACCGTAGCCTTCGCCGTTCTGGCCAAGGACGTCGCGACCGTTGTTGGTCTCTTCGCCATTGCCGTTTTTACCCTGGTACTGCAGGGCGAAGTTCAGGCCGTCAACCAGACCGAAGAAGTCGTTGTTACGGTAGGTCGCCAGGCCGCTGGAACGCTGGAACATGAACTGGTCGGCGCCGTAGGTCATACCGTCGAACTCAGGCTGCAAGTCGGTATACGCCGCGACGTCGTACAGCACGCCGGTATTACGGCCGTAGTCGAAGGAACCGTAGTCGCCGAATTTCAGACCGGCGAAGCCGTAACGGGTGAAGTTCTTGTTGTCCTGGTTTTCAGCGTGGTTCAGGTTAGCCTGATATTCCCACTGGCCGTAGCCGGTCAGCTGATCGCTGATTTGCGTTTCGCCGCGCAGGCCAAAACGCATATAAGACTGGTCACCGTCCACGCCGTTGTTGCTGGAGAAATAGTGAAGACCGTCGACTTTACCGTACAAATCCAGTTTATTACCGTCTTTGTTGTAGATTTCCGCCGCGCCTGCTGTGCCTGCAACCAGCAGTGCGGGTACCATCAGAGAGAGTACTCGAAGTTTCATCGTTATTATCCTCGTTAATTATGTCGAGCTACGGCCACTGCCCTTTTCGAGCATTATTAGCACGACTGTGCATTACCATTCTGGTAACAAGGGTTATATTAATCCAGAAAGAAAATGATACCAAGTATCCGATAGTGTTTCAGCGTGATTAATAAAGGTTTCAAAATGTAAATGTGCGCGAACTTTCACAAAACATTACCGACAAACAAAATAAAGCACTTAAAGACAAAGAATAGATTAATTGATAAAAAATCATGTAGTTATACAAATCTTTAAGAAAAAAAAGCCAACCATACAATTGTGCTGGACAATAAGCACATTGTGCCAAAACGCCGCCTGCACGCAGCCGCTATAATCACCTCGCTATCATCATTATTTTCATTATTACCTTCATTATCCGAAGATAATTTCTGCATACCTTTAACCGGCTTCTGGCCGGTTTTTTATTTTCCTCCACACTGTCCTCACAATTTCAATCCGCACAAATAGCACGCAAATAAATAACCTCGCGATATAGTTTCGCCAATTTACATCCGCACTAATTGCTAATCTTTTCTCTTATTTTGGTCTACAAATTGAATTTGTTTTTCATTTCGTGCTTTATCTCGCCGAATATTGTGCGTCACAGGCAAAATTGGCCGCAGAGTTTCACTTCTGGTAGCCTGAAAAAAAGCTCACCCTCAGCGAGTAAAGTCATGATGCCATTTCACCCAGAGGCGCTATGGCGGCGGCTGCAAGGCTCCCCCTTCCGCGCCCGTTTCCGTTTGAATCCCAAAGACCAGAGCTATCTTGACGACAAAGGCTTGCCGCTGATCCTCAGCCATGCCCGCGACTTTATCGATCGCCGTCTGGCCGCCGCCCACCCCAAAAACGATGGCAAGCAGACGCCGATGCGCGGCCACCCGGTGTTCGTCGCCCAACACGCCACCGCCACCTGCTGCCGAAGCTGCCTGGAAAAATGGCACGGCATACCGCAGGGCATCGCGCTGGGCGAGCAGCAAAAAGACTATATTGTCCAGGCGATCGCCCTGTGGCTGGTGCGCCGAGGCGGCGCCAGAGAGGAATCAGGCGCGAATCTTTTCGACCCGGATCGCGGATTGTGATAAAAACTGTCAGTAACTTTCGCCACTCTTTTGACCCAAGATCCTGACGCTTACATGACAGCCACCTTGTGCAATGAACAGCAAACGCCCGGCGTTCCTCAACAGATCGCCACCCGCCTGGCCTTTTTCGTCGCCGGCCTCGGCATGGCCGCCTGGGCGCCGCTGGTGCCCTTCGCCAAAACGCGCATCGGCCTCGATGACGGCTCGCTCGGCCTGCTGTTGTTATGTATCGGCGCCGGCTCCATGTTGGCGATGCCGCTGACCGGCTTCCTGACCGGCAAACTGGGCTGCCGCGCGGTGATCCTGATGGCGGGGCTGGGGCTGTGCATCGATTTGCCGTTGCTGGCGCTGATGGACTCCCTCGGCGGCATGGCCGTGGCGCTGCTGTTGTTCGGCGCGGCGATCGGCATGATAGACGTGGCGATGAACGTGCAGGCAGTGATCGTCGAGCGCAACAGCGGCAAGGCGATGATGTCCGGCTTTCACGGCTTTTTCAGTATCGGCGGCATCGCCGGCGCAGGCGGCGTCAGCGCGCTGCTGTGGCTGGGGCTGACGCCGCTGCAATCCACCCTGATCACCGTGCTGGCGGTGATCGTGCTGCTGGCGTTCGCCAGCCGCCATCTGCTGCGTGACAGCGGCGCCGACGACGGCGGACCGATGTTCGTCTTGCCGCGCGGTTGGGTGATGTTTATCGGCATTCTGTGCTTTATCATGTTCCTGGCGGAAGGCTCGATGCTCGACTGGAGCGCGCTGTTCCTCACCACGCTGCGCGGCGTCGAACACAGCCAGGCCGGGCTGGGCTATGCGCTGTTTTCCATCACCATGACGCTCGGCCGCCTCAATGGCGATCGGGTGGTGAACTCGCTGGGCCGCTACCGGGTGCTGCTGCTGGGCAGCCTGTGCGCCGCTGTCGGTCTCAGCCTGGCTATCGCCTTCAATCACGCCACCGTTTCGCTGGTCGGTTTCATGCTGGTTGGCCTGGGCGCTTCCAACGTCGTGCCGATTCTGTTCAGCGCCGCGGGCAACCAACGCGATATGCCGGCCAATTTGGCGATCGCGTCCGTTACCACCGTCGGCTATGCCGGTATTCTGGCCGGCCCGGCGCTGATCGGCTTTATCGCTCAGTTTTCCAGCCTGACGGTGGCCTTCGCCTGCGTAGCCGCTCTGCTGTTGGCGGTGACCGCCAGCGCCAGGGCCGTCACTCGCTGATTCAGGAATGCGCAGCCACTATGCAAAATAAACAACTGACCATTAGCTCCAGCAATATCACTCGCTGCTTCCTGCTGTTTATCGTGCTGCTGACGATCGGCATCGGCCTGTATGGCTACAACTACACCAACGCCTGGCTGGCGGAAAAGAAGTACACGCTGAACAGCATCGCCGGTTCGCTGCAAAAGCGCATCGATACCTATCGCTACATGACCTATCAGGTCTATGACAAATTCGGCAACGCGCCGGCGCAGAATGTCGATCCCGGTTTGCAGGAAACCCGCCTGCGCCCCGACGTCTACTATGTCGAGAAGCCGCACAAGAAAACCGACGCGGTGATCTTCGGCAGCCATGACGAGAACACGCTGGCGATGATCGCCAACATCTCGGACTACCTGGACAACCGTTGGGGCGCCAAGACCGAGAGCTACGCCATGTATTACCTCAATGGTCAGGACAACAGCCTCAGTCTGATCACCACTCAGCCGCTCAAAGAGCTGGCTTCGCGCTTTAGGGAAAGCTACCTGACCACTTCGGCGGACGAACGCCGCGCCGAGATGCTGCAACAGGCCAATATGCTCGACGAACGCGAGAGCTTTTCCGATCTGCGCAAACAGCGCTTCCAGAACGCCTATTCGTTCTCGATTCGCACCACCTTTAATCAACCGGGGCATCTGGCGACGGTTATCGCCTTCGACTTGCCGATCAACGACATCATTCCGGCCAACCTGGCCCGCGCCAATTTCCTGCTGCAGCCGGACGATGTCGAGCTCGACGACAGCGCCATCCCGGCGGAAACCGCCCTCGGCGCCCAGGCGGCGATGAGCGGCGGCTGGGTGGAGTTCAGCGCCGCCCTGCCCAATGCGCCGCTGAAGGTGGTGTATCGCGTTTCGGCCATTAATCTGGCCATCGATCTGCTGCGCAACAACATCTGGCTGATCGCGGTCAACCTGCTGCTGTTGGCGCTCTCGATGCTGAGCATCTACTTTATCCGCCGCCAGTACATCCGCCCGAGCGAAAACATGGCGGTTGAGCTGGAGGCCGAGCGCGCGCTGAATCAGGAAATCGTCTCCAGCCTGCCCTCCGGCCTGCTGGTTTACAGCTTCGCCAACAATGCGGTGATCGCCAGCAACAAAATCGCCGAGCACCTGCTGCCGCACCTCAGCCTGCAAAAAATCGCCCATATGGCCGAACAGCATCACGGCGTCATTCAGGCAACGGTCAACAACGAGGTGTATGAAATCCGCATTTTCCGCAGCCAGCTGTCGCCGGATACCTACCTGTTCCTGATGCACGATCAGGATAAAGAGGTCATGGTGAACAAGCGGCTGCAGCAGGCACGGCGTGAATACGACAAGAACGTGCAGGCGCGCAAACTGATGTTGCACAACCTGGGCATCGAACTGAATCAGCCGGTGCGCCAGATGCACGATCTGGTCGACAGCCTGCGCAACCAGCCGGATCAGGAACAACAGCAGGCGCTGCTGGGCCAACTGACGGCGGCGTCGTCATCGGTGCTGGGATTGATCGATAACATCACTCTGCTGACGCGGCTGGAAACCCAGGACTGGCAACCGACGCGCGAGCCGTTCAACCCGGCGGCAATGATCGACGAGTTGCTGCTGGAAGCCCTGCCCGCCCTCAATCAAAAGGGGCTGGCGCTGTTCAAGCATTTCCAGCTGGACGTCGAACAGAACTACATCGGCGACGCCAACGCGCTGCGCAAAGTGATCTCACTGCTGGTGCATTACGCCATTATCACCACCGCCTGCGGTAAGATTTCTCTGGTCATCGACCATGAGCCCGAACACCCGGATCGCCTGATTTTCCAAATCAACGACACCGGCTCCGGCATCTCCAACGAAGAGATCAGCAATCTCAATTACCCGTTCCTCAGCCAGACGCTGGTGGACCGCTTCAACCACGGTTCCGGCCTCACTTTCTTCCTGTGCAATCAGCTGTGCAAAAAGCTTAACGGCCAGTTGGACATTCGCAGCAAAGTGGATATCGGCACTCGCTATACCATTCGCGTCGCCATAGAGATGGAGAGAAAAGAGCCGCAGGAACAGGAAAAGCTGCTCGACGGCGTCACCGCCCTGCTGGACATCACGTCAGATGAAGTGCGCGGCATCGTGACTCGCCTGTTGCAGGCTTACGGCGCCGACTGCCTCGTCGCCGAAGATCGCGCGGTCAACCGCGATTATGACGTGCTGCTGACCGATAATCCGCAGCGAGCCGATGATTACACGCTGTTGCTGGCGACCGATGAACCGGGTTGGCAAGCGCTGGATAAACGCTACATTCGGGTGAACTATAACCTGAACGGCGCATTAATCGACGCCGTGCTGATGCTGATCGAACAGCAAATGGCCGCGCTGGAGCAGGAAGAAAGTCCGCTTTCATTGAGCTCAGAAGATATCCAACTCTATGAAAAACAATTGAAATCAAGTGATTACTATGGGCTGTTTGTCGATACAGTACCCGATGATGTCAAAAAACTGTATACTGAGGCGGGCAGCAGTGATTTCAATGCGCTGTCACAAACCGCACACCGCCTGAAAGGCGTGTTTGCCATGTTAAATCTGCTTCCCGGCAAGCAGCTGTGCGAATCGTTAGAACAGCGCATCGCAGAAGGTGATGCGCCCGAGATCGAGAATAACATCAGTCAGATTGATTTTTTCGTCAGCAGACTGCTGAAGCAAGGTAGCCAACAACATGAATAACCTGAACGTAATTATTGCTGATGACCATCCTATCGTACTGTTTGGCATCCGGAAGTCACTTGAGCAAATTGAATGGGTGAATGTCGTTGGGGAGTTCGAAGACTCAACCGCACTGATCAACAATCTGTCCAAGCTGGATGCCAACGTGCTGATCACCGATCTGTCGATGCCGGGTGACAAGTATGGCGACGGCATCACGCTGATTAAGTACATCAAGCGTCATTATCCGCAGTTGTCGATCATCGTGCTGACCATGAACAACAACCCGGCGATCCTCAGCGCGGTATTGGATCTGGATATCGAAGGCATCGTGCTGAAACAAGGCGCGCCGACCGATCTGCCGAAGGCGCTGGCCGCCCTGCAGAAAGGCAAGAAGTTCACGCCGGAAAGCGTCTCCAAACTGCTGGAGAAAATCAGCGCCAGCGGCTATGGCGACAAACGCCTGTCGCCGAAAGAGAGCGAAGTGCTGCGTCTGTTCGCCGAAGGTTTCCTGGTGACCGAAATCGCCAAGAAACTCAACCGCAGCATCAAAACCATCAGCAGCCAGAAGAAATCGGCGATGATGAAGCTGGGCGTAGAAAACGACATCGCCCTGCTCAACTACCTCTCGTCCGTCAGCATGACGCCGTTGGACAAAGACTAAAGCCCGCCTCACGGCAGGTTAACGCCAAACAGGCACGGCATCCGCCGTGCCTGTTTGCTTTTCAGGCCTCGCTGCGGTTGTAGCGTACCTGCTGGCTGTAATAAGCCAATGTCTGCTCCAGCGTCTCCAGCGTAACCGGTTTCGACAGGCAATTATCCATGCCCGCCTCGAGACAGCGCTGCTTCTCCTCCGCCAACGCGTTCGCCGTCACGCCGATCACCGGCGCGCTGAACTGCATCTCCCGCAGCGCCTGCGTCAGGCGATAGCCGTCCATGTTCGGCATATTGACGTCGGTCAACACAATATCGACGTGGTGCTGTTTCAGTACGGCGAGCGCGTCTACGCCGTCGTTGGCGGTCACCACCTGATACCCCAGCGACCCCAGCTGATCGGAAAGCAGACGACGGTTGATCGGATGATCGTCGACCACCAGCAGATGAATATCGCCGTTGTCCGTCGCGCTGGCCTTGGCGGGCACCGGCAGCTGCACCAGCGCCTCTGCCGCGCCGTTGCCGACGCCGAACAATCGGTTGATCAAGGTCAGCGTTTCACGCGGCGTAGAGGTGCTGTGCATCCAATAGCCTGGCCGGGTTTCCAGCGACGGGCCGATATGTTCGGTCGAGAACTGGATCTGAGCCAACAGCGGCGTGTTCAGCATCAGCGGATAATCGCTGAGCATCACCTCGTCGGCGGCGGTCTCCTGCCCGTCATAGCGCTGGATATCGGCGCCGTAGCCGCCCAGAATCGCCATCAGGTAGCTTTCCAGCCGCTGATTGCGGATATCCAGCCACAGCCGCCGGCCCTGCCAGGTATCGCTGGCCTGCGGGATCGGGAACTGGGCGTTAAACAATGGAATGCGAATGCTGAACAAGCTGCCCAGCCCCGGTTCGGACTCGACGGAGACGTCGCCGTCCATCAAGTTGACCAATTTCTCGCAGATCGCCAGCCCCAAACCGGTGCCCTGGAAGTGGCGCTGCACGCCGGTGCCCACCTGGAAGAACGGATCGAACAGGCGTGAGATCTCCTTCTCCGGAATACCGACGCCGGTATCGCGCACGCTGAATTCCAGGTAGCTGCCGCGGGTGCAGACCTGCAGCACGATGCAGCCGGTATCGGTGAACTTGATGGCGTTGTTCACCAGGTTGGACAGCACCTGCTGCAGCCGCACCGGATCGCCGAAGATACGCTCCGGCACGTTTTGCTCGATAAAGCAGTACAGCCCCAAACGTTTCTTCACCACCAACGGCAAATAGTTGCCGGCGATATGGGTGATCACCTCCAGGCAGGAGAACTCACGCGGTTCAATCTTCAGCTGCTCGGACTCGATTTTGGAGAAGTCGAGAATATCGCTGATGATTTTCAGCAGCAGCCCGGAAGAGTTGTTCATCGCATTGACCAGCCGATCGACCCCTGGCGGTAACGCCTTGGTCTGCAGCAGATCGAGGTTGCCGATAATGCCGTACAGCGGCGTGCGCAGCTCATGGCTGACGGTGGCCAGGAACATCGATTTAGACTGGCTGGCCTGCTCCGCCGCCGCCGCCATCTCCTGCAGCGACTCTTCCATTTTCACGCGCGCGCTGACGTCCACCAGCACGCAGATCGCCACCTCTTCGTTGCGGTAACGCGAATGGACAAAGCTGATCTGCAGATTATTGTTGTTGCTGGTCATCACATCGACGAAGTTCGCCTGCTGTTCGCAGATGATGCGCGTAATGCGATCGCGATCTTCGTGGGTCAACAGGTTGATGTAGTTGTGCGCCAGTTCGTTACTCAGAATATTGGTGCCGTCGCTGATGCGCAGGATACAGATGCCCACCGGCGCCGAGGCGACGATCTTGCGGTTGAACTGTTCGTGTTCTTCCAGCCGGAAGGCATTGTCCTCCGCCGGCAGGAACATCTTGCGCTCAAACAGCCAAGCCAGCGTGAACAGCACGATGGCCGACAACAGGTTCAGCAACAGCGCATTGAGGATCAGCATCTTGAAGCGTTCCACCACGCTTTTCACCGGCAGCGCATAAACGATGCTCAGCGATGAAGGCGGCAGCGCTTTTTTCAGGATCAGATCGCGGTAGTTGTCGACATAACCGAAGTAAGCATGCTCTTCGGGGTAGCTGTTGAGCGCAGCGGCATAGCGATCGCCATCCGCCAGGCGCAGTATCGGATCGTTGTTTTCATCCAGCAGCGTGACGCCGATCGGCAGGTTGCCGGCGGTGACGAAATCTTCCAGCCGGACGGTTTGCTCGATGCCCAGCAGCGCCTCCAGCTTGTTGCCGATATAGAGAGGCGTCAGCACATACAGATAACCGATGTCAGGCCGCTGCGCGCTGGGGCTAATCCAATACAGGTTGTTGTCTTTGTCCAGATTCTTGGCGTTGCGGTATTTCAGAATGCGCTCGTGCAGCAGCTTCAGCATGTTTTCCCGGTTGGCGACCGCGTTGCCGCCGCCGAATTCCGCCAGACACAGGCTGTCGCCGCCGATAAAGAACACCCGGTTAAGATCGTAGGCCGCCACGAAGTTCTCTTTCCAATACTGGATCAGGCCGCTCAGCGAATCGAGTGAACTGCGGTAAGTGGCGCTCAGGGCGCAGTTAGACTCTGGATACAGCGGATAGAATTGCGGTGGGCTGCCCTTGCCGGGGATCACACCGCTGAACATGTCCAGGCCGCTGACCGAACCGTTGAGGCGGTTTTCCGCCATGTACTTGATGTCGCGTATGATGTCGGCGGAATGGCGAATATAGCCCTGCGCCTGATCGAAATTGAGGTTGTACTCCTGGCGGATGTCCGATTCTTTCTGATGCAGGATATTCAGAATATAAAAGGTGGTGAGCAGCGCTCCCAACGACCACAGCAAAATCGCCAGCACCCGGAACAGATAGCGGGATATCTTCAGCGTAGTTCGAAAAGAGGCTAAATATTTCAATCGGATACCATACGAAAGTCAGTGGCGGCGCGCGTTGTCGCCGGCGCAGCGGCCGGCGGCTCGGTGCGCCAATTAAACCATATAACTGAAAAAGGGCCTAGCATCGCTGCCAGGCCCTTTTGTCTCAGTGCATTACGGTGTCGGCATGCCGACGCCCTCACCTTGCTTAAACGTTGTCGTCGTCCATCGGCTCAGCCGCGTCGTCGCCATCGTCCAGCGGCGTAGTGTCTTCTTCCACCGCTTCCGCGCCCGGTTCCAGGCTGTCCAGCTCTTCGTCTTCCACCGGCTCGGCCACGCGCTGCAGACCGACGACGTTTTCGTCTTCCGCCGTACGGATCAGCGTCACGCCCTGGGTGTTACGACCGACCACGCTGACTTCCGAAACGCGGGTACGCACCAGCGTGCCGGCATCGGTGATCATCATGATCTGGTCGCTGGTTTCCACCTGCACAGCGCCGACCACCTGGCCATTACGCTCGCTCACCTTGATGGAGATAACCCCCTGGGTGGCGCGTGACTTGGTCGGGTACTCGGTGACTGCAGTACGTTTACCGAAGCCGTTTTGCGTGACGGTCAGAATGTCGCCCTCGCCGCGCGGCACGATCAGCGAAATCACGCTGTCGCCTTCGCCGAGGTTGATGCCGCGCACGCCGGTCGCGGTGCGGCCCATCGAACGCACCTGCGTTTCCGGGAAGCGCACCACTTTACCGTTGGCGGAGAACAGCATCACTTCGTTGGTGCCATCGGTCAGATCGACGCCGATCAGCTCGTCGCCCTCGTTGAGGTTGACGGCGATAATGCCGGCGCTGCGCGGACGGCTGAACTCGGTCAGCGCGGTTTTCTTCACGGTACCGCTGGCGGTGGCCATGAACACGTGACGCCCTTCTTCATACTCGCGCACCGGCAGAATGGCGGTGATACGCTCATCGGCTTCCAGCGGCAACAGGTTGACGATTGGGCGGCCGCGCGCGCCACGGCTGGCTTCAGGCAGTTGATACACCTTCATCCAGTACAGGCGGCCACGGCTGGAGAAGCACAGGATCGTATCGTGGGTGTTGGCCACCAGCAGGCGATCGATAAAGTCTTCTTCTTTAATGCGCGCGGCGGATTTGCCTTTGCCGCCGCGGCGCTGAGCTTCATAGTCGGACAGCGGCTGATACTTCACGTAGCCCTGGTGAGACAGGGTCACCACAACATCTTCCTGGTTGATCAGGTCTTCGATGTTGATGTCGGAAGTATTGGCGGTGATCTCGGTGCGACGGCCGTCGTTGTACAGCTCTTTGACCGCCACCAGCTCTTCGCGGATCACTTCCATCAGGCGCTCTGGGCTTTCCAGAATAAAGATCAGCTCGGCGATGAAGTTGAGCAGCTCTTTATATTCGTCCAGCAGCTTTTCGTGCTCCAGGCCGGTCAGTTTCTGCAGACGCAGATCCAGAATCGCCTGAGCCTGCTGCTCGGTCAGGTAGTACTTGCCGTCGCGGATGCCGAACTCCGGCTCCAGCCACTCAGGGCGAGCGGCGTCGTCACCGGCGCGTTCCAGCATGGCGCTGACGTTGCCCAGATCCCACGGCTGAGCCACCAGCGCGACTTTCGCTTCCGCCGGCGTCGGCGCACGGCGAATCAGCTCGATGATCGGATCGATGTTAGCCAACGCGATAGCCAGCGCTTCCAGGATATGGGCGCGGTCACGGGCCTTGCGCAGTTCGAAGATGGTGCGGCGGGTAACCACTTCGCGGCGGTGGCGCACGAAGGCTTCGAGGATATCTTTCAGGTTCAGCAGTTTAGGCTGCCCCTGATGCAGCGCGACCATGTTGATGCCGAAGGTAACCTGCAGCTGCGTCAGCGCATACAGGTTGTTCAGCACCACTTCGCCGACCGCGTCGCGTTTGACTTCGATCACGATGCGCATGCCGTCTTTATCGGACTCGTCACGCAGCGCGCTGATGCCTTCTACGCGTTTTTCTTTCACCAGCTCGGCGATCTTTTCGATCAGACGCGCCTTGTTCACCTGATACGGGATCTCGTGAACGATGATGGTTTCGCGGCCGGTTTTGGCGTCGGCTTCCACTTCCGCGCGCGCGCGCAGGTAGACTTTGCCGCGCCCGGTGCGGTAGGCCTCTTCAATGCCGCGACGGCCGTTGATGATCGCCGCCGTCGGGAAGTCCGGCCCCGGGATGTGTTCCATCAGCCCTTCGATGCTGATGTTTTCATCATCGATATAGGCCAGGCAGCCGTTGACGACTTCAGCCAGGTTGTGCGGCGGAATATTGGTGGCCATGCCCACGGCGATGCCCGACGAGCCGTTTACCAGCAGGTTCGGGATCTTGGTCGGCATAACGGCCGGGATCTGCTCGGTGCCATCATAGTTAGGCACGAAGTCGACGGTTTCTTTTTCCAGATCCGCCAACAGTTCGTGAGCAATCTTGGACATGCGCACTTCGGTATAACGCATCGCCGCGGCGGAGTCGCCGTCGACGGAACCGAAGTTACCCTGACCGTCCACCAGCATGTAGCGCAGTGAAAACGGCTGAGCCATACGCACGATAGTGTCGTAAACCGCGCTGTCACCGTGCGGGTGATATTTACCGATCACGTCCCCGACGACACGGGCCGATTTCTTGTATGGTTTATTCCAGTCGTTACCCAATACACTCATCGCGTAAAGAACGCGGCGGTGAACCGGCTTCAGTCCATCACGAACATCTGGCAGCGCACGTCCGACAATAACGGACATCGCGTAGTCCAGATACGAGTTTTTCAACTCGTCTTCGATGTTTACCGGTGTGATTTCTCTGGCAAGGTCGCTCATGGAGCTGCTATCCCTCTACTAATGATTCATCTGCCCGCTGCCATAGTGGCAAAGGTGTAAAACTATATCACAAAGCACGCTTTACGGGAAAATAACCGCCGCTGTTTCACGGAAATTGTACAGATTAGTGCGCTAAAAACGCATCGACGCAGACGATGCCGCGCCGGAACATGTATAATCCGCGCAACGAGAACAAGGAGCCAGACAAGCCCATGAACGCAGAATCATCCAGCCGAGTGCAAAACGTTGACCACCAGGAAATCGCCAAGTTCGAGGCCGTCGCCTCCCGCTGGTGGGATCTGGAAGGCGAGTTCAAACCGCTGCACCGCATCAACCCGCTGCGCCTGAACTACATCATGCAGCGCGCCGGCGGCATTTTTGACAAGCAGGTGCTCGACGTGGGCTGCGGCGGCGGCATTCTGGCGGAAAGCATGGCGCGCGAAGGCGCCGAAGTGACCGGCCTGGACATGGGCGGGGAGCCGCTGCAGGTCGCCCGGCTGCACGCGCTGGAAAGCGGCGTGAACGTGACTTACGTGCAGGAGACGGTGGAAAGCCACGCTCAGGCCAACCCGCAGCGCTACGACGTGGTCACCTGCATGGAAATGCTGGAGCACGTGCCCGATCCGGCCTCGGTGGTGCGCGCCTGCGCCCAACTGGTGAAACCGGGCGGCCACGTGTTCTTTTCCACCATCAACCGCAACACCAAAGCCTGGCTGATGGCGGTGATCGGCGCGGAGTACGTGCTGAAGATGGTCCCGCAGGGCACCCACGATCATAAGAAGTTTATTCGCCCTTCCGAACTGATCGGCTGGGTCGACGGCACGCCGCTGCGCGAAAAGCACATGATCGGCCTGCATTACAACCCGATCACCGATCATTTCAAGCTTGGGCGCAACGTTGACGTGAACTACATGGTGCACACCCAGCACGAAGGCTGAGCGCTGTAAACCGCGCCGGCCCTGCGTTATCGGGGTTCGGCGCCAACGCGCTGTTAGGAAAAATACCTAATTTCCGCGACTTCGATCAAAATAGCGGTTGTAGACAGTTTTTTAGAATATTAAATCAGATCAATATGCCGTTTTTTTCTAACGTTTAATAAAGCGCCAAACGATCGGTTTTTTCAGTTTTTCAGTAAAATCTGATCTCGCTTATTGACAAGCTTGTCGCGCCAGTCACGGCGCGCACTGCGAACGGCAAGTTACATTTCACCCCCAAGTTATCCACAAATTAGGCCGGTTTTGTTCACTTGCAAACGCCGTTTTTTCTCACTATCTTGTTACCTCACCGACATACAACCCCTATATATAGTGTTTACATACTGAGCAGAGCGACTACACTTCTGCTTAGGGGCACCATACGGACAGGTAAAACACCACATGAACCAAAGTCTGCTTGTAACTAAACGCGATGGCCGTAAAGAGCGCATCAACCTCGACAAAATCCACCGGGTCATCGATTGGGCCGCAGAAGGATTGCACAACGTCTCGGTTTCTCAAGTAGAGTTGCGTTCCCACATTCAGTTTTATGACGGCATCAAAACCGCCGACATTCACGAAACCATCATCAAAGCCGCTGCCGATCTGATCTCCCGCGATGCGCCGGACTATCAGTACCTGGCCGCTCGCCTGGCGATCTTCCACCTGCGTAAAAAGGCTTACGGCCAGTTCGAACCGCCGAAGCTGCACGCTCACGTGACCCGCATGGTCGAGATGGGCAAATACGATAAACATCTGCTGGAAGACTACAGCGCTGAAGAGTTCGAGCAGATGGACTCCTTTATCGATCACTGGCGCGACATGAACTTCTCTTATGCCGCCGTCAAGCAGCTGGAAGGCAAGTATCTGGTGCAGAACCGCGTCAGCGGCGAGATCTACGAAAGCGCCCAGTTCCTGTACATGCTGGTGTCCGCTTGCCTGTTCTCCAACTACCCGCGTGAAACTCGTCTGGATTACGTCAAACGTTTCTACGACGCGATTTCCACCTTCAAGATTTCGCTGCCTACGCCGATCATGTCCGGCGTGCGCACCCCAACCCGCCAGTTCAGCTCCTGCGTGCTGATCGAGTGCGGCGACAGCCTGGACTCCATCAACGCCACCTCCAGCGCCATTGTGAAATACGTTTCGCAACGCGCCGGCATCGGCATCAACGCCGGCCGCATCCGCGCGCTGGGCAGCCCGATCCGTGGCGGTGAAGCCTTCCATACCGGCTGCATCCCGTTCTACAAACACTTCCAGACCGCCGTCAAATCCTGCTCGCAGGGCGGCGTGCGCGGTGGCGCGGCAACGCTGTTCTACCCGATGTGGCACCTGGAAGTGGAAAGCCTGCTGGTGCTGAAAAACAACCGCGGCGTTGAAGGCAACCGCGTGCGCCACATGGACTACGGCGTGCAGTTGAACCGCCTGATGTACCAGCGCCTGATCAAGGGCGAAGACATCACTCTGTTCAGCCCGTCCGACGTGCCGGGGCTGTATGACGCGTTCTTCGCCGATCAGGACGAATTCGAGCGCCTGTACACCCAGTACGAGAAAGACGACAGCATTCGCCAGAAGCGCGTGAAAGCGGTTGAGCTGTTCTCGCTGATGATGCAAGAACGCGCCTCTACCGGCCGTATCTATATCCAGAACGTCGACCACTGCAACACCCACAGCCCGTTCGATCCGCAGATCGCGCCGGTGCGCCAGTCCAACCTGTGTCTGGAAATCGCACTGCCGACCAAGCCGCTGGAAGACGTCAACGACGAAAACGGCGAGATCGCGCTGTGCACCCTGTCCGCCTTCAACCTGGGCGCGATCGACAGCCTGGACGATCTGGAAGAACTGGCGACCCTGGCGGTACGTTCGCTGGACGCCCTGCTGGATTATCAGGATTATCCGATCAAGGCCGCGCACCGTGGCGCAATGGGTCGCCGCACCCTGGGCATCGGCGTCATCAACTTCGCCTATTATCTGGCGAAGAACGGCGTGCGCTACTCCGACGGCAGCGCCAACAACCTGACCCACAAGACGTTCGAAGCCATTCAGTACTACCTGCTGAAAGCCTCCAACCGTCTGGCGCAGGAACAAGGCGCTTGCCCGTGGTTCAACGAAACCACCTATTCGCAGGGCATCCTGCCGATCGACACCTACAAGAAAGACCTGGATGCGATCTGCAGCGAGCCGCTGCACTACGACTGGGAAACCCTGCGTAAAGAGATCCAGGAAACCGGTCTGCGCAACTCGACGCTGTCCGCCCTGATGCCGTCGGAAACCTCTTCGCAGATTTCCAACGCCACCAACGGCATCGAGCCGCCGCGCGGCCACATCAGCATCAAGGCGTCGAAAGACGGCATCCTGCGCCAGGTGGTGCCGGAGTATGAGCGTCTGAAAGACAACTACGAGCTGCTGTGGGAAATGCCGAGCAACGACGGCTATCTGCAGCTGGTGGGGCTGATGCAGAAATTCATCGACCAGTCGATTTCGGCCAACACCAACTACGATCCGACCCGCTTCCCGGGCGGCAAGGTGCCGATGAAGCAGCTGTTGAAAGACCTGCTCACCACCTACAAGTTCGGCGTGAAAACGCTGTACTACCAAAACACCCGCGACGGTGCGGAAGACGCCCAGGAAGATTTGCAGCCTGCCAAGGCCGGCGATGACGACTGCGAAAGCGGCGCCTGCAAGATCTAAAGTTTGACCTAGCGGGCCGGAATTTTCCGGCCCCTTCATTTAGCCACGTTACGATGGATTCAGGCTTATGGCTTACACCACTTTTTCTCAGACCAAAAACGACCAGCTGCAAGAGCCGATGTTCTTCGGCCAGTCGGTAAACGTTGCGCGTTTCGACCAGCAAAAGCATGAAATCTTCGAAAAACTGATCGAAAAACAGCTCTCCTTCTTCTGGCGCCCGGAAGAGGTTGACGTTTCCCGCGATCGCATCGATTACCAGGCGCTGCCGGAGCACGAGAAGCACATCTTCATCAGCAACCTGAAGTATCAGACCCTGCTGGACTCCATCCAGGGCCGCAGCCCGAACGTCGCCCTGCTGCCGCTGATCTCGATCCCTGAGCTGGAAACCTGGGTGGAAACCTGGTCGTTCTCCGAGACTATCCACTCCCGTTCCTACACCCACATCATCCGCAACATCGTCAACGATCCGGCGCTGGTGTTCGACGACATCGTCACCAACGAAGAGATCAAGAAGCGCGCGAAAGACATTTCCGGCTACTACGACGATCTGATCGAGATGACCAGCTACTATCACCTGCTGGGTGAAGGCACCCACCAGGTGAACGGTAAAACCGTCACCGTCAATCTGCGTGCGCTGAAGAAGCAGCTGTACCTGTGCCTGATGAGCGTGAATGCGCTGGAAGCGATCCGCTTCTACGTCAGCTTTGCCTGCTCCTTCGCTTTCGCCGAGCGCGAATTGATGGAAGGCAACGCCAAAATCATCAAACTGATCGCCCGCGACGAAGCGCTGCACCTGACCGGCACCCAGCACATGCTGAACCTGATGCGTTCCGGCGCCGACGATCCTGAAATGGCGGAGATCGCCGAGGAATGTCAGCAGCAGTGCTACGATCTGTTCGTGCTGGCCGCCCAGCAGGAGAAAGAGTGGGCGGAATACCTGTTCCGCGACGGCTCGATGATTGGCCTGAACAAAGACATCCTGTGCCAGTATGTGGAGTACATCACCAATATCCGCATGCAGGCGGTCGGCCTCGGTCTGCCGTTCGAAACCCGCTCCAACCCGATCCCGTGGATCAATGCCTGGTTGGTGTCCGACAACGTGCAGGTAGCGCCGCAGGAAGTGGAAGTGAGCTCTTACCTGGTTGGCCAGATCGACTCGGAGATCAACGCCGACGACCTGAGCGACTTCGAACTGTAAGCGATGGCGACGCCTACCGTAACGCTGCGCGCCGCCGGCACGCAGCTCTCTTGCCCTAACAGTGAAAACTGCCTGCTCGACGTGCTGGAACTGCACGACGTGCAGGTGGAGTACCAATGCCGCTCCGGCTATTGCGGCGCCTGCCGCCTGAAGCTGGTGAAAGGCGAAGTGGCCTACCGCCAACAGCCGCTGGCGTTTATCAACGCCGGCGAGATCCTGCCCTGCTGCTGCATGCCGCTGACGGATATCGAGCTGGAAATGTAAAGTCGGGTGCCGGAAACCGCGCCTGGAGACCAGAAGGCGGGGTTGCCCCCGCCCTAGGATTACCGCTTCACCTCACACGCCAACCTGATCAGGATAGTGATATTTTCCTGGTAGATTTTCAGCTCGCACAGCGAGTCTCTTATCATCCAGATAAATAACAAAACCGTAATACATACAACGGTTAGCGAGTGAAACACATGCCTTAAGCGCATGCTTGCCTCCTTGCTGTGAAGGGGCTACCATAACGGTGTCTAGGCGTTAGGGCAGCCCCACTCTGATTGAGAGTCAGTCTGGGGCTTTCATCTATCCGCCTTGTCACACAATGCCCAAGACGAACAGTCTCAAGCACCCGTCAAGAGAGTAACAGCATTCCCTCACCGCGAATATCCCCTATAAGATTATGATTAATCAGGGATATATAACTATCCTCAAAGTATTTCGCTTAGCGCCCCTTTCCCGCCGATGTGGAAAAATAACGCGCCGGGGAATCGCCGAAGGCTTTACGAAACATGGCGATAAAATTGCTCGGCGAGGCATACCCCAGCGCCTCCGCAATCTGCAGCACCGTTTCACCTTCGGCCAGCTTCGCCAACGCATATGACAACCGAGCCTGCTGACGCCACTGGGCAAAACTCAACCCCGTCTCGCCGATCATCAGCCGCCGCAGGGTACGCGGCGACATCGCCCCCCATTCAGCCCACGCCTCCAGTGAACGTTCGCTCCCCGGTTGCGCCAGCAAGGCCTGCAGAACGCCGGCCAGGCGCGGATGGGACGACATCGGTAAATACAGCGGCTCCGTCGGCGCCAGCCGTATCTCGTCACGCATCACCTGCGCCATACGCTCCTGCTCCAGGGTAAGCGCGCTGCGTTTGTCCCAACCTTCCGCACGCTGAGCCAGCGCCTGTAGCACTGCGCTGATGCCGATAACGCAAGGTGTATTCGACAGATCGTGGCAGGCCTCCGGCGCCAGCAGTAAACTCCAGCCGCTCAGCGCGCCGCAAACCTGCACCCGGTGCTCCGTCGCCGGCGGGATCCAACCCGCCCGCTGAGGCGGCAGCACCCAATCGCCCTGCGCCGTGCTTACATGCAGCAAACCGCTTTCAACGCACAGCAACTGCCCGCGCACATGCTGATGCCAGTCGTATTCGCGCGTGCCCAACCGATACTCCCGGCCTGCCGCGTCGCGGCCGCCGAGGGCGATCAGCCAGGGGCCCGTCGACCATTCGCTGCAGTCAGCGTCGAGGGCGTGAAGGTTCGCATTCATATTGGCCACTAATCACTATTTTTAGTCCAGATACCGTTATACCAACCTTTTCCTGCACCGACATAATGAAATGCTTCCGGCCGCGACCGTCTGCGGCCACTGACTCACGAGGGAACATGATGACAACACTCAGCATTGGCATTATCGGCGCCGGGCCCGGCGGCCTGTGTCTGGCTCAGGGACTGCGCCGCTTTGGCATCCACGCCACGGTGTTTGAACGCGACACCACACCGCAAGCACGCGATCAGGGCTACCGGCTACGCATCGATCCGTCGGGCCAGCAGGCGCTGGCCGCCTGCCTGCCGCCGACGCACTACCGCTTGCTCTGCGCCGGCAGCGCGCAAAACAGCGGCGAGAGCAATCTATGGGATCCGCAGCTTGCCCCGCTCATCGGCCGGCGCCCCGAGCACTGGTTGCCCTCCAGCCAGCACCAAACACAAGAACCGGGCGGCGATCTCGGCATTCATCGCCAAACGCTGCGCGAGATCCTGCTTGCCGGCCTGCAAGACCGGGTGCGTTTCGGCCATACCTTGCGTGAATTTGCACAAACGCCGCAGGGTGTGGAACTTCAGTTCGCCAACGGCGAACACGTGCGGGTCGATGTGCTGATCGCCGCCGACGGCGTCAACTCGCTGGTGCGGCGGCGCTGCCTGCCCGAGGCGGGGCCAGAAGACAGCGGTGCGGTCACCCTCTACGGCAAAACGCCGCTCGATGCGGCGACCCGGGCCCAATTGGCCCCTGAGCTGCTGAACGGCGTATCGGTGATCTTCGCCGACGGCGTGTCGCTGGTGGTTGAACCGATGCGCTTTCAGGCCCCCATGGCGCAACTGGCGGCCGACTACGCGCCCGATTGCCGCCTCTCGCCGGTCGACGACTATCTCTATTGGGCCTGTATCGGTTCGGCTGAACGTCTCGGCGGAGCCCCGGGACTGGAGGAGAACACCACGTTGCAGGCGCGCGTACGGCATATCTCGCAAGGATGGGCGCCCGCCTTGCAAACGGCGTTAGCGCTGGCGGATCCCCTGTCGCTCAGGGTGCGGACGGTGCAGGTTACGGCGGCGATGCCGGAATGGCACAGCGAACGCATCGCCTTTCTCGGCGACGCCGTGCACGCCATGAGCCCGGCAGGTGGGCTCGGCGCCAACACCGCGCTGGTAGACGCCGCCAGCCTGGCGGCGCATCTGGCGCACTCAGACAGCGCCGCGCAGGCGCTCAGGAACTACGGTACAGAGCTGCAAACGCGAGGCGCGGCGGCAATACGTCTTTCACGCCTGGCGTCCGAACGGCTACAACAAAACAGTGAGGCAGACAACTCAGCGCCATGAGCGTCACTCGATAATTTCCACCACCTCCAGCCAGGCGTTTTTACCGCACGCCTGGCCCCCATTCAGCCAACGACGCAGCATATCCAGCGCCAGCATCGCCACCGACTCCTGCCGCAGCCGCAGCCCGTGGCGCGACGCGCGATAACGCACGGTCTGGCCAATCCCGCCGCGCGGCGTGTGTAGCGCAATGCTCACCTGCTCATCGTGCATGGCGCTGACCGCCAACGCCAACGGCGCGCCGGTCAATTCCGCCAGCGAGCGGGCGCGCGCCAGCGTCGTTTCCAGCGTTTCGATGCAGTGGGCCGGCAGCAGCTCTCCCCCCGCCAGCGGCGCGCCTTCGCTCTGCAGCTGCAGGTTGATCAAGCCGCCGCTGAATTGCTCGCTCAACGCCAGCTTCAGCCCTTGCTGATTCAGGCGCTGCGTCAGCGTCGCCGGCAACCCGACGGTGCCTTCGAAGATGCAGTTGTCCCCCGCTACCTCGCGCACGCGTCGCCAGGCCAGCTCCATCTCCGCGCGCCGGCTTTCCGGCCCGGTCAGCTTCAGCTCAATGATCGGGCTGGACGAGCGGTAACCCAGCACCACGTCCGGCGGCAGCGGCAGGCTGTCCAGTTCAGCGGCCAGATCGCTCTCGGAGGTACCGAACGTCGTCAGACGCAGGCACAGCGGCGGCGCCGGCAAAGTGAAGCGCTGGCGCAGACGCGGCACGATCTGCTGTTCGACCATCACTTTGAATTCCGAAGGCACGCCGGGGGTGAAGAACATCAGGCATTGGTTCAGCTGCAACGCGAAACCGCAGGCGGTGCCCACCGGGTTATCCAACATTTCCGCATTGGCCGGGATCTGCGCCTGCTTGCGGTTGGAAGGGGCCATCGGCCGCCCGCGCTCGGCGAAATAGGCTTCCATGCGCGCCAGCCAGTCAGCCCGTTCAATCAGCTCTACGCCGCAGGCTTTCGCGGCGGCCAGCGCGCTCAAATCGTCGCTGGTCGGCCCCAGGCCGCCGTTGACAATCAGCACATCGGCGATATGGCTGCGTTCCTGCAGGATCTCGATCAAAGCAGAGAGGCTGTCCCCTACCGTTTCCCGCCCGCTCATCGGCACGCCCTGCTGGAACAGGTAGTCCGCCAGCCAGGCGGCGTTGGTATCAATAATTTGCCCGTGCAGCACCTCATCGCCGGTGCTGAGCATCTCCACCCTTAACATTGATCTCTCCCACATTTTTTGGTCATTCCACTATAGAAGCCCGTAAATAACTTTTCACTAGCCGCCGTCGGATTATTTCCGCCATCGCGTCGTTCATCATGCGCCATGCCGCCCGCAAGGTCGTAAACTTTAATTTACAATGCGCGTAACGCCGGTTTGACACAAATTAGGGCTTCCACTATCCTGCCATCCTCATAAATCGTTACCTATAATTTTCAAAATCTTTCGGCTGGTAGAGAAAAAACGTGAAGAATCGCACTCTTGGCAGTGTTTTTATCGTGGCGGGCACCACCATTGGCGCCGGGATGCTGGCGATGCCGCTGGCGGCGGCCGGCGTCGGTTTCGGCGTCACGCTGGCCTTACTGGTCGGGCTGTGGCTGTTGATGTGTTACACCGCGCTGTTACTGGTGGAGGTTTACCAGCATGAGCAGGCGGATACCGGTCTGGGCACGCTCGCCAAACGTTATCTCGGCGGCGGCGGCCAGTGGCTGACCAGCTTTAGCATGATGTTCCTGATGTACGCCCTCACCGCCGCCTACATTAGCGGCGCCGGCGAACTGCTCGCCACCAGCATCAGCCAATGGACATCGCAGGACTTCCCTGTGTCGCTCGGCGTCCTGCTGTTCACCCTGGTGGCCGGCGGCGTGGTGTGCATCGGCACCCACTCGGTCGACTTGTTCAACCGCATCCTGTTCAGCGCGAAAGTGGTGTTTCTGGTGGTGATGCTCGGCCTGATGTTGCCGAATATCCACCAGACCAATCTGATGACATTGCCGCTGGAGCAAGGCCTGGCGTTATCGGCCATTCCGGTGATCTTCACCTCATTCGGCTTCCACGGCAGCGTGCCGAGCATCGTCAACTACATGGGCGGCAACATTCGCAAACTGCGTTGGGTGTTCATCATCGGCAGCGCCATCCCGCTGATCGCCTATATCTTCTGGCAGCTGGCAACGCTGGGCAGTATCAGCTCCGACACCTTCGTCGGCATTCTGGCGCAGCAGGCCGGGCTGAATGGCCTGTTGCAGGCGGTGCGTGATGCAGTAGCTTCGCCGCACGTTGAACTGGCGGTGCACCTGTTCGCCGATCTGGCGCTGGCGACCTCGTTCCTCGGCGTTGCGCTTGGGCTGTTCGATTTCCTGGCTGACCTGTTCAAGCGGCAAGATAACGTGCGTGGCCGCCTGCAAACCGGCGCCATCACCTTCCTGCCGCCGCTGGCCTTCGCGCTGTTCTATCCGCGCGGTTTCGTGCTGGCGCTGGGTTTCGCCGCCATCGCCCTGTCGGTGCTGGCGCTGCTGCTGCCTTCGCTGCTGGTGTGGAAAACTCGCCAAAAGCATCAGGCGCAGTACCGCGTCTGGGGCGGCACCCCTGCGCTGGCGCTGGTGTTTGTCTGTGGGGTAACGGTGATCGCCATCCAACTGGGCATCGCCAGCGGCATGCTGCCGGCGGTCGGGTAAGCGACGAAAGACAAGGAATGATAAAGAGAAAGGGGCCGCAATGGCCCCTTTTTGCTGAGCGTCAGAAGCTCAGACCGACACCGACATAAGGGCCATCGGCCAGGGTGTTGTCGCGACGCCCGTCTTTGCCTTCCATCTGCATGTAACGGTAGCCCACGTCCACGCTCAGCGGACGGAACTTCCAGCGCAGGCCGCCGCTGGCTTCGTTATAGGCCTTCACGCCGCTGGTGAAAGACTCAGGGGCAAAGTAACCTTCGCCGTGCAGGCTGAAGTAACGGTTAATTTCCCACTCCAGGCCGCCGCCCAGCGCCACCGCCCCGCCGCTTTTCCCGTCTTTCGGGCTGAGGTACAGCGCTTTGGCGCCCACGGTCGCCGTCAACGGCCCCAGCGGCACGCCGAAGTTCAACCCCACGCTGCCGACGTTGCCGTCGTGGTCGCTGCGCGCCCAGTTGCCGGTCAGGCCCAGACCTGAAGAGCCGGTGCTCATACCAACGCCCAGGTTGGTGTAGTGTTGCCCGGCTTCGCCCGACACGCTGATGGCGTTCGCCGCGCCGGTCACAAACAGCAATCCTGCCGCGCACGCGACCCAAGTCTTTTTCATCATCTTTCCCTCTGGTTTGTCATCCGTACCGAATGATCGAATCAACGCAAAATAATAACGTCATGAGTCTATACCAAAGCGCAATGAGTATTTAAGGGATAAAAGCGAAAAAATTCTTCAATAATCAAATAAATGTAAAAATTTGCAAACAAAAATCCATATTCGTCAAGGCGATGCCAACGATAACCGAGACCTATTTGCCGTCGCTCGGCAATAGGGCTACAACTAGTAGTGGCTTTGACCAAGGTCAGGGGAAGAAGCCCCGCCAAAGGACTATGCTGATGAACGCTTAAACCGCCCGAGTCTTTACTTAACTGCACTACGATAAGGAGCAAGTGATGAGCAAGAAAGGACTGACCACCGCAGCCGGCGCCCCGGTTGTCGATAACAATAACGTGATCACCGCGGGCAAACGCGGCCCGATGCTGTTGCAGGACGTGTGGTTCCTGGAAAAACTGGCCCACTTCGACCGCGAGGTCATCCCCGAGCGCCGCATGCACGCCAAAGGATCTGGCGCCTACGGCACCTTTACCGTCACCCATGACATCACCCGCTACACGCGCGCCAAGATCTTCTCCGAAATCGGTAAGCAGACCGACATGTTTATCCGCTTCTCCACCGTCGCCGGTGAGCGCGGCGCGGCCGACGCCGAACGCGACATTCGCGGTTTCGCCATGAAGTTCTATACCGAAGAAGGCAACTGGGATTTGGTGGGCAACGATACGCCGGTGTTCTATCTGCGAGATCCGCTGAAATTCCCCGATCTTAATCACGTGGTGAAACGCGATCCGCATACCAACCTGCGTAATCCGGTGTACAAGTGGGATTTCTTCTCTCACCTGCCGGAATCGCTGCACCAGCTGACCATCGACTTCAGCGATCGCGGCATTCCCAAGTCCTACCGCCACATGCACGGTTTCGGCAGCCACACCTTCAGCTTTATCAATGCCGCCAACGAGCGCTTCTGGGTGAAATTCCACTTCCGCTGCGAACAGGGCATTGAAAACCTGATGGATGAAGAAGCGGAAGCGATCATCGCCAAGGATCGCGAAAGCTCACAGCGCGATTTGTTCGATGCGATCAAACGCGGCGACTTCCCGCGCTGGAAACTGCAAATTCAGATCATGCCGGAACACGAAGCCTCGCAGACGCCGTATAACCCGTTCGATCTGACCAAGGTCTGGCCGCACGGCGACTACCCGCTGATCGACGTCGGCTTTTTCGAGCTGAACCGCAACCCCGATAACTACTTCTCCGAGGTTGAGCAGGTGGCGATGAACCCCGCTAACGTGGTGCCGGGCATCAGTTTCTCGCCGGATAAAATGCTGCAGGGCCGCCTGTTCTCCTATGGCGATGCGCACCGCTACCGCCTGGGCGTCAACCACCACCAGATCCCGGTGAACGGCGCCAAATGCCCGTTCCACAACTATCATCGCGACGGCGCGATGCGCGTGGACGGCAACAGCGGCAACGGCGCAACCTACGAACCGAACAGCTTTGGCCTGTTCCAAGAGCAGCCGGACTTCAGCGAACCGCCGCTGAGCATTGAAGGCGCGGCCGACCACTGGAATCATCGTGAAGACGACGATTACTACAGCCAGCCGCGCGCGCTGTTCAACCTGCTGAGCGCCGAAGAGCACCAGCGCATGTTCACCCGCATCGCCGGCGAACTGTCGCAGGTGCCGGAACACATCCAGCGCCGTCAGGTCGAGCTGTTCACCAAGGTGCACCCGGACTACGGCGCCGGCGTCGCCAAGGCGTTGGGACTGAAATAACCCGCCGTCATCATTCGCTCAGCCGCCCTTTCGGGCGGCTTTTTTTATGCCTGACGCAGGCGCTCCGCCACCCACGCCTGCAACCGGCGGCGCGAAATCTTGATGCCGCCGTTTTTCAGCTCGTCAGGCAGCGGAAGCAATGCCGTCGGGCGTTGGAAATTGGCGAGCTTATCCTGCGACCAGGCGAGCAGCGTCGCCAGCGACAGCGACGGATCGCCGTCGATCACCGCCACCGGCCGCTGGCCGAATTCGGCGTCCGCCACCGGCACCACAAACGCCTGCGTGATCTGCGGATGCGCCGCCAGCACGCGTTCGATATCTTCCGGCTGCACCCCTTCGCCGCCGCTGAAAAACAGGTTGTCCAGCCGGCCGAGAATTCGCAGTTCCCCCTCGATCATCGCGCCGCGATCGCGGGTCGGGAACCAGCCCTGCTCATCGGCCAACGGCTGCAGATGCCCATGGCGCCAGTAGCCGAGCGCCAGGCTGTCGGCGCGGATCCAGACCTCTTCATCCACCAGTTTTACTTCGCGGCCATCGAGCGGCAGGCCGACGCCCGGCCGCGCATCGGCGCGCTTGGCGCACACCGTGGAGGCCAGTTCGGTCAGCCCGTAGCCGCACCAGCAGCGGATCCCCGCCGCCTCCGCCCGCTCGGTCAGTTCCACCGGGATCATCGCGCCGCCGAGCAGCACCGCCTTCAGCGTCATGCCCGCCAGCGGTTGCGCCAGCAGCCGCCACAGCTGGGTCGGCACCAACGAGGCATGCGTGCATCCCGCCAACGCCTCGTTCAGCGGGTGCATCTCGCGCACCGCCAACCGGGCGCCCGCAGCCAGCCAGCGCCAGACAATGCCCTGTCCGGAGACGTGAAACAGCGGCAATGACAGCAGCCAGCAATCCTCGCGCTGAAACGCCATCAGCCCCAACACCCCGGCGGCGCTGGCCAGATGGTTGGCATAGCTGTGCGCGGCCGCTTTCGGCATGCCGCTGGAACCGGAAGTCAACGTCAGCGTCGCCAGACGCTGCGCATCCCACGTCGGCAGGTTTGGCCAACGCGGCTCGGTCGACGGCGGGGTCAATCGAATCACGTCTTCCGGCAGCGCCGGCAACGAGTCCGGGCCGAAGACAAAGGTCATATCCAATTCCGGCAACAGCTGCGCCAGCAGCGGCGTCGGCAAGGCGGGATTGAGCGGCAACAGGCGTGCGCCGCACTGCAACAGCGCCAGAT
>NZ_CAJCKE010000018.1:0-105276 GCF_903970925.1 Serratia sp. ME47 | reverse complement strand
CGTGACGGAAGCCGGTGTGGTACTGCGGCGCAAACAGGAAGCACACGCCAACATCGTCCAACGCCTTGCGCGCCTCTTCCGCCGGCAGATCCAGACGGATACCGAATGCCGCCAGCAGATCCGAAGAGCCGGAGCGGCTGGAGACGCTGCGGTTGCCGTGTTTGGCGATTTTCGCGCCGCACGCCGCCGCCACAAAGGCGCTGGCGGTCGAAATATTGATGCTGTTGGTGCCGTCGCCGCCGGTGCCGACGATATCGGCAAACAGATAGTCAGGGCGCGGGAACGGTTGAGCATCTTCCAGCAGCGCTTTGGCGGCGCCGGCGATCTCTTCCGGGCGCTCGCCGCGGACTTTCATGCTGATCAACGCCGCCGCCAGTTGGCTCGGCTCCAGTTCGCCGCGCACGATGGCGCTGAACAGCTGCTGGCTTTCCTGCTGGCTCATCGATTCAGCGCGGTACAGTTTCTCAAGGATAGGTTGCATCGTCGTGTTCCTTTTATGACTTCGCCAGCGCCCAGGCCAGGGTCTGCTCAAGCAGGCGCGCGCCATGGGTGGTCAGAATCGATTCCGGGTGGAACTGGAAGCCGCATACGCGGCGGCGATCGTCGCGTACCGCCATAACCATTTCGCCGAACCGGGCGTTGACGGTCAGATCGGCCGAGATGTTGCTGCCGACCAGCGAGTGGTAACGCGCCACCGGCAACGGGTTGGCCATGCCGGCGAACATGCCTTCACCGTCGTGAACGATCGCCGAGGCTTTGCCGTGCAGGATTTCCCCCGCCTGGCCGACCTGGCCGCCATAGGCTTCGACGATCGCCTGGTGGCCGAGGCAGATGCCGATGATCGGCAGCCGGCCGCGCAGGCGTTGCAGCAGTTCCGGCATGCAGCCCGCTTCGGAAGGGGCACCGGGGCCGGGCGACAGCATCAGCACCGGCTGTTCCATCTGCGCCAGACGCTCGATGATCACCTCGGCGGCGATCTGGTTACGGTAAATCACCACCTGGTGGCCGCTGGCGCGCAGCTGATCGACCAGGTTGTAGGTAAAGGAGTCGACGTTGTCGAGTAGCAGGATATCGGCCATCAGAACACCTCCTTGGCATGGTGCGCAGTGGCGATGGCGCGCAGCACGGCACGGGCTTTATTACGGGTTTCGTCGGCTTCCGCCTGCGGGATGGAGTCCAGCACGACGCCGGCGCCGGCCTGCACGGTGGCGATGCCGTCTTCGACGTAGGCTGAGCGAATGACGATGCAGGTATCCAGATCGCCGGTGGCGGTAAAGTAGCCTACCGCGCCGCCGTAGCTGCCGCGGCGCGTGCCTTCGGAGGCGGCGATCAGCTGCATCGCCCGCACTTTGGGCGCGCCGCTCAGGGTGCCCATATTCATGCAGGCCTGGTAGGCGTGCAGCACGTCGAGATCGGCGCGCAGGGTGCCCACCACGCGGGAAACCAGGTGCATGACGAACGAATAGCGATCCACTTTGGTCAGGTCGGCCACGTAGCGGCTGCCGGCCTGGCAGATGCGCGCCAGATCGTTGCGCGCAAGATCGACCAGCATCAGGTGCTCGGCCAGCTCTTTGTGGTCGGTGCGCATTTCCAGCTCGATGCGGCTGTCGAGATCCAGATCCAGTGAACCATCGGCTCGGCGGCCGCGCGGGCGGGTGCCGGCGATCGGGTAGATTTCGATCTGGCGATTGCCCGCGTCGTATTTCAGCGCGCTCTCCGGCGAAGCGCCGAACAGGGTGAACTCGTCATCTTGCATGAAGAACATGTACGGGCTGGGGTTGTTGTCTTTCAATGTCTGGTAGGCCGCCAGCGGCGCCGGGCACGGCAGGGAGAAGCGGCGCGACGGCACCACCTGGAAAATCTCGCCGTGACGGATCGCTTCCTGCAGCCCGCTGACCACCGCGCCGTACTCTTCGTCGCTCTGGTTGCAGCTCAGCTGCATGTTTTCCAGCTTTTGGTGCGGGATTGGCTGCGGGGTTTGTTTCAATTCGGTCTGCAATTGCGCCAGACGCTGCTGCAGGCGTTGTATTTCACTCGCTTGCTCGCTGAAGACGCTGGCCTGCAATCGGGCGGAACCGCGTTGATGATCCAGCACCAGCAGGGTTTCCGCCAGATAGAAGCAGAAGTCCGGGCAACGTTGATCCTGGCGCAGCGTCGGCAGGTTTTCGAAACCGGCGACCAGATCGTAGGCGAACAGGCCGCCCAGCATCACGGCTTCACGCTCGTCCGCCGGGGAGTCGACCAGGGTCAGCAGCGTGCGCAGCGCGTCGAATACCGACAGGGAGCGCAGGCGCGCGTCTTCGTCCTGCACCTCGTCGACCGCCGGGAAGGTCAGCTCGCGGCCGTTTGGGCGCGCCTGAATGCTGACTTCGGGCGGCAGCGCTTCGTCCAGCAGCGGCAGCAGCGCCGCGCCATTGGCGGTGAGCGCCTGCACGCTGACGGTGTGACCCAGCGCGGTGATGCGCAGCGCGCTGTCGATCACCAGCAGGCTCTGCAGATTCTGTTTACTGTTGATTTCCGCCGACTCCAGCAGCAGGGTGGCCGGCCGGGCGCCGCACAGCTGGTGGAAAAGGGTGGTGGGATCGCCCCGGTAACTGGCCTGCGCCTTCAGTAATGTCAATTGTGGTTTGATGTTCATCATCGGTGGTTCCAGTGAATTCTGTCCATAAAAAAGCCCGCATCAGGTGCGGGCTCAGGAAATCTGCATTGTCAGATGACAGCTATGCGCGATTACACCGCCCGCAAGAGGGAGGTACGCCACCAACCGTGAAGAGAAATGTATGTGTTCATTTGCAGACTCTCTTTGTTAACTCTCATCCGACACGGCCACTGCCGTGAACTTGTGTACTAGTTAACTGGTTCGCGAGGGCAAAGTCAACCCCCTTTTTGTACAATGTTTTAGCGGTCAGCGTGAATTCTGTTCATCATCCCGCCCGCGCGCCCAGCCGGGGCAGAATAGATTTCCGTCCGGCCGCCGATCGCAGGTATGATAGAAAACCAAGCCATTGCCGGATAGCCGTTTTGACAGACAGTAACCCTCAATCCACCGCTTTTACCCTGTACGATCTCCACAGCCATACGACCGCCTCCGACGGCTACCTGACGCCGACGCAGCTGGTGCAGCGGGCGGTAGAGATGCGCGTGGGGGTGTTGGCGATCACCGATCACGACACGACCGCCGGGCTGGCCGAGGCCGCCGCCGCCATCGCGGAGCAGGTGTTGCCGTTGCGGTTGGTCAATGGAGTGGAAATCTCGACGCTGTGGGAAAATCATGAAATCCATATTGTTGGGTTGGGTATGGACGTCGCGCATCCGGCGCTGGTGGCGCTGTTGGCGGAACAAACCGAACGCCGCAACCGGCGGGCGCAGGAGATCGGCGTGCGGCTGGGCAAGGCGCGTATTCCCGACGCCTATGCCGGCGCCCAGCGCCTGGCCGGAGCCGGCGCGGTGACCCGCGGCCATTTCGCCCGTTACCTGGTGGAGATCGGTGTGGCGGACAATATGGCTCAGGTGTTCAAGAAATACCTGGCCAAGGGGAAAACCGGCTATGTACCGCCGCAGTGGTGTACAATAGAACAAGCCATTGATGCGATTCATCAATCGGGCGGCCAGGCGGTGATGGCGCACCCGGGCCGTTACGATTTGACCGCGAAATGGCTGAAACGCTTGCTGGCGCATTTCGCCGAACACGGCGGCGACGCCATGGAAGTGGCGCAGTGTCAGCAGGCGCCGCATGAGCGCACTCAGCTGGCGAAATACGCGCAAGACTACCGCCTGTTGGCCTCGCAAGGCTCTGATTTCCATCAACCTTGCTCGTGGATCGAACTGGGGCGCAAGCTGTGGCTGCCGGGCGGCGTCGAGCCGGTGTGGCGCGATTGGCCGCAGCCGGGCCAGGCGGTCTGATTTTACGCGCGTGGCAACGCGCGCGGGCATTATTTTAGGAGCAAGTCATGAGTCAGCTTTTTTATATTCACCCGGACAACCCGCAGCCGCGCCTGATCAACCAGGCGGTAGAGGTGCTGCGCAAAGGGGGGGTGATCGTCTATCCCACCGATTCCGGCTATGCGCTGGGCTGCATGCTGGAAGAGAAGGCGGCGATGGAGCGCATTTGCCGCATCCGTCAGCTGGACGGCAACCACAACTTTACCCTGATGTGCCGCGATCTGTCCGAGTTGTCGACCTATGCTCACGTCGATAATACGGCGTTCCGTCTGATCAAAAACAATACGCCGGGCAACTACACGTTCATTCTGAAAGCGACCAAAGAAGTGCCGCGCCGCCTGATGAATGAAAAGCGCAAAACCATCGGCCTGCGCGTGCCGTCGAACCCGATCGCGCTGGCGCTGTTGGAGGCGTTGAACGAACCGATGATGTCCACCACGCTGATGCTGCCGGGCAATGATTTCGCCGAGTCCGATCCGGAAGAGATCAGCGATCATTTGGGCAAGGTGGTCGATCTGGTGATCCACGGCGGCTTCCTCGGCCAACAGCCGACCACGGTTATCGATCTGACCGAATCCTCGCCGGAAGTGGTGCGCGAAGGTGCCGGCGACGCGGCGCCTTTCCGCTGATGTAAAATATTGCCACTTTGCCCATTGTCTGAAAAACGGCTGAAGCGACGCTATTTCGCGTGAAAGCCGCTATTCTTGAAGACTTCAGAATTGATAATGGGCAGGATGCGCAGCAATGATTAAACAGGTTTCTTTTTTAGCGGCCTTATTATTTTCCTCAATGGCGAATGCGGGTTTTTATTCGGGCAGCGGTTTGCTGGCGGAATCCGGCGGTTACGTAAAAAATAAAAGCGGTGAAGCCACCGTGGCCGAAGCGCTGAATGGCGGCATGTTTATGGGATACGTCGCCGGCGTATTCGATACCTATTCCATGCAGGGCAATCGCAATATCTGCCCAGAGGCCGGAATGAGCATCGGCGTAGCCGCCGACGCGGTAATGCAGTACTTGAACGAACATCCCGAGCAACTGCATTATTCCGCACCGTCGGTGATTATGCTGGCGTTGAGCGCCGCCTATCCCTGCGTGCGCCATTAAATTCCCATTCCAATAAGTGCGCATTTTTTCATAAGGTGTGCTCGGGTCTTTTCCGCACGAACTTCAATAGATCATGACCTGCTGCGCTGTCACCCTTAGCCCGTCGGTAATTCCCGAACGGGTCGGGGAGAGACGCGCAGGAGGTAATATGACCGCATTTCACAGTGCCAACATGACCCTCGATTATCAGGATATCGGCTCAGGGCCGCTCACGTTGGTGTTACTGCCCGGCTGGTGCGAACCGAAAACCGTGTTTGAGCCGTTCATCGCGCTGGCGGCCGACCGTTATCGGACGATCAGCCTCGATTGGCGTGGCCACGGCCTGTCGTCAAAAGCGGCGGAGATGTCGCTGACGGCGGACGATTTGCTGGAGGATGTGCGCCAATTGCTGACGGCGCTGCGTTTGGACAACGTGATCACCCTGTCGGTGGCGCACGCCAGTTGGTTGGCGGTGGCGTTGGCCGAGGCGTTGCCGCAGCAGGTGCAGGGCATGGTGTTTCTCGATTGGATCATGACGCAGCCGGAGCCGGCGTTCTTTACGGCGGTGAGCCGCATGCAGCAGCCGCAGCAGTGGCTGGCGGCGCGCGACGCCTTGTTCGACTTCTGGCAGGGCGGCATCCGCCACGATCGGGTCAAACGCCATCTGGAGGTCGAGATGGCGCAGGAAGATGACCGGCTCTGGCGCGCCGCCGGCGTGGCCATCGAACAGGCCTACCGGCAATTCGGTTCGCCGCTGCAACGCCTGGCGGGGATGAGCGCGCCGCCGCCGTGCCGGCATATTTACTCGCTGGATCGCCGCGATGACTATCTGCGGCAACAGCAGGCATTTGCCGCCGAGCGGCCGTTTTTCTCCGTGGCGCGTTTAGAAGAGGCCCGCACTCACCTCGGCATTCTGGAACGGCCCGACGCGGTGCTGAGGGCGGTGGAGGACTTCTTGGCGCCGTGAACGCCGCTTGGGGTCACCGCCGATAAAGTGGGTTTCAACACCTTAGAAAGCCTGTATAATGCGCGGTTCGATCCTGATAAACGTATTATTACCGTTGCGGCGATTGGCCGCGGCGGTTATCCCCCCGACGCCTGTGAAGGCGACATTAGAGGTTGCTCAATGAGCGAAAAGTTACAGAAAGTATTAGCGCGCGCCGGGCACGGCTCGCGTCGTGAAATCGAAACCATGATTGAAGCCGGGCGCGTCAGCGTCGACGGCAAGGTCGCCAAGCTGGGCGATCGCGTTGAAGTGACCCCGGCGATGAAAATTCGTCTGGATGGTCATGTCCTGTCGATCAAAGAGTCCGAAGAGGTGGTCTGCCGCGTGCTGGCTTACTACAAACCGGAAGGTGAGCTGTGTACCCGCAGCGATCCTGAAGGCCGCCCGACGGTGTTCGATCGCTTGCCGAAGCTGCGCGG
The DNA here is from genome assembly GCF_903970925.1 of Serratia sp. ME47. Taxonomy (NCBI): domain Bacteria; kingdom Pseudomonadati; phylum Pseudomonadota; class Gammaproteobacteria; order Enterobacterales; family Yersiniaceae; genus Serratia; species Serratia sp. ME47. The sequence continues at coordinate 98,826 of NZ_CAJCKE010000018.1, read as the reverse complement.
TTCGCGCTGGGTGGCGGTAGGGCGACTGGACGTCAACACTTCCGGTCTGCTGCTGTTCACCACCGATGGTGAACTGGCCAACCGTCTGATGCACCCAAGCCGTGAAGTGGAACGCGAGTACGCGGTGCGCGTGTTTGGCCAGGTCGACGATGCGAAAGTGAAGCAGCTGAGCAAAGGCGTGCAACTGGAAGACGGCCCGGCCGCGTTCCGCACCATCAGCTTCCAGGGCGGTGAAGGCCTCAACCAATGGTACAACGTGACCCTGACCGAAGGCCGCAACCGTGAAGTGCGTCGCCTGTGGGAAGCGGTGGGCGTGCAGGTGAGCCGCCTGATCCGCGTACGCTACGGCGATATCGATCTGCCGAAGGGCCTGCCGCGCGGCGGCTGGGCCGAACTGGATCTGCCGGCGATCAACTACCTGCGCGAGCTGGTTGAATTGAAACCGGAAACGGTCAGCAAGATGCCGGTGGAGCGTGAGCGCCGCCGCGTGAAGGCTAACCAGATCCGTCGCGCGGTCAAACGTCACTCGCAGGTGGCCGGCAGCGGCCGTCGCAGTGCGCCGGGCAGCAAACCGAGTAAATCGGGCAAACCGAGCAAACGCAGCTAATCCGTCATTCTGGCCCCGTTCGGGGCCAGAACGTTTTGTTACCAATCAATCCCCTGTTGCGCCTTGATGCCCGCGTCGAACGCGTGTTTCACCGGCCGCATCTCCGTAACCGTATCCGCCATTTCCAGCAGCTCGCGATGGCAACCGCGCCCGGTCAGTATCACCGTTTGGTGCGCAGGGCGCTGCCGCAGCGCTTCTTTGAGCTCTTCCAGCTCCAGATAGCCGTAGGTCAACATGTAGGTCACTTCGTCCAGCAGCACCAGATCCAGGCCGCTGTCGGCCAGCATGCGTTTGCCGTGCTGCCACACTGCCTGGCAGGCGGCGGTGTCGCCTGCCTTGTTCTGCGTCTCCCAGGTGAAGCCGGTAGCCATCACCTGAAATTCAACGCCATGTTGCTGCAGCAGATTCTTTTCGCCATTGGGCCACTCGCCCTTGATGAACTGGATCACCCCGGCGCGCATGCCGTGACCGACCGCGCGGGTGACGGTGCCGAAGGCGGCGGTGGTTTTGCCTTTGCCGTTGCCGGTAAACACCAGCAGCAGGCCACGGGTGTCCTGCGCCGCGGCGATGCGTGCATCGACCTGTTCTTTCAGGCGCTGCTGGCGCTGTTGATGACGATCTTCCGCCATGAAACGCTCCTTATTATTCGGCCGCGCCGGGTTTGCGGTTCGGCTGGGCGTCGAAGCTCATGCCGGTTTTTCGCCGGCTGTCCTCGCCCATCAGATACAGGTACAGCGGCATGATGTCAGCCGGGGTTTTCAGCTTGTTTTTGTCTTCGTGCGGGAAGGCGGATGCGCGCATTTTGGTGCGAGTTCCGCCCGGATTGATGCAGTTTACCCGCAAATTACGATTTTTGTATTCATCGGCCAATACCTGCATCATGCCTTCAGTAGCGAACTTCGACACCGCATAAGCGCCCCAGTCGGCGCGGCCGGTGCGCCCGACGCTGGAACTGGTGAACACCAGCGACCCGGCGTGGGATTTCAGCAGCAGCGGCAGCAGCGCCTGAGTCAGCATAAAGGTGGCGTTGACGTTAACCTGCATCACCTCTTGCCACATGGTTATCGACAGGTCGGCCATCGGCGCAATGTCGCCCAGCAGGCCGGCGTTGTGCAGCACGCCGTCCAGGCGCGGAATTTGGCGCGCCAGATCGTCGGCTATCTGCCGGCATTGCTCCGGCGTGGCGTGCAGCAAGTCGAGCGTGACCACCAGGGTCGGGGCGCCGCCCTGGGCCGCGATCTCTTGTTGTACCGCCAGCAGTTTGCTCTCGGTGCGTCCCAGCAGCACTAACTGGGCGCCGAAGCGAGCGTAGGTCAGCGCCGCTTCGCGGCCGATGCCGTCTCCGGCGCCGGTGACCAAAATAATGCGTTGTTCGAGCAGATCTTGTTTGGGTTGGTAATGCACGATAAATCCTCGCCTGGGTGGCTGATCTCCCGCGTATCGTGGGGAGCAAGGGTGAAACGCGCGGCCAGGGCGGGAGCGAGAGCTCGACCTTCTGCGGGCCGCGCAGCGAATCTGTCTCATCATATTGATGAATAATGGGTGTTATATGCCTTAATCCGTACGCATTTTCAATGCGTAGCAGGCTGAAATGGCATTCTTTTGTAACAAAAGCGGCGCGGCGGCGGCTTGGTTCGGCCTTGAATCGTCCCCATAGTGACGTGCAGAACGCAATGAATTTTCATTTAGCCGCGACAGCAGGCGCTGCGGTTGGCTAAAATGGAAAGAATCATACTAACAACCTGTAAATAAAGGCGGAATCTGTGGAGTTTATATCTGTTTATGGCCTGTTTCTGGCCAAGGTCGCCACGGTGGTGCTCGCCATCGCCGCGTTGGCCATCCTGGCGGTCAGTCTGGGGCAACGCAAGAGCCGCCAGAAAGGGGAGCTGCAGCTGACCGATCTCGGTGAACAGTATCGCGAAATGCAGCGCGATATGCGCCTGGCGCGTATGGATACTGCCGAGCAAAAGGTTTGGCTGAAACAGTTCAAGAAGCAGACCAAGTCTGATGACAAATTGAAGAAGCAGCGCGCCAAATCCGGCGCGGTGGAAGTGGCCAAGCCGTGCCTGTACGTGTTGGACTTCAAGGGCAGCATGGATGCGCACGAGGTGACGTCGCTGCGCGAAGAGATCTCCGCGGTGCTGGCGGTGGCCTCGGCGCAGGATGAAGTCCTGCTGCGTCTGGAAAGCCCGGGCGGGGTGGTGCACGGCTACGGCCTGGCGGCTTCGCAGTTGGAGCGCTTGCGCAAAGGCGGTATCCGCCTGACGGTGGCGGTGGATAAAGTGGCGGCCAGCGGCGGCTACATGATGGCCTGCGTCGCGGATCGCATCGTGGCGGCGCCGTTCGCCATCATCGGTTCCATCGGCGTGGTGGCGCAGATCCCGAATTTCCATCGCCTGCTGAAGAAGAACGACATCGACGTGGAGCTGCATACCGCCGGGCAGTTTAAACGTACGCTGACGCTGTTCGGTGAGAATACCGAGCAGGGGCGCGAGAAGTTCCGCGAAGATCTGAACGAAACGCACGAGCTGTTCAAACGCTTCGTGCACGAGCAGCGCCCGTCGCTGGACATCGACAACGTCGCCACCGGTGAGCACTGGTTCGGGACCCAGGCCAAAGAGAAAGGCCTTATCGACGCCATCGGCACCAGTGACGATTTGTTGATCGCCGAGTTGGATAACCACGAAGTGATCGCCGTGCGCTATGCACGTCGTAAACGTTTGATGGATCGTTTCACCGGCAGCGCGGCGGAAAGCGTCGATCGTTTGCTGTTGCGCTGGTGGCAGCGCGGGGAAAAGCCGTTGTTGTAAGGCGAGAAGAGCAGGAATCAACGGGGGCCAGGCGCCCCCGTTTTGTTTTCTCAATCGACCAAATGGTATTTTTCCGAAAGCAGGTGAGCCAAATGTTTAAACATATTAAATACGGCGGTGGTTTTGGCGGTGGGCAATCCATCGGCATCTAAAAAGTATTCGCCGCGAAAAACTAAAACGCCGCTTTTTTGTTCAACGTCGGTGGCGATCATGCCGTGCAGATAATCTTCGTGTTGGCGGATGATGTTATTTGCTTCCGCCAGCAGGGCCTCGCGGCCGATAGGTGCAGTATTCTTGTACATTTATTAGACTCCAAACAAAAAACGCTGCGCATATTCTAACGCCGGTTCGCTTTTATCCGCAAACCGACTAAGGTTTATTTGCCGTCTGGATGGCCATGGGCGGCGGCCGGTTGGCGAAATCTGCCTTTCCGTGCTAATTAGGTTGCGTGACGCTTTTTATCAGGTACAGTGTGGGATTTTGCGGCGTCGGGTGGAAGGTTTTGTTTACGCCATGAATAAAAATCACGCAGCCATACTTCTGGGGCATGGGTGAATAGCAGGCAGGATCAACAACTTGCGTTCAGGTTGAGCAGTTGGGCAACCAAAAGAAAAAAATCTGTTGATCTCTTGCCAGACTGCCGCAATATAAAAAAAGAGACACGAATTGCCGCGGCACGGCGAGATAAAAGACTTCTTTTTAGAAGAAATAAATTAGGTAAAGGTAAATATGGGTAAAGCTCTCGTAATAGTTGAGTCCCCGGCAAAAGCCAAAACTATTAATAAATATTTAGGAAGTGACTACGTGGTGAAGTCCAGCGTCGGTCATATCCGTGATTTGCCGACCAGTGGCTCAGCCAGCAAAAAGAGCGCTGACTCAACCGAAGACAAAGCCAAGAAAAAAGTTAAAAAAGATGAGAAGGCGGCGCTGGTAAATCGCATGGGCGTCGACCCTTACCACGGCTGGAAAGCGCATTATGAAATCCTGCCGGGTAAAGAAAAAGTGGTCGCCGAGTTAAAATCGTTGGCGGAAAACGCCGACCACATTTATCTCGCAACCGACCTTGACCGCGAAGGGGAAGCCATCGCCTGGCACCTGCGGGAAGTGATCGGTGGGGATGACAAACGCTTTAGCCGCGTGGTGTTTAACGAAATCACCAAAAACGCGATCCAACAGGCGTTCAAACAGCCGGGCGAGTTGAACATTGACCGCGTCAACGCGCAGCAGGCGCGCCGGTTTATGGACCGCGTGGTGGGCTATATGGTCTCGCCGCTGCTGTGGAAAAAAATCGCCCGCGGCCTGTCCGCCGGCCGCGTGCAGTCGGTGGCAGTGCGCCTGGTGGTTGAGCGCGAACGCGACATCAAGGCGTTCGTGCCGGAAGAGTACTGGGAGCTGCATGCCGATCTGCTGGCGAAGGGTGACACCGCGCTGCAGATGGAAGTGACCCATGCGCACGACAAACCGTTCAAGCCGGTCAACCGCGAGCAGACGCACGCCGCGGTCAAGTTGCTGGAAAAAGCCCGCTACACGGTGCTGGATCGCGAAGACAAACCGACCAGCAGCAAGCCGGGCGCGCCTTTCATTACCTCCACGCTGCAACAGGCCGCCAGCACCCGCCTGAGCTTCGGCGTGAAGAAAACCATGATGATGGCGCAACGGCTGTATGAAGCCGGTCACATCACCTATATGCGTACCGACTCCACCAACCTGAGCCAGGATGCGCTCAACATGGTGCGTGGCTACATCGGCGACAACTTCGGCGATAAATACCTGCCGAAGGCGCCGAATCAGTACAGCAGCAAAGAGAATTCACAGGAAGCGCACGAAGCCATCCGTCCTTCGGACGTGAACGTGCTCGCCGAACAGCTCAAAGACATGGAAGCGGACGCGCAGAAGCTGTATCAGCTGATCTGGCGTCAGTTCGTCGCCTGTCAGATGACGCCGGCGCAATACGATTCCACCACGCTGACGGTGAAAGCCGGCGATTATCAGCTGCGCGCCAAGGGCCGTACGCTGCGCTTTGACGGCTGGACCAAGGTGATGCCGGCTCTGCGCAAAGGCGATGAAGATCGCACGTTGCCGTTCGTCGAAATCGGCAGCGAGCTGGATCTGCAGAAACTGATCCCGAGCCAGCACTTCACCAAGCCGCCGGCGCGCTACAGCGAAGCCTCGCTGGTGAAAGAGCTGGAGAAACGCGGCATCGGCCGTCCGTCCACTTACGCCTCCATCATCTCGACCATTCAGGATCGCGGTTATGTGCGGGTGGAAAGCCGCCGTTTCTATGCCGAGAAAATGGGTGAGATCGTCACCGATCGTCTGGAAGAGAACTTCCGCGAGCTGATGAACTATGACTTCACCGCGCGCATGGAAGACGGCCTCGATGAGGTCGCCAACAACCAGGCCGAGTGGAAAGCGGTGCTGGACGAATTCTTCGTCGACTTCAGCGAGCAGCTTGAAACGGCGGAGAAGGATCCGGAAGAAGGCGGCATGCGGCCTAACCAGATGGTGATGACCAGCATCGACTGCCCGACCTGCGGCCGCAAGATGGGCATCCGTACCGCCAGCACTGGGGTCTTCCTCGGCTGTTCCGGCTACGCGCTGCCGCCGAAGGAACGTTGCAAAACCACCATCAACCTGGTGCCGGAAGCGGAAGTGCTCAACATCCTCGAAGGCGACGACGCGGAAACCAACGCGCTGCGCGCCCGCCGCCGCTGCCAGAAATGCGGTACGGCGATGGACAGCTATCTGATCGACAACCAGCGCAAGCTGCACGTTTGCGGTAACAACCCGGCGTGTGACGGCTATGAGATCGAAGAGGGCGAGTTCCGTCTGAAAGGCTATGATGGCCCGGTGGTGGAGTGCGACAAGTGCGGCTCGGAAATGCACCTGAAAATGGGACGTTTCGGCAAGTACATGGGCTGCACCAACGAGAACTGCAAAAACACCCGCAAGATCCTGCGTAACGGCGATGTCGCGCCGCCGAAGGAAGATCCGGTGCCGTTGCCGGAGCTGCCGTGCGAGAAGTCCGACGCCTATTTCGTGCTGCGTGACGGCGCTGCCGGCGTGTTCCTGGCGGCCAACACCTTCCCTAAATCGCGCGAGACCCGCGCGCCGCTGGTGGAAGAACTGGCTCGCTTCAAGGATCGTCTGCCGGAGAAACTGCGCTACCTGGCCGATGCGCCGGTGGCGGATGCCGAAGGCAACAAAACCCTGGTGCGTTTCAGCCGTAAAACCAAGCAGCAGTACGTCTCCTCTGAAAAAGACGGCAAGGCGACCGGTTGGTCCGCGTTTTACGTGGACGGCAAGTGGGTCGAAGGCAAGAAGTAAGGCCGATGTCCTGCCCGCAAGATGAAAAACCAGCCCTGGCGGCTGGTTTTTTTATTGGTGAAAAGGGGCAAACGGATCTATCCTTTGCTGTTTTTATCCCTCCGACACCGCCGTTTCACGTTGATACCCATGCAAAATAATCGTTATCATAGTGTGACGCGGATCTATACTTGAAGCTGCATCGTGGTATAGTGGTTATATAAAAAGTTTTTTTATTATTAAAGCTTATTAACAACGGCGTTTTCTTCACCATCAGGGTAGAACACGGGGTTTATGGCTTGTGAGTTTCAGCATACCGGGGCGACACCGATATACCTGGCTGCGGGTAAGCCGCAGTGTTTAACCTAGGATGGTATAAGATATGAAATTGCAGCAGCTTCGTTACATTGTGGAAGTGGTTAACCACAACCTGAATGTCTCCTCGACGGCAGAAGGGCTCTATACCTCTCAACCCGGCATCAGCAAACAGGTGCGCATGCTCGAAGATGAGCTGGGCATCCAGATTTTCGCCCGCAGCGGCAAGCACCTGACCCAGGTCACCCCGGCCGGCCAGGAAATCATTCGCATCGCGCGTGAAGTGCTGTCCAAGGTAGACGCCATCAAGGCCGTCGCCGGTGAACACACCTACCCGGACAAAGGCTCGCTGTACGTCGCCACCACGCATACCCAGGCTCGCTACGCTTTGCCCAACGTGATTAAAGGCTTCATTGAGCGTTACCCGCGTGTCTCGCTGCACATGCATCAGGGCTCGCCGACGCAGATCGCCGAAGCGGTCTCCAAGGGCACCGCAGATTTCGCCATCGCCACCGAAGCGCTGCACCTGTATGACGATCTTATCATGCTGCCGTGCTACCACTGGAACCGTGCGGTGGTGGTGAAGCCCGATCATCCTTTGGCGGGCAAAAGCAGCATCAGCATTGAAGAACTGGCGGCTTACCCGATCGTCACTTACACCTTCGGCTTTACCGGCCGCTCGGAGCTGGACACCGCCTTCAACCGCGCCGGCCTGACGCCGCGCATCGTCTTTACCGCCACTGATGCCGACGTGATTAAAACCTATGTGCGTTTGGGATTGGGGGTAGGGGTGATCGCCAGCATGGCGGTTGATCCGGTGCAGGATCCGGATCTGGTGACGGTGGATGCGCGCGATATCTTCACCTACAGCACCACTAAAATCGGCTTCCGCCGCAGCACCTTCCTGCGCAGCTACATGTACGACTTCATTCAGCGCTTCGCGCCGCACCTGACGCGCGACGTGGTCGACAGCGCAGTGGCGCTGCGCTCCAACGAAGAGATTGAAGCGATGTTCAAGGACATCAAGCTGCCGATTAAGTAATCGTTGACGATATCAAATCAAACCCGGTTAGGCGCCTGCCAAACCGGGTTTTTTTAGCCCGGAAACCCGCACCTTCCTTGTTTCTCAGGATCATCCTGAAAAACCACCGTCCTCTTTTCAACCCGTTAGCCTCTAAGTAGACTGCAAAACGTTCGGATCATTGAATAAGGAAATTCAACGTTATGCAGATATGCAGGCTTAACTACGCTGATTTATCAAGTGATGGCAAGATAGCGAAATTACGGTGCTATGGAGTGGGGACATTCGACGTGTTATCGGGTATCGAGCATTACATTAACAACCCAAACTGTTCGGATCGTGAAAAAGCCGCCATTCCTCCAGGAACATACTGGATCGTCGACAGACCACAGGGCAGTATTGCAAATCAAATTCGTTCTGAGTTGGTTGACCTGTATCATCTCTACAAGAATCGCCATTCTGAGTGGTTTGGTCTCTTCAGCAATGAAACTATGAGTGACTACCTCGCCGTAAATGGCGTCTTTCGAAACAGTTTTAGACTGCATCCACTTAACACAGATGGCACCGGTGTTTCTTGGGGATGTATTACTCTCTATCAGGCATCTGACTTTCAGATCCTTCGGGATGCGCTGCTAAGGCGTAGAAAGGTGAGAGTGCCTGGAGGTCGAGGGCTGATGGCGTACGGTCGTATAGATGTTCAAGGCGAGCCTGATTACAGTAAATGCGTGGTATCACAATGAAAAAAAGTCTCTGGATTGTTCTGTTCTTGTTGCTAACCCTTTTGTTGTTGCGCTACCTGCCAGACGGAATTTTCGACAGCTTCGTTTCCAACAACCTAGAAATTAACGGTGATGGTGAAATAGGGATGAATAATTTCGACTCGGCTGTCATTGCCATTAAATTGGGTGTCTCTGCCATCATTGCTGCAGTTGTGCTCACAGTATGTCGCCGCCTGGTGCGCAAACCCCGCTAAAGCCGCGAGATCTTCCCTGCCAAAACGCCGCCTCGTTGCGGCGTTTTCGTTGACGCGTGGCCTAACCCCTTGGCTGCGCTTGCACTTCCTTCTTCTTGATTGTTCTCACCTATCGCTGTGATCAAATCGTGTTGTTATCAAAACGTTAACTTATCTTTGTGGTATCTTTAAACAAGACCTCACTGATTACCCTGTTTTAATCACAATAAGAAATGGAGGAGCTATGTCGTCCGATCTTCGTGAAACAAGTCTGGATAAGCTGGTTGCGCTGAATAGCGAATATTACTACTACAGTCTGCCGCTGGCGGCGAAGCAGCTGGGTGATATCGACCGGTTGCCGAAATCAATGAAAGTGCTGTTGGAGAACCTGCTGCGTCATGTGGATGGCGATACCGTGCAGGTTGACGACCTCAAGGCCATCGTCGCCTGGTTGCAAACCGGCCATGCTGACCGTGAGATCGCCTACCGTCCGGCGCGCGTGCTGATGCAGGATTTTACCGGCGTTCCGGCGGTGGTGGATCTGGCGGCGATGCGTGAAGCGGTGCGGCGGCTGGGCGGCAATGTCGACCAGGTGAACCCGCTGTCACCGGTGGATCTGGTGATTGACCACTCGGTCACCGTCGATGAATTCGGCGATAACAACGCCTTCGAAGACAACGTTCGTATCGAAATGCAGCGCAACCACGAGCGCTACACCTTCCTGCGCTGGGGGCAGAAAGCCTTCAACCGTTTCCGCGTGGTGCCGCCGGGCACCGGCATCTGCCACCAGGTCAACCTCGAATACCTCGGCCAAACGGTATGGCACAGCGACGAAAGCGGTCGCCGCGTGGCCTATCCGGATACGCTGGTGGGCACTGATTCCCACACCACCATGATCAACGGCCTGGGCATTCTCGGCTGGGGCGTCGGCGGTATCGAAGCGGAAGCGGCGATGCTGGGCCAGCCGGTGTCGATGCTGATCCCGGACGTCGTCGGCTTTAAGCTGACCGGCAAGCTCCGCGAGGGCATTACTGCCACCGACCTGGTGCTGACCGTCACCCAAATGCTGCGTAAGCACGGCGTTGTCGGCAAGTTCGTCGAGTTTTACGGCGACGGCCTGGCCGATCTGCCGTTGGCGGACCGGGCGACCATCGCCAATATGTCGCCGGAGTTCGGCGCCACCTGCGGTTTCTTCCCGGTAGATGACGTCACGCTCGGCTACATGAAACTCAGCGGCCGCAGCGCTGAACAAATCGCGCTGGTGGAAGCCTACGCCAAGGCGCAGGGCATGTGGCGCAACCCGGGGGATGAGCCGGTATTCACCAGCTCGCTGGCGCTGGATATGTCGACGGTCGAGGCCAGCCTCGCCGGGCCGAAACGCCCGCAGGACCGCGTCGCGCTGCCGAATGTGCCGCAGGCGTTCCGGGCCGCTACCGAGTTGGATATCGGCGGCCACAAGACCAAGGCAGACAGCAAACCCTTTACGCTGGATGGGCAGCAGCACGAGCTGCACGACGGCGCGGTGGTGATCGCGGCGATCACCTCCTGCACCAACACCTCCAACCCGAGCGTGATGATGGCGGCGGGCCTGCTGGCGAAAAACGCCGTCAAGAAAGGGCTGCGCAGCAAGCCTTGGGTAAAAACGTCGTTGGCGCCGGGTTCCAAAGTGGTGACCGACTACTTCGACAGCGCCAAGCTCACCGCTTATCTGGAAGAACTGGGGTTCAACCTGGTGGGATATGGCTGTACCACCTGTATCGGCAACTCCGGGCCGCTGCCGGATCCTATCGAGCAGGCGATCAAAGAGGGCGATCTGACCGTGGGCGCGGTGCTGTCGGGCAACCGTAACTTCGAAGGGCGCATCCACCCGCTGGTGAAAACCAACTGGCTGGCCTCACCGCCGCTGGTTGTGGCGTATGCGCTGGCGGGCAGCATGAAGATCGACCTGACCAAAGAGCCGCTGGGCGAGGGCAATGACGGTCAACCGGTCTACCTGAAGGACATCTGGCCGAGCAGCCAGGACATTGCTCAGGCGGTGGAAGAAGTGCGCACCGAGATGTTCCACAAAGAATACGGCGAAGTGTTCGATGGCGACGCCAACTGGCAGGCGATCCAGGTGACCGGTTCGGCGACCTATCAATGGCAGGAGGATTCTACCTATATCCGCCATCCTCCGTTTTTCAGCACCATGAAGGTGAAGCCGGATCCGGTGCAGGACATCAAGGACGCGCGCATTCTGGCGATTCTGGCCGATTCGGTGACCACCGACCACATCTCGCCGGCGGGCAACATCAAGCGCGACAGCCCGGCGGGGCGTTACCTGAGCGAGCACGGCGTGGCGCCGCAGGACTTTAACTCCTACGGTTCGCGCCGCGGAAACCATGAAGTAATGATGCGCGGCACCTTCGCCAACATCCGCATCCGCAACGAAATGGTGCCGGGCGTGGAGGGGGGCTATACCCGCCATATTCCGTCGCAGCAGCAACTGTCTATCTACGACGCCGCCATGCAGTACCAGCAGGAGAAAGTGCCGCTGGCGGTGATCGCCGGTAAAGAGTACGGTTCCGGCTCCAGCCGCGACTGGGCGGCGAAAGGGCCGCGCCTGCTGGGCGTGCGGGTGGTGATCGCCGAATCCTTCGAGCGTATTCACCGCTCCAACCTGATAGGCATGGGTATTTTGCCGCTGGAGTTCCCGCAGGGCGTGACGCGCAAAACGCTGGGGCTGACCGGGGACGAGCAGATCAGCGTCGGCGGCCTGCAACAGCTGCAGCCGGGCCAGACGGTGCCGGTACATATCACCTATGCCGACGGGCGCAAGGAGGTGATCGACACCCGTTGCCGCATCGATACCGGCAACGAGCTGACCTACTACGAAAACGACGGCATCCTGCACTACGTAATCAGGAAAATGCTGTAAATCGGGCAGTAAAAAGGGCGCCGCAAGGCGCCCTGATGGTTTTCACGTGGCGGCGATCACTTCTGGTCGAGCAAATGGCCCATTTTGGCGGCCTTGGTGGCCAGATAGTGTTCGTTCTTCGGATTGCGGCCGACGATCAGCGGCACGCGCTCGCTGATATTGATACCGGCTTCGGTCAGGATCTCGACCTTTTTCGGGTTGTTGGTCAGCAAGCGCACCGCGTCGACGCCCAGCAGTTTGAACATGTCGGCGCACAGGGTGAAGTCGCGTTCGTCGGCGGCGAAGCCGAGCTGATGGTTGGCTTCCACGGTGTCTGCGCCCTTATCCTGCAGGGCATAGGCGCGGATCTTGTTCAACAGGCCGATATTGCGGCCCTCCTGGCGATGATAAAGCAGGATGCCGCGGCCTTCTTCGGCGATCTGCTCCAGCGCGGCTTCCAGCTGAAAACCGCAGTCGCAGCGCAGGCTGAACAACGCGTCGCCGGTCAGACATTCGGAATGCACGCGTGCGAGCACCGGCGCTTCTCCGGAAATATCACCGAATACCAGCGCCAGATGATCGTGCCCGGTCGCCAGTTCTTCGAATCCTACCATCAGGAAATCGCCCCAAGGTGTCGGCAGTTTAGCCTCTGCCACCCGTTTAAGCTGCATGTCACTCTCCACAAAAACCTACGATTCAATCATTGTCGCGCATCCTAAGTCCGGTCAGTGCATTGACCAAGACTAAAACGTGCTACGCCGATCTCTATTTCGTTAATTATCGGCTATTTTGCCACAACTTCTTGCCGGGCGGTGCTCAGCAAACCAGCAGATGGCGTTTTCTGGCCACCTATTATTGCGATAGGTTGTCTATCTGTTTAATTTTTCGCGTGTTATCAATATTGCACTCTTGTTACACTGCAGCCTGATTCACGCAGAGGAAAACGGGAATGTATGAGATAGCAAAACGCACGGCGGGCGGCGCGTTGCTGCTGCTGTTGATGCCGCTGGCGGTCTGGGTATCCGGCTGGCACTGGCAACCCGGCGGCAATGACCGGCTGCTGAAAGCGCTGTACTGGGTGACCGAAACCGTGACCTCGCCGTGGGGCATTCTGACCAGCGCGATCCTCTGCGGTTGGTTTTTGTGGTGCCTGCGCTTTCGGCTGAAGCCGGCCATCGGTCTGGCGATGCTGCTTTTCGCCGCGCTGTTGATTGGGCAGGGCGTGAAGTCGTTGATCAAGGATCGGGTGCAAGAGCCGCGTCCTTTCGTGGTGTGGTTGGAGCAAACCCACGGCGTGGACGGCAAGTATTTCTACTCGCTGCAGCGCAAAGAGCGCAGCGCGCTGGTGCGCGAGCAACTGCAAGACCAGACGCTGGTGCCGAGCTGGCTGCGCAAGCACTGGCAGTTTGAAACCGGCTTTGCTTTTCCGTCGGGGCACACCATGTTCGCCGCCACCTGGGCGCTATTGGGCGTAGGGCTGCTGTGGCCGCGCCGCCATTACAAAACCGTCGCGATCCTGATGGTGTGGGCGGCCGGGGTAATGGGCAGCCGCTTGCTGCTGGGCATGCACTGGCCGCGCGATCTGGCGATGGCCACGTTGATCAGTTGGTTGCTGGTAGTGATCACCTGCTGGCTGGCGCAGCGCTGGTTCGGTCCTCTGACGCCGCCGCCGCAAGAGCAGCAGGAAATCGCGGCGCGCAAGCCGGAGAAATGAACGTTATGTGACCATGTCACAAAAAGCGCGGCGCCAGATCGGCGCCGCATTAACCGCTTACATTTTCCCGCCATTGCAATCCGCGCCGTCGCCCCCATATCCTTATAAATTCGACGTTTTGAGAAGCTTTCTCATCAATTTGTTCGTTAAAGCCGTTTACTGCCGAATATGCCAGCAGATATGTGGTTTTATCGTGCCGCAGGGTTTCCCTGCCGCAACGGGAAATGCTAACTTAAGGGTTAGGGACGCCACGTTTTGGCATCGTTCATCCGATTCACTCGGCATCGCGGGAAAGAATGTGAAATATTTGCTGATTTTTTTGTTGGTTCTGGTGATCTTCGTGATTTCCGTCACCCTGGGCGCGCATAACGATCAGGTGGTCAATTTTAACTATCTGGTTGCGCAGGGCGATTATCGCGTATCGACCCTGTTGGCCACGCTGTTTGGCGCCGGTTTCATTCTCGGCTGGATCATTTGCGGTCTGTTCTATCTGCGTACGCGCATTGCGCTGGGCCGCGCCGAGCGCAAGATCAAAAGGCTGGAGCTGCAGCTTGAGCAGCCCGCTGAACCGGCGGCTCAGGCCGTTGTCAGCAAGGAATAACCCTCTATGTTAGAACTGCTGTTTCTGTTGCTGCCCGTGGCTGCCGCGTACGGTTGGTACATGGGGCGCAGAAGCGCTCAGCAGGATAAACAGCAAGAAGCCAACCGCCTGTCGCGTGAATACGTGGCAGGGGTGAACTTTCTGCTTTCAAACCAGCAGGATAAGGCGGTTGATCTGTTCCTCGACATGTTGAAAGAGGACAGCAACACCGTTGAGGCCCACCTGACGTTGGGCAACCTGTTCCGCTCGCGCGGCGAAGTCGACCGCGCTATCCGCATCCATCAGGCCTTGATGGAAAGCGCTTCCCTGACCTTTGAGCAGCGCCTGTTGGCGGTGCAACAGCTGGGCCGTGACTATATGGCCGCCGGGCTTTACGACCGTGCGGAAGACATGTTCAGCCAGTTGACTGACGAAGCGGATTTTCGCGTCTCGGCGCTGCAGCAATTGCTGGTGATCCATCAGGCGACCAGCGACTGGCAGAAAGCGATCGACGTGGCGGAAAAGTTGGTCAAGCTGGGCAAAGAGAAACAACGCGTCGAGATCGCGCACTTTTATTGTGAACTGGCGCTGCAGGCGATGGGCAGCGACGATCTCGATCGGGCGATGAGCCTGCTCAAGCGTGCGGACGCGGCCGATAAACAGTGCGCGCGCGTGTCCATCATGTTCGGGCGCATTTACATGGCGCAAAACGACTACGCCAAAGCGGCAGAGTCGCTGCAACGCGTATTGAGTCAGGATAAAGAGCTGGTCAGCGAAACGCTGCCGATGCTGCAGGAATGCTACACGCATCTGCCGGAACAGCAGCACAACTGGGCTGATTTCCTTAAACGCTGCGTGGAAGAGAACACCGGCGCAACCGCTGATCTGATGCTGGCCGAAATCATCGAGCAGCACGAAGGGCGCGACGTGGTGCAGGTCTATATCAACCGTCAGCTGCAGCGTCACCCCACTATGCGGGTGTTTTATCGGCTGATGGATTATCACCTGGCGGACGCTGAAGACGGCCGTGCGAAAGAGAGTCTGCTGTTGTTGCGCGATATGGTCGGCGAGCAAATTCGCACCAAACCGCGTTACCGCTGCCACAAATGTGGCTTCACCGCGCACTCGCTCTATTGGCATTGTCCGTCGTGTCGCGCCTGGTCATCGGTTAAACCGATCCGCGGTCTGGACGGACAATAGCGCGGCGGTGAGACAAAATAAAACGGGGCGATTGATCGCCCCGTTTTTCTATGTTCATCGCTTACTTTTTCTTGCCGCCTTTAGCGCCGGTTTTCAATAGCTGACGCAGCTTCTTCAGCTCTTTCTGGCTCAGAGGCTGTTCGATTTCTTCTTCGGTGCTTTGATTGTCGATCTCGCCGTGGTGCAGGTCGTCCGCTTTCTTGGCCGGTTTTTCTGCCTTGACGACGGGCGCGTTGAAGCTGCTTTCCAGGCGCTGGCACACTTCCACACTCAATGAAAATTCGTTTTCAGCGGCGGCGGCGCGGATTTTCTCCTTCAGTGCCAGAGGAATTTTAATGGTAAGTGTCGATATCTCGCTCATTTTGAAAGCCTTTCTGCAGGAAGATGCCTTCAAGCTAAGCCACTGGCGATCGGGTGTCTAGTGTGTAATAAAAATTTAATATTTTTGTAACAATAAAGAGCGGGCAAAGGCGGGTTTTTAAGCGGGAAATAGAGGCAGGGCCCGAAATCTCGGGCCCTGTACCGGAAACCTTATTTGTAGATGATCGCGGTGCCGCTCAACATGTTGTTACCGCCGGCGGAGATAATGCGGTAGCTGCTGGCGCCCTGAGCATCTGCTTTAGCGGCCAGTTTTTTCTCCAGGCTGCTGAGGGTGGTTGCGTGGCCTGCGGAAACGACGCCGGTCGCGGTCAGGCTATCAGCCTGCTGGCTGTTGATCGGCTCAGCGGCCAAAGTGGCGAAAGAGGTCAGTGCGATAGCGGCAGCGGCTGCAAAATATTTGATGGTTTTCATGGGTGACTCCAGTCTGTTTATTTAGGAAGGAAGCCATTCGCTTCCGATGTGGTGAATAATAAAGCATCTGGGCCGATTGAAAATCTGATAATGCTGAGCAAGTGGTTCAAAATATTTGATTGATAATTTACGCATCTTTACGGCGTTTTACGCTGCGTGGTTTATTGCTGACGCGCTTACGTTGACGCGCCATGACAAAGACGCAAGGTAACATGACAGAGCGCCGGTGCGCGCTGTGGCTGGGATTTCTGGCCCCTGGCATGTAGAATGCGGCGGTCAGTTTCGCGGGTGAGTCCCTGATTATCTCCATTTTACAGAAGGTAGAAGAAATGAAGTCTGAAAATAACGCTAATAACAATGACTTAAAATCATCTCCAATCGTTGTAGCGTTGGATTACGCCGATAAGAACGCTGCGCTGGCGTTCGCCGACCGTATCGATCCGCAAGACTGCCGGCTGAAAGTGGGCAAAGAAATGTTCACGCTGTTTGGACCGCAGCTGGTGCGCGATCTGCACGGGCGCGGCTTCGACGTATTTCTTGACCTGAAATTCCACGATATTCCCAATACCACGGCGCATGCGGTAGCCGCAGCGGCCGAGCTGGGCGTTTGGATGGTCAATGTGCATGCCAGCGGCGGCGCGCGCATGATGACCGCCGCTAAAGAAGCGCTGGTGTCATACGGGGCGGATGCGCCGCTGCTGATCGCCGTCACGGTGCTGACCAGCATGGAAGCGGAAGACCTTCGCGGCATCGGCATCGAGGCCAGTCCGGCAGAACACGCCGAGCGCCTGGCGCGCCTGACCCGCGACTGCGGGCTGGACGGCGTGGTATGTTCGGCACACGAAGCGCAGCGCCTGAAGGCCGCCTGCGGGCAGGCTTTCCAACTGGTGACGCCGGGGATCCGCCCTGAAGGCAGCGCGGCGGGCGATCAGCGCCGTATTATGACGCCGGTGCAGGCGCAGGCCGCCGGCGTGGACTATATGGTGATTGGGCGTCCGATCACCCAATCTGCGGATCCGGCCGCGACGCTGCGCGCGATCCGCGCCTCTTTGGCCTGAGGAAGCGATGATGAATGACGATAACAGCCGTCTGGTGTATTCCACGGACACCGGTCGCATCAAGCAGGAAGAGGTTAAACCGCAACGCGCCAAGGGCGATGGCGTTGTGCGCATCCAGCGCCAGACCAGCGGCCGCAAGGGGAAGGGCGTGTGCCTGATTACCGGCGTCGATCTGGATGATGCCGCGCTCGACAAACTGGCGGCCGAACTGAAAAAGAAATGCGGCTGCGGCGGCTCGGTGAAAGAGGGAGTCATCGAGATCCAGGGCGATAAACGCGATCTGCTCAAACAGCTGCTGGAAGCCAAAGGCATGAAGGTCAAACTGGCGGGCGGTTGAGGCGAATCGCCATGCCGCAGTGCAATGCTGCGGCATGGCTAGAGGTTGTTGCTGCCGGGGGTTAACCCGTTAACGGCGAAAGAACCATAGACTTAAAGTAAAACAGACCTGAAATCATCGTTATTGGTTAATACGTCAAAGCGCCGAGGCGCTTTTGCCCGCCTGCCGGCGGAGGAGCATCGGGCAGGTTATTTGCCAACCTGGTGACCGATGATGCCGCCCACCGCAGCCCCACCCAGCGTGCCCAAAGCGCTGCCGTTGGTCAGCACTGCGCCGCCGACTGCACCGGCGCCGGCGCCGATAGCGGTGTTGCGATCGCGTTTGGACATGTTGGAACAGGCGCTCAGTGAAAACGCCAGAGTCAGAGCCAGAGCGGCGGTGGCGAAACGTTTATTGATAATCATCATAATGACTTCTCCTTAGCATTGGCTATATGGAAGTGCCCTATAAGTATAGGCGTTAACCATAAATCAGGCCTGCTGTTGATTCCCATACGGTATCGATATAAAAAATGGCATTTTTGTTAACGGCCGAATAATTAGCGGGTTACGGCCCAAAAGTTACCGAAGCTGAGTATAGGTTTCTCGGGAAGGATAAACAGGTAAATAGTCTTAAAATCCCGCTGCGCAAGGGAAACGGCGGGCGGCGTGGCCCGCGCGGCGCGTTATTCGTTGACCAGCTCCACCTGTACGCCCTGACGTTTCAGCTGATGCTGATACTCCAGCGCCAAACGTGAATCGGTGATCACCCGGCTGATTTGCCCCGGCTGCGCCAGCGGGTTAGGCTGGATCTGGCCGAATTTGCTGGAATCCGTCAGCACGATATTCTCCACGCCCTTGGCCAGCACCGCGCTGACCACATCGGCGCGCATCATGTCGCGGCCGGTAAAGCCGGTTTCGGCCTGAAAGCCGTCAATGCCGATAAACGCTTTGTTGAAATGCACCTGCTGAATGCACAGCCGTGTGAGCGGGCCGACCACGGTCTCGCTTTTCTTCTGGTACATGCCGCCCAGCACAATCACGTCGCAGTCGGTTTCTTTGAGCAGGTTGGCGATGTAGTGGCTGACGGTGATCAGCGTAATGCGCTTGCGTTCGGCGATGTAGCGCGCCAGCAGGGCATTGGCGCTGCCGCTCTCGATAAAAATCGTCTCGCCGTCGTTGACCTGCGCGGCGGCGTACTGCGCCAATCGTTGCTTAAGGGTGAAATTGGACATCATGCGGGCGTCGACGTCGTCGCTTTCCAACGCCACGGCGGAGCCGTGCACCCGCTTCAGATAACTGCGTTTTTCCAGCAGGTTGAGATCCTGCCGGATGGTGACTTCCGAGACGCCCGAAGCGCGCGCCAGCTCATTGACGCTGATCCGGCGGCGATCGTTAACCAACTGCAATATGGTCTGTTGTCGTAAATTCATATCGGCCTGATGATGCGGCCGCCAAGGTGCGGCCACTAAGAGTCAAAGGTTTAAAGAGTATGTTCTGTGCGCGCAATAATATCATCCTGCGCCTCAGGGGATAATGCGGTAAAGAAGGCGGAATAGCCAGCTACGCGAACCACTAAATCACGATATTGGTCAGGGTGTTGCTTCGCCGCCAGCAGCGTGTCGCGCGACACGATGTTGTACTGCACATGCCAGCCGCGATAGCTCTCGAAGAAGGTGCGCAACATCAGCATCAGCTTCTCCCGATCGCGCGGGTTGTCCAGCGTCGCCGGGTTCAGCTTTTGATTGAGCAACACGCCGCCGAGGATCGCCTCGGTCGGCAACTTGGCGAGCGAATTGAAAACCGCCGTTGGCCCCAGGTGGTCGGTGCCGGACGCCGGGCTGGCGCCTTCCGCCAGCGGCGCGTGCGCCTTGCGGCCATCCGGCGTGGCCAGGGTAGCGGCGCCGAAGGGCACGTTGGCCGAAATCGACGAGGTGCCGGCGTAGTAGCCGCCGCCGATCGGCCCGCGGCCGAAGCGGGTGTTGCGGTACTGTTTCAGTTCTTCGATGTAGGTTTGGTAGGCGCGCACCAGCAGCCGATCGACCTCGTCCACATCGTTGCCGTATTTGGGCGCGGCGTTGAGCAGCCGCTGACGCAGCTGTTCGCCATCCAGCCCGGAGAAGTCTTCGGCCAGCGCCGTCGCCAACTGCTGCTGGCCGATCGCCCCTTGGTCGAACACCAGTTTGCGCACCGCCGCGAGGCTGTTGCCCAGGTTGGCGATGCCGACCTGCAGACCGGAAACCCAATCGTATTTGGCGCCGCCTTGTTTGATGCTTTTGCCGCGTTCAATGCAGTCATCCACCAGCGCGGAGCAGAGGATATCGTGGGCGTTCTCCTCCAGCACGCTGTCCACCACGCACTCGATCTCAATTGACTTGCGCGTGTAGTAGCGGATTTGCCGATCCCAGGCGGCCATCACCTGCTCGAAATCGGCGAAGTTTCCTTTGGACAGCGCCTGTTCCTGCGGCAGGAAAATCTGCCCGGACGTGGCGTCGCGGCCTTGTTCCAGCGCAGCCAGCAGCACGCGGGCGAAGTTGATGAAGCTCATGCCGGTGCAGCGATAGCCCCATTTGCCGCCGACGGCGGTCTCGATACAGCCGATGGCGGCGTAGTCGTAAGCGTCCTGCGGTTCGACCCCCAGCTTGATGAACTCGGGAATGACAATTTCGTCGTTATTGAATGCCGGCATGCCGAAACCGCAGCGGATCACCTGTACGCAGGCGTCGAGGAAATCGGCGCTCATCCCGGCGTGGTAACGCACGCTGAGGTTGGGCTGGGTGGAGCGCAGGCGGCCACAGGATTCGAGAATGGCGTAGGACAGCGGATTGACCGCGTCGCACGGCCGGCCATCGACCAGTTTTTGCCCGCCGATGGTAACGTTCTGGTACAGCGGGCTGCCGGCGGAGGCCTTGGAGTGCGAGCCGGAGCGGATCTTGTTGACCTCCAGCAGCTTCAGCCAGCAGCTGTGCAGCAGCTCGATGGCGTTTTCCCGCGCCAGGTTTTGCTCCAGCTCCACGTCACGCCGATACCAGGGATAGAGATACTGATCGAGGCGGCCAAAGGAAACCGAATGGCCGTTGGATTCGATCTGCAACGTCAGCTGGATGAAATAGCACAGCTGCAGCGCCTGCCAGAAGGTGTGCGGCGGGCGATGGGCGATCCGGTCGCAGTTGTCTGCGATAGCCAGCAGCTCGGCGCGCCGCCAGTCGCGGGCTTCGTTTTGCGCCATGTCGCGCGCCAGGCGAGCGAAGCGCAGGATGTGTTCGCTCAGCGCCGTCAGCACAATATCGATAGCGTTGAGAAACTGCGCCTTGTGCAGATCTTCCCACTCGGTCAGACGCAGGCGGCTGCGGCGCGCGTTCACCTTTTCACGCAGGCCATCGAGGCCTAACTCCAGCAGCAGCGGGAAGTTGACCGCCAGATGGGCGTCGCCGGAGGTCATATTGCCCTCGGCCTTGATGATGCCGGTGGCCAGCAGCGCCTTTTGTTCGTCGGTGAACATGCCGTAGCAGCGATCCTGCACCGTTTGGCCGCGCCACCAGGGGCACAGACGATGCAAAATTGCCTTGTTCTCGTCGCTGACCGAAAAACCGGCGCCCGGCCGGTCGGCCAACTGGTCTATTTCGTTTTCTATCCAGCCGACGGTGTATTCGGGGAAGATCGGCGCGGCGCGCAGCTCGCTGGCCTGGTTGCCGACGATCAGCTCGTCGTTGGCGATCCAGATGCTGCGTTTCGCCAGATGGTTGGCCAACGCCAGGGCGCGGCGCACCGGCAGCGGCTTGTCCTGATGCTGCTGATAGGCCTCGGTATAGTGCTGCGCGCGTTCGGTGCACACCGGCGGTTTGACGATGTGAATCAGCGCATTCTTATGCGCCTGGATACGGGCGCTCAGGGTAGTCAAATCCAACGTGGTCATAGTGTTATCCTCGCAAAATGGCGGTCAGGCCCTTGGCGCCGGCATAGTCTTCGGCGAAGGCCAGCAGGTCGGGTGCGTCCAGTGGCGTGCGGGCGGCATGGTAGGGTTCGCCGAGCAGGTGGTACTTGTTGATGCCAAGCGTGTGGTACGGCAGAAAGTGGATCTCCGACACGCCGATCTCGTCGGCGGCGAAGTCGACGATGGCACGGACAGAGCGGCGATCGGCGTTGAAATCGGGGATCAGCGGCACGCGTACGGTCATTGGTACGCCGTGCGCCGCCAGCCGACGAAAATTGCTCATCACCCGGCGGGCGGAACCGCCGGTCCAGGCTCTGAAGCGCGCTTCGTCGGTGTGTTTGAGATCGGCCAGCAGCAGATCCAGCCACGGCAGCGAAGGGGCGATATAACGCCACGGGACGTGCAGGCAGGATTCGACGGCGGTGTGGATGCCGGCCTCGCGGCCGCGCCGCAGCAGCTCCGCCGCGATGTCCGGCTGCATAAAGGGTTCGCCGCCGGACAGCGTTAAACCGCCGCCGCTGCGCAGGTAGAAAGGCTTATCCCGCATCACCTCGGCCATGATATCGTCGGGGTTGATCGGGCTGCCGCACAGGCTGAGCGCGCCGGTCGGGCAGGCGGCGGCCAGGGCGGCATAATCGTCTGCGCTAATCAGCTCGCGTTGCAGCGTCAACGGCCCGGCGGTGCGTTGCAGCCCTTGCGGACAACGCTCGGCGCACAGCGTGCAGCCGCTCAGGCACAGGCGTTCGTCAAACAGCAGGTCTGCGTGGCGCGAGCGGCTTTCCGGGTTCTGACACCACCGGCAGCTCAGCGGGCAGCCTTTTAAAAAGACCACGCTGCGGATGCCCGGGCCGTCATGGGTCGAGTAGCGCTGCAGATTGAAGATCATGAGTCACCCGTTTGGCGTTGCTGTATCTTTCGCCATTAAAGATGTTTCGAATGAAAGTTGAATTGATTTTGATCAAAAGTTAGCGCGGTTTTTGCCCTATGATGATCAGAGTTTGAATCCGCCTACAGAACATGACACAGGAGTCCGTGATGGAGCTTTATCTCGATACCGCCGATGTGACCGCGGTAAAACGCCTGGCGCGCATTCTGCCGCTGCACGGCGTCACCACCAACCCGAGCATCGTGGCGAAGGAAGGCAAGCCGATCTGGGAAGTGCTGCCCGCGCTGCGCGACGCCCTCGGCGGCACCGGCAAGCTGTTTGCACAGGTGATGGCGACCGATGCGGAACGTATGGTGGCGGAGGCGGCGCTGCTCAGCCAGCGGGTACCGGGGCTGGTGGTGAAAATCCCGGCGACCGCCGAAGGGCTGGCGGCGATCAAGAAGCTTAAAACGATGTCCATTCCGACGTTGGGCACCGCGGTGTACGGCGCTGCACAGGGGCTGTTGGCGGCTTTGGCCGGGGCGGAATATGTGGCGCCTTACGTCAACCGGGTGGACGCGCAGGGCGGCGACGGCATCGAAATGGTGCACGAGCTGCAGCAGCTGTTGAGCCTGCATGCGCCGTCGGCGCAGGTGCTGGCCGCCAGTTTCAAAACGCCGCGCCAGGCGCTGGAGTGCCTGTTGGCGGGCTGCCAGGCCATCACGCTGCCGGTGGACGTCGCGGAGCAGTTCCTGAACGCGCCGGCAGTGCAGGCCGCGGTCGAGAAATTCGAACAGGATTGGCAAGGGGCGTTCGGCTCCACGCTGTTAGGCTAAAGCCAGTAAAAAGGGCGCCGCGGCGCCCTTGCTTGATGCTCGGTTCGTTTAGCTGCGGCCGGCCTCTTCCCTCAGCGCGGCGCCGACCTCGTGCGCCGTCGGCTGTTCGGCGCGCAGCGCCCGGCGGATCGCGAAGAAGGCGGCGATCAGCATGGTCACCGCCACCAGCATAAAGAACCCGCACAGCGCGGCGTTAATCTGGTTGCTGAACACGATGGTTTCCATGTCTTTCAACGATTTGGCCGGCGCAATGATCGTGCCTTGCTCGATGCCGGTGGAGAACTTCTTCGCCTGCGCCAGGAAGCCGATGCTCGGTTTTTCGTGGAAGATCTTCTGCCAGCCGGCGGTCATGGAGGTCACGAACAGCCAGGCGGTCGGCAGAATAGTCACCCAGGCGTAGCGCTGCTTTTTCATCTTGAACAGCACCACGGTGCCGAGGATCAGCGCCATCGACGCCAGCATCTGGTTGCCGATACCGAACAGCGGCCACAGGGTATTGATGCCGCCGAGCGGATCGACCACGCCCTGATACACGAAGAAACCCCAACCGGCCACCGCCACCGTGGTGCCCGCCAGGTTGCCGAACCAGGAGCGGTTATTGGCCAGCTGCGGCACCGCCACGCCCACCAGATCCTGCACCATAAAGCGGCAGGCGCGGGTGCCGGCGTCGACGGCGGTCAGGATGAACAGCGCTTCGAACAGAATGGCGAAGTGGTACCAGAACGCCATCATCGCCCGGCTGTTGAACACCTCACTGATGATGTGCGCCATGCCCACGGCGAAGGTCGGGGCGCCGCCGGCGCGCGACAGGATGGCGTTCTCGCCCACCTCTTTGGCGATCAGCGCCAGCGTCTCCGGCGTGACGATAAAGCCCCAGCTGTTAATGACCTGCGAAGCATTTTCCACCGTGGTGCCGATCAGCGCCGCCGGTGAATTCATGGCGAAGTAGACGCCCGGATCCAGCACCGAAGCGCAGATCAGCGCCATGATGGCGACGAAAGACTCCATCAGCATGGCGCCGTAACCGATAAAGCGGATGTGGCTTTCGCGTTCCACCAGCTTGGGCGTGGTGCCGCTGGAGACCAGCGCGTGGAAGCCGGAAATGGCGCCGCAGGCGATGGTGATGAACAGGAACGGGAACAGGGCGCCGGCGAACACCGGGCCGCTGCCGTCGATAAAGCGCGAGACCGCCGGCATTTTCATCTCCGGCATGGCGAAGACGATGCCGATGGCCAGACCGATGATGACGCCGATTTTCATAAAGGTGGAAAGGTAATCGCGCGGCGCCAGCAGCAGCCACACCGGCAGCACCGAGGCGACGAAGCCGTAGATCACCAGCACCCAGGTCAGGGTGGTGCCGTGCAGCGTGAAGAGCGGCCCCCAATAGGGATCTTGCGCCACGTTGCCGCCGTAAACGATCGCCAACAGCATCAGCACGAAGCCAATCACCGAAATTTCAGCGATCTTGCCCGGCCGGATAAAGCGCATGTAGATGCCCATGAACAGGGCGATCGGGATGGTGGCGGCGATGGTGAACAGCCCCCACGGGCTGTCGGCCAAGGCTTTTACCACCACCAGCGCCAGCGCCGACAGGATGATGATCATCACCCCCAGCGCGCCGAGCATGGTGATCACCCCGGCGAATGCGCCCAGCTCTTGCTTGGCCATTTCCCCCAGTGAACGTCCGTCGCGGCGTGTGGAGATGAACAGCACCAGGAAATCCTGCACCGCGCCGGCCAGCATAACGCCGACCAGGATCCAGATGGTTCCCGGCAGGAAGCCCATCTGCGCGGCCAGAATCGGCCCCACCAGCGGCCCGGCGCCGGCGATGGCGGCGAAGTGGTGGCCGAACAGCACCCATTTGTTGGTGGGCACGTAGTCCAGGCCGTCGTTGTGGCGTTCGGCGGGGGTCAGACGGCGGTCATCCAGTTCAAAGACCTTGTCGGCGATGAACCGGCTGTAGAAGCGGTAGGCGATGCTATAGCAAGCGACGGCGGCGACCACCAGCCAGACGGCGTTGACGTGCTCGCCGCGGCTGAGCGCCAGCATGGCGAAGGCGAATGCGCCGACCAACGCCACCAGCAGCCAGATAAATCCGGACCTGATGTTTCTCATGAAATAACTCCTTGGCGTGCAGAGGTAAAATCGACGTTGTTATTAGGAATGACGTTTTAACAGTAGAAGTTTTGCCGCCGAACCGTGGCAGGTCGGATGAGAAATGTGAAGCAGGTGGGGTTTTAGTGTAAAAACAACGTGATGAAACACCGCTGGCGCAGGCTGCGGCCCATGCGCTTTCCGGCAGAAGTTCATTCTGCACTTTCACTTCGCATACAGCGAATCATCGCCGTTTTTTATCTGAGCACGGCGTCTGGCGGCCTATTATTTTATCTGGCGAGGCGCGCCAAAATAAAATTACTCATGCCGTGTTATACCTTTATTTCAATTCGCACTTTTATTCATTCATTAAATAAATAATAAAGCTACGAAAGGAATTTAATTATGATAAATAAAGTCATTGAAGGGTATTTACCGCAGCTTACGGCCATCCGGCATGATATTCACCAGCATCCCGAGTTGGGTTTTGAAGAATTTCGCACCAGCGATCTGGTGGCGGATTATCTAAGCTCGTGGGGCTATGAGGTACACCGCGGATTGGCGGGCACCGGCGTGGTGGGGACGCTGCGGGTGGGCGACGGCGTTAAACGCCTCGGACTGCGGGCCGATATGGACGCCTTGCCGATCGAGGAAAACAACGGCAAACCCTGGAGCAGCAGCGTGGCCAACCGCATGCACGCCTGCGGCCATGACGGCCATACTACTATGCTGCTCGGCGCCGCCCGCTACCTGGCGCAAACCCGCCGTTTCAACGGCACGCTGCATCTGATTTTCCAGCCGGCGGAAGAGATGCTGAACGGCGGCGCGCGCATGGTGGAACAGGGGCTGTTCGAACGCTTCCCCTGCGATGCCATCTTCGCTATGCACAACATGCCGGGGATGCCGCTCGGTGAGTTCTTCTTCCAACACGGTCCGTTTATGGCCTCGATGGATCAGTTCAACGTGCGGGTGCAGGGGCGCGGCGGCCACGGCGCCATCCCTCAGCTGGCGGTTGATCCGGTGTTGGTGGCCTCGCATATCACCGTCGCGCTGCAGAGCATCGTCTCGCGCAATATCGATCCGCTGGAAGCGGCGGTGATCACCGTTGGCAGCATCAAGGCCGGCGAGGCGGCCAACGTGATCCCGGACAGCGCGGAGATGAAGCTCAGCGTACGCTCTCTGGATCGTCAGGCACGCGCAACCCTGCTGGCGCGCATTCCGGCGCTGATCGAGGCGCAGGCGGCAAGCTTCGGCGCCCACGCGGTGGTGGAACACGTTAACGGCACGCCGGTGTTGGTCAACGACGAAGCGATGACCCGTTTCGCCCATCGCGTGGCGCAGCAGCAGTTCGGCGCCGCCCGCGCACACTACGGCGCCAAACCGCTGATGGGCAGCGAAGACTTCGCCTTTATGCTCGATGCGCATCCGCAAGGCTGCTACCTGATCATCGGCAACGGCGACGGCGAAGGAAGCTGCATGGTGCATAACCCGGGATATGACTTTAACGATGGGTGTCTGGCGGCCGGCAGCCAGTATTGGGGAGCGTTGGCGGAAGCGTATTTAAAATAAATTCGAAGAATAATAACAGGGAAGATAATGATGAGTGAAAATACGGCGGCGACGCAATCAACAATAAACGCGCCCGCGAGGGTAGGCGGCAAGAAAGTGATATTTGCCGCCTCCTTCGGCAATGCGCTGGAGTTTTTCGATTTCGGTATCTATAACTTCTTCGTTATTTATATCAGCGTATTGTTTTTTCCCCCCTCGAGCGATCCCAATTTGGCGTTGCTGTTGGCGTTCGCCACGTTTGGCGTCAGTTTTTTCATGCGGCCGCTGGGCGGCATTCTGATCGGCGCCTATGCCGATCGCCATGGCCGCAAGCCGGCGATGATCCTGACGATTTCACTGATGAGCCTCGGCACGGCGATGATCGGCTTTGCGCCGACCTACGCCAGCGCCGGTTATTGGGGAACCGTCACGCTGGTGGCGGCGCGTTTGATCCAGGGCGTGGCGGCGGGGGGCGAGGTGGGCGCATCGATGTCGTTGCTGGTGGAGTCGGCGCCACCTAACCGGCGAGGCTTCTATTCCAGTTGGTCGCTGGCGACGCAGGGCATCGCCACCGTGGTCGGCGGCGTCACCGCGCTGGCGCTCAGCGCGGCGTTGCCGGCGATCTCCGGCGAGCCGAACGCCATGGCCGAGTGGGGATGGCGCATTCCGTTCTTTATCGGCGTGGCGCTGGCGCCGCTCGGTTGCTGGCTGCGTATCGGATTGGAAAGCGACCGGCCGCCGGTGTCGCGGGCTCATGAACCGCCGGCGCAGCTGCGACGGCACTCGCGGGCGGTGGCGCTCGGCGTGATGCTGACCATTGGCGCCACCGTCGCCACTTACATCTCGATGTATTATCTCGGCACTTACGCGGTGAAATACTTAGGCATGCCGCAAGCCTACGGCTACGCCGCGATGCTGCTGGCGGGGCTGGTGACCTTCGGCGGCAGCCTGTTAGTCGGGCACTGGTGCGATCGCTATGGCCGCCTGCCACTGATCCGAGGCTCGCGCATCGCTATCTTGATCGTGGCCTTGCCGGCGTTTTGGTGGCTGAGCGCCGCGCCGCATCCGGCGGTGCTGCTGCTGATTGTCGCGATATTGGTCGGATTGACCACGCTCGGCTCGGTGCCGACCATGCTGATGATTTCGGAGCTGTTTCCGCAGCGCATTCGCGCATTGGGGTTTGCGTTGGTCTACAGCCTCGGCGTGGCGATTTTCGGCGGCTTCGCCCAATATATCGCCTCGCAGTCGATCGCGTTGAGCGGCTCGCTGCTGGCGCCCGCCGTCTACCTGATGCTGGCGACGCTGGCTTCGTTGGCGGTGCTGCCATTGCTGCGTGAAACCGGCGGCGATCCATTGCGTTAGCGAGTGCGGGCGAAAAAAAACGCCGGCGGTTTTCACCGTCGGCGTTTGGCGTCGCTACCGTTTCAGGCTGGCGTTCAGGCCGCCGGCCGGGCGATCACGCTGCGGGTTTCCATGCGCACTTCGGCGATGGTGACCTGCAAGGTATCGCTCTGGCGATAAACCACTTCGCCTTTGATCTGCACGGTGCCGGTTTCCTGGCTGCACTGCATCTCGTCACGCACCGCGTGAATAAACGGCGCCGGGATGAAGGCAACCGCGCCGTTGTCCAGCAGGCGCACGCGCAGGCCGCCGCGTGTCACGTCGATGATCTCGGCGTTGAAGCGGGTATCGGTACCGGCCTTGTCCTGCAGGAAGCGGGCGTACAGCCAGTCGCCGACGTCGCGTTCCGCCATGCGATTCAGACGGCGGCGTTCCGCCAGCTGCACCGTCACGTCATCCTGCGGTTTTTCCGCCGGCTGCTGGTTGATGATCGCCTTCAGCAGGCGGTGGTTGACCATATCGCCGTATTTACGGATCGGCGATGTCCAGGTGGCGTAAGCCTCCAGCCCCAGACCGAAGTGTGGCCCCGGCGTAGTGCTGATCTCGGCGAAGGTCTGGAAGCGGCGGATGCGGCTGTCGAGGAACTGGGTCGGCTGCGCATCCAGGTGGCGGCGCAGTTCGCAGAAACCGTCGAGGGTCAGCAGCTTCTCGGCTTCGGCTTCGACGCCGTTGGCCTGCAGTACGGTGACCGCTTGCTCAACCAGCGCAGGATCGAAACCGGTGTGCACGTTGTACACGCCGAAGCCCAGGCGATCGCGCAGCACGATGGCGGCGCAGACGTTGGCGGCGATCATGCACTCTTCAACGATGCGGTTGGCGCTGCGGCGCTGCTCGGTAACGATCTCCAGCACGTCGCCTTTTTCACCCAGCACGAAGCGGTAGTCCGGGCGATCTTTGAATACCAGCGCATGCTGGTGGCGCCAGGCGTTGCGCGCGTCGCAAACGCGTTTCAGCAGGGTGATCTGTTGCGCGATGGCGTCGCTCGGCGGTTGCCAGCCGGCAATGCCGTCCAGCCAGTCGGAGACTTCGTCGTACACCAGTTTGGCTTTGGATTCGATCTCGGCAGCGAAGAACTGAATATCTTCGCCCAGCGCGCCGTCGGCGGCGATGGTCACGCGGCAAGCCAGCACCTGACGGCGCTCGTTAGGGCGCAGCGAGCACAGGTTGTCCGACAGATCGCGCGGCAGCATCGGGATGTTGAAGCCCGGCAGATAGTTGGTGAAGGCGCGCACGCGGGCGATATCGTCCAGCTTGCTGCCTTGTTCTACGTAGGCAGTAGGATCGGCGATGGCGATGGTCAACTGCAGCGAACCGTCACCGTTGTCGGTCACGTACAGCGCATCGTCCATGTCTTCGGTGCTGGCGCTGTCGATGGTCACGAATTCGAGCGCGGTCAGATCTTCACGCACCAGCTCAGAGTCCGGCTCGCTGAGGGCCTGCATCTCCGGCGCCTCTTTTTCCAGGTTGTGACGCGCCAGCGTCACCCACCACGGGGCGAAATGGTCTTCACCGTCGGTGATAAACTGGGTCAGGTCGGCGTTGAAGCCGCGATCGCCTTTCAGCGGATGGCGGCGCATTTCCGCCACCGCCCAGTCGCCGGCCTGGAAGTTGTGGGTCAGTTCACGCACCGGGCGGCACGGAATCGCGTCTTTCAGCAACGGATGATCGGGCACGATGGACAGACGATCGTCGCGCTTTTGCACGCGGCCGACAAAGCGCGACAGGAACGGCTCGACCAGGGTTTCCGGCTCGGCGATTTCGCGCTCTTTCTCGGTGTGCAGGGTGGCGATAATGCGATCCCCGTGCATGACTTTCTTCATGTACGGCGGCGGAATGAAGTAGCTTTTTTGACCGTCTACTTCAAGAAAGCCAAAGCCTTTCTCAGTCCCTTTCACTACGCCTTCAACGCGCGGGGTCTGAGAGTGAAGTTGCTGTTTTAGCTGCGCCAGCAGCGGGTTATCTTGAAACATATCGTCCAGTGAATGGGTTGTGAGTGGCAAGATTTGCGGCTGACAGTTTTACGCGAATCACCCGCTGCGAGCAAGCCTAACGTCACGGAACCCCGCGTTGCCGCGCGATTTTGCGCAAGATTGGTCAATCGAAGGGCGAACGATGAAAAACCCCGGCGCGCAGGCCGGGGTGAAGGAGGGGGGCAATCAGTCCTGCAGCGGCGTCGGCTGCAGGATTTCAATCCAGTAATCGTCCGGATCGCGAATGAACGCGACGTAGTTCATGCGGCCTTCATGCAGGCGTTTCTGGAAGGTGACGCCCAGGCGCTCAAAACGCTCGCAGGCGGCGCGCACGTCCGGCACCGTGACGCACAGGTGGCCAAAGCCGCGCGGCTCGCCGTTGCCGTTGTGGTAATGGAAATCCGCCTGATTTTCGGTGCCGTGGTTATGGGTCAGCTCGAGAATGCCCGGTTGGCTCAGCGCCCAGCGTTTGCGTTCGTCGTCATCCTGCGGGATCTGCTCTCGCGGGCTGCGCGTCAGGTAGCAGATGGTGAAGGCGGCCTCTTTGAATTCTTCCAGATAGACCGGGGTAAAACCCAGTACGCGAGTGTAGAAATCCAGCGCTTTGGTCAGGTCTTTCACGCGGATCATGGTGTGGTTGAACACGTAACCGTCGGTTACCGCGTCCGGTTGGGCCGCCACGCCGGGCAGCGTCAGTAAATCATTCAGTGGCATCAGTGATCCTCCTCAGGGTGTCGACAGACTGTAGGTGAAATCGATGCTAATCTAAAGTAATTGTTTCTAACTAAAACGCTAACTAAAAGTGAATGATAGATGAAGCTGAGCCAGTTGAAGTTTTTCTGCACCGTGGTGGAACACAAAACCATCGCCGCCGCCGCCCGCGAGCTGCACTGCGTGCCTTCCAACGTCACGCTGCGGCTGCGCGAACTAGAGGAGTCGCTGGGCGGCGAGCTGTTTTTCCGTGACAAGAACCGGCTGTACGTCAATCCCAAAGGCCGGCTGTTCTACCAACAGGCGCGCGACATCGTGGCGCAGGCGGAGCGCAGCAAGCAGCTGTTCGCCGGAGAACATCAGCATGGGCTGCTGAACCTCGGGGCGCTGGATTTCTCGCTGGTCAGCCATTTGCCGGCGCGCATCGCCCGGCTGCGCCGTTTACAACCCCATCTGCAGATCAACGTGCTCAGCCGCGATTCATTGGTGCTGGAGCGCATGCTGATCGACAGTACCCTCGATCTGGCGATCACCGACGGCCCGATTGAACATCCGTTGCTGGCCAGCCAAAAGGCGTTTGACGAACGGCTGGTGATGCTGATGCCGGCCGATGCCGGGCAGCCCGATGCCGCCACGCTGGCGGCGCTGGAATTTTACACGTTCAGCCGAGAATGCTCGTTCCGCCTGAAGGTGGATCACTGGCTGGCCTCGCGCGGGCTGAAACCGCGCATGACGCTGGAAATGGAGTCTTATGCCGCGATGGCGGCCTGCGTGCAGGCAGGTTGCGGCGTCGCCTGCGTGCCGGGTTCTTTGCTGCCGCAGATTTTGCCCGCTCCGGGGCTGAAGGTGGTGGAAATGGGCGAGGAGGGCGTGAGCGATCTGTACTTCGTCTGGCGACGGCATCAGCTGTCCGACGAATTACAGACCATCCTGGCGATATTGAAGCGCCCGGCGTGAACCGGGCGCGCGTTTTCAGGCAATGCGCAGCGAGGGTTGCTGTTCGCTGCGGCGAATCGCCACCGGGATCGACTTCGACGTCGGGGTGCCGGTGCCGTCGCCGAAGCTGGCCAGCGGCACCAGCGGGTTGGTTTCCGGGTAGTAGGCCGCCAGGTTGCCACGCGGAATGTCGTAACTCACCAGCTTGAATCCGTCCACTTTACGCACCACGCCATCGTTCCACAGAGTCTCTATCTCAACCCGTTCGCCATCCTGCAGGCCCAGCGCCGCCAGATCTTCCGGATGGATGAACAACACTTCGCGCTGGCCGTAAACGCCGCGGTAGCGGTCATCCAGACCATAGATGGTGGTGTTGTACTGATCGTGCGAGCGCAGCGTTTGCAGGGTAAACGGCGC
This sequence comes from Serratia sp. ME47, assembly GCF_903970925.1. Classification (NCBI taxonomy): domain Bacteria; kingdom Pseudomonadati; phylum Pseudomonadota; class Gammaproteobacteria; order Enterobacterales; family Yersiniaceae; genus Serratia; species Serratia sp. ME47. The sequence goes on along the minus strand of NZ_CAJCKE010000018.1, from coordinate 66,548 downwards.
TTGCACGTCGCCCAGTTGCGGGAACAGGGTCGCCGGCAGCGCGGCGGCGCTGAATTCCGCCTTGCCGCTCGGCGTGGCGAAGCGCAGTTCGGCGGCGGCATTGCCCAGGTAGAATCCGCCGGGCTGCTCGCAGCGACGGTTGAAATCCTCAAAGCCGGGAATGGTGGCGGCGATATGATCGCGGATCAGCGAGTAGTCGTCGGCCAACTCCAGCCAGTCCAGCTGCTGCGTGCCCAGCACCGCGTCGGCGATGCCGCAGACGATCGCCGTTTCCGATCTTTGGGTATCCGCCAGCGGTTTGCCGATGCCTTCCGAAGCGTGAACCATGCTGAAAGAATCTTCGACCGTGATGTACTGCGAGCCGCTGGCCTGCATGTCCAATTCGGTGCGGCCCAGCGTTGGTAGGATCAACGCGTCTTTGCCGGTCACCAGGTGGCTGCGGTTAAGTTTGGTGCTGATGTGTACCGTCAAATCACAGTTGCGCAGGGCGCGGGCGGTGCGCTCGGTGTCCGGCGCCGCGGCGGCCAGATTGCCGCCCAGCGCGATCAGCACTTTCACTTCGCCGCGCAACATCGCTTCGATCGCTTCCACCGTGTTGTGGCCCACCGCGCGATTGGCGGTGAAGTTAAAGTGGCGTTCCAGGCTGTCGAGCAGCGCCTTGGGCGACTTCTCGTCAATCCCCATGGTGCGGTTGCCCTGGACGTTGCTGTGGCCGCGCACCGGGCACAGACCGGCGCCCGGTTTGCCCAGTTGCCCGAACAGCAGTTGCAGGTTGGTGATTTCACGCACCGTCGCAATCGAGTGCTTATGCTGAGTCACGCCCATCGCCCAGGTGCAGATCACTCGCTCGGCGCCCTGGTAAGTGGCCGCCGCCTGGCGCAATTGCGCTTCGCTCAGGCCCGATTGTGCGGTAATGGCCCGCCACTCGGTCGCATCCACCTGCGCCAGGTATGCCTCCACGCCGACGCTGTGCCGTTCGATAAACGCCAGGTCGAACAGGGGTGGCTCACCGGCGGCCAGCCGCTGGCGGTGGGTTTCCAGCAGCGCTTTCACCATGCCGCGCACCGCCGCCATATCGCCGCCCAGATTCGGTTGGTAATAGGAGGAGCTGATCGGCGAGGATTTGGGCGTCAGCATCTGCACCGGATCCTGCGGATCGGCGAATCTTTCCAGCCCGCGCTCGCGCAGGGTGTTGAAACTGACGATGCGCGCGCCGCGTCGGGCGGCGTTTTTCAGGCTGTGCAGCATGCGCGGGTGGTTGGTGCCGGGGTTTTGACCGAACACGAAGATGGCGTCGGCTTTTTCGAAGTCATCGATGCGGATGGTGCCTTTGCCGACGCCGATGCTTTGCTTCAGCCCGACGCCGCTCGCCTCGTGACACATGTTGGAGCAGTCGGGGAAATTGCTGGTGCCGAGCATGCGGCCGAACAGTTGATAAAGGTACGACGCTTCGTTGCTGGCGCGGCCCGAGGTATACAGCTCGATTTGATTCGGGTTGTCCATTGCGTTGATGTGCCTGGCGATCAGCGCCAGCGCGTCCGGCCAATGAATAGGCTCATAGTGGTCGGTTTCGGCGTTGTAGCGCATCGGATGCGTGAGGCGCCCCTGATATTCGAGGAAATAGTCGCTCTGCTGTTGCAGGGTGCTGACGCTGTGCGCGGCGAAGAACTCTGGCTCGACGGCGCTGCGCGTCGCTTCCCAACTGACCGCCTTGGCGCCGTTTTCACAGAAGCTGAAGGTGCTGTGGTTGTCGTCGCCCCAGGCGCAACCGGGGCAGTCGAAGCCGCGCGCCTTGTTGACGCGCATCAGGTTGCGCATGTTTTTTAGGGTTTGTTTACTGTCGAGGACAAAGCGGGTGGTGGCTTCAAGCGAACCCCAGCCGCCCGCTGGGCCGGTATAAGGCTTGATTGACGGTTTGAATTTCATGGTGACACTTCGCAGGTGGTTGTAGCTAAAAAGTAAACGCTTTTTTATGCGTCTTGCGTATTTATGTCACAAGTTTAGGGGCGCGGCAGGCAGGCGTCTAATCGAATGGGGCAATGGCGGCATAGAGCATATCTATCGCAGGCGGACGCTGACCTAAACAAATGGTTGCATAAAGACACCCGCTGCAAAAGAGTAATGGTTTCGCCTGAAAGTGAATTCATGCAGTCTATCTCGCGGATTATATTGGCATTTTATTTAGCCTGCGGGCCTGAGGAACACAGCGTGAAGCGTTCAGTATCAGTGGTGATCGGCGGTATCTTACTGCCTTTAGCGGCGCAGGCGGCGGAAACGGCGTCCCATTTTCCCACCATGACTCCACCGGCGATAGACGCCGCCTCTTACGTATTGATGGATTACACCACCGGCCAGGTGCTGGCTGCCGGCAATGCCGACGAGCGGCGCAATCCGGCCAGCCTGACCAAACTGATGACCGGTTTGGTGATCGATCATGCGCTCGATGAGCATAAGATTGGCCTCGACGATGTCGTCACCGTGGGGAAAGACGCCTGGGCGCAGGGCAACCCGGTGTTCAAAGGCTCCTCGCTGATGTTCCTGAAGCCTGGTGACAGGGTCACGGTACGCGATCTCAGCCGCGGCATCATCATCGATTCCGGCAACGACGCCTGCGTGGCGATGGCGGACTATGTGGCGGGCAGCCAGGCCAACTTCGTCAAGCTGATGAACGAGAAGAGCGCGCAGCTGGGATTGCAGAACACGCATTTTGAAACGGTGCACGGGCTGGATGCGCCGGGCCAGTTCACCACCGCCGGCGATCTGGCGGTGATTGCGCGCGCCATCATCATGAGCGAGCCGGCGGAATACCATATGTACAGCGAGAAATCGCTGACCTGGAACGGCATCACGCAGCAGAACCGCAACGGCCTGCTGTGGGACAAGACCCTGCACGTCGACGGCCTGAAAACCGGACACACCGCCTCGGCCGGCTTCAACATCATCGCTTCCGCCACCGAAGGAGATCGCCGTCTGATCGCCGTGGTGATGGGCGGCAAAAGTTCAAAAGGCCGCGAGGAACAGGCGCGCAAGCTGCTGAGCTGGGGGCTGCGCGACTTTAGCACGGTACACCTGTTCAGCGCCGGCCAGAGCCTGGGGGAAGAGCCGATCTGGTATGGTGAAAGCCACCGCTTGCCGGTCGGCAGCGCGCAGGACCAGTCGCTCAGCCTGCCGAAAAACGAGGCGGACAAGCTGAAGGCGCAGTACGTGCTCAACGTTGCGCGGCTGGAAGCGCCGATCAACAAAGGACAAATCGTCGGCGAGATCCGCATCAGCGACAATGGCCAGGTGGTGAAAACCCTGCCGCTGGTGGCGCTGCGGGCGGTGCCGCAGGGCGGCGTGTTCTCGCGCTTGGCGGATTACGTGAAGCTCAAACTCTGACTCACCGGGCGGGCGGCGGCGCCCGGTGGTATACTGGTGCGAATGCCGATCATTGAGCCGCGCTATGGATATTAAACAACTGATTTATCTGTGTAATTTAGAACGGGAGCGCCACTTCGGCCGGGCGGCGGAAGCCAGCTTCGTCAGCCAGCCGACGCTGTCCATGCGATTGAAAAATCTGGAAAAAGAACTGGGCGTTTCGCTGATTAACCGCGGCAACCATTTCGGCGGCTTTACCGCCGAGGGCGAACGGGTGTTGGCGTGGGCGCGCGAGATCGTCTCGGTCTACCAAGGGCTGAAACTGGAGGTGGAGTCGCTCAAGCACGGCTTGCACGGCACGTTGCGCCTCGGCGTGGTGCCGCAGTGCAGCATCTCGGTGGCGGAAATGCTCAAGGCGGTCAGCGAACGTTATCCCCATCTTGATTATCGGTTGGCGGTGCTGAGCGCCGATCAGCTGCTGGAGGCGCTGACGGCGCACACCGTAGATATCGGCATCGGCTTTTTCGAGCTGTCGACCTTGAAAGAACTGCATTTCCAATCGCAGCCGCTGGTGGAAACCGGCGTCGAGCTGGTGTTTCATCCGCAGCATTTCCCTAAGCTGGTGGGGGATGCGCCGTTGCCGCTGGAGGCGGTGGCTGCCTTGCCGCTGTGTCTGGCCGAGCCGACGCGTTATTTCCGCCGCTATCTCGATCAGCATTTCCGCGACGCTGGATTGACGCTGCACCCGCGGCTGGAAACTACCTCGATCTTCCAACTGCTGGAGGGGATTTTCGTCGGGTTGGGCTGCGGGTTGTTCCCGCGCGGCCAACTGCAATCGCCGCTGATGCCGGCATTGCAGCGGCGTCCGGTGGCCATCGCCGCCATGCCGCGTCATGCGGCGGTGGTGGTCGATATGTCAGAGCGCGCCACGCCGTTGGCGCAGAAGTTTTTCGATGCCGCCAGCGAGTGGTTGCGGCGGCAAAATATCTGAAGGAAGAATGTATTGCGGCCAGTATTAGCCGCGTAGTGGTATTCAGTCGATAGCGCTGAAAGATTCCGCATCGCCCAGCGTTTGGCGCAGGCGGTTTTCCCAGGCGTAGAGCGCGACGGTGAGGATCACCTCCAGCGCCTGCGCCTGATCCAGGCCGCTGTTGAACAGCGGCTGCACGCTCTGCGGGGTGAACTTCTCAGGTGCGCGAGTCAGCTCGGCGGCGGTGCGCATCACTGCGAGTTTTACCGAATCTTCGGTATACGCCAGCCCCTGAGGCAGCCCGGCGAACAGCGCCTGAACCAATCCCTCATCCTGCAATTCTTGCGCGACGGTGGCCGCGCAGTAACGGCTGCCGTTGATGCGCGAGACCGCCAGCGTCGCCAGCGCCTTGAGGCGACTCGATAACCCATATCCTTCGGCATTGATGCCGTTGAACACCCCGTTGCGCTCGCGCAGGGTGGCGGCGTCGTGGGCTAACAGCAAATAATAAGATTCGGCGCGCGCCTGCGGGTGACTTTGATCCAACACATCAAGCTGTTCGGCGGCGGCGGTTTCCGCGTCGATCGGCGGCAGGCGGGCAGACCAATTCAGTTCGTCGGCGCTGAAAGCGATGCCATCGGCGTCTTCGACGTTAGGAAAGCCGGACACCACCACCGCCGGGCGGCCGGCCAACGCCGCGACGCCGGCGACCACGCGCGCTTGATAGCTGACAAAACCGATCACCTGCGAAAAGGTGACAATATCCGCCGGGCTCAGCCCGACGTCGGCGAGCTGTTGCAGCGCCTTGCGGCAAATCAGCGTGGGCTGGCTGGCAAGCTGGCGGGCATATTGGGTGATCTGAGCAAGGCGGATGTTGCTTTCCCGGGAGGCGTCCGGGCTGTGCAGCGGGGCGAGGCGGGCGGCGTAGTGGCTACAAAGCGATTGCACGCCCGTCACCTGAGCGACGGTCAGCGCGGTGCTGAGGCGATCGTAGGGTGACAATGTCACGTATCGTGACAGCGGCACCTGGTCGGGAAACAGCGCGTGGTAACCGGCCAACGAGGCGCTGAACACCCCGGCGCGAGCGCTGAGCGCATTGTTTAAGGCTTCATCGGCGAAGGCGCCCAGCCCCAGCAGAAAGCGATCGCGAAGGGTGGCCGCCTGGGGTTCCAGCGGCGCATCGCCCCGCACGCTGCTTTGGGTTTCGTGATACCACTGGGCATTATGTTGTCGACGGAGTCGTTCCATAGGGTCAATCCTTAATCATGATCAACAGCCGCCGCTGCGCGCGGCAGCGTCGGCTGGACAAAGAGGCAACATGCCCGCAGGCGGGGCGAAAGGCGGTTTTAGCGCAGCTCATCACAGCAGAGGGCGTGGCCGTAAACAGAAAAACCGGCTGCCAGCGTGAGCAGAAACTGCGTAAGGCGGCGATGGCGAATGCTGTTCATCAGTGCGATATCCTGTCGTATGAGAAGTGCAACGTAGGGGATATCCTCACCGATCGCCCTGGCGAGATAAAATAATGTTACGGACTAATCAATAACTGAAAGGAATAAAATATAAGGATATATAACAAGAATGTAATTTGCATGTGCGCTTTCTTGCTAAGCGGCAGGAGCGCAAGGCGATAAAAAACCCGCCGCAGCGGGTTTGAGGTGAAGGCGTGACTCAGAAGCGGCCGCCGTCGCGCCGCCAGGCATCGGCGGTCAACGCTTCGCCGAAGTGGCTGGCGATAAGGCGCTTGGTCAATTCGTGCAGCGGCGCCGCCAACACCTCCGCGGTGCTGCCGCGCTCGACGATTTCCCCTTCGTGCATCACCAGCACCTGGTCGCTGATATGCTTCATCATGCCGAGGTGCTGGGTGACATAAATATAGGAAATGCCGTGTTTTTCCTGCAGCTCCAGCATCAGGTTGATGATTTGCGAGCGCATCGACATGTCCAGCGACGCCAGCGCCTCATCGGCGACGATCACCTTCGGTTGCAGGATCAGTGCGCGGGCCAGCGCGACGCGCTGTTTTTGCCCGGAAGCCAGCATGTGCGGATAGTAGTAGGCGTGATCCGGCAGCATGCCGACCTGGCGCAGCGTTTGGTTGATGCGCTGCTCGCGCTCGGCGGGCTCAAGATCGGTGTTCAGCCGCAGCGGCGCATCCAGCAGCTGGCCGATGCGCTGGCGCGGGTTGAGCGAGGTGCTCGGATCCTGAAAAATCATGCGAATACGCTGGCTGCGGTAACGATAATCGCCGAACGCCAGCGGATGATCGTCGATCAGCAGCTCGCCGGCGGTGGGTTCCACCATGCCGGAGAGCATCTTCGCCAGCGTGGATTTGCCGGAGCCGTTCTCGCCGATCACCGCCAGCGTCTGGCCTTCGCGCAGGGTAAAGCTGACTGATTTCACCGCCTCGACGTGCTGGCGGCGAAACAGCCCGGTGCGGTAGCGGTAGGTTTTGCTCAGGTTGCGCACTTCCAACAGCGTTTCCATGTTATTGCTCCTCCATGTTCAGCGGGAAGTGGCAGGCGAAGAAGTGGTTTTTGACCGGGCGCAGGCGCGGCGTTTCGATGCACTTCTTCTGCGCGTAAGGGCAGCGCGGCCCCAGGCGACAGCCGATCGGCAGGTTTTCCAGCGAAGGAATGGCGCCCGGCAGCGTATTCAACCGGCTTTTGTGCGGCAGCGAGCGGCCGAAGTCCGGCATGGCGCGGATCAGCGCCTGGGTGTAAGGGTGGTGCGGCGCCGCCAGCAACTCTTCGCACTGGGCGCTCTCCACCGTTTGCCCGCAGTACAGCACGTTCACTCGATCGGCCCACTTGCTCATCATCTGCAGGTCGTGGCTGATCAGCAGAATGGTGGTGTTGTTGTTCTGGTTGAGGCGCGCCAACAGACGGAAAATCTGCGCCTGCGTGGTCGGTTCCATGGCGTTGGTCGGCTCATCGGCGATCAGCAGGCGCGGTTGGTTGGCCAGCGCGATGGCGATCATCACTTTCTGGCACTCGCCTTCCGTCAGCTCGTACGGGAAGCTGCCCATGATGTCGTCATGATCCTTGATGCCGACGCGGTGCAGTAATTCGATGGCGCGGCGTTTGCGCCAGTTGAAGCGCTGCCACCAGTGGCCCTTATAGGTCCAGCCCGGGATGGCCTGCGCAAGCTGACGGCCGATGCTCTCGGAAGGGTCGAGACAGGACTGCGGCTCCTGGAAGATCATTGAGACGTTGTGGCCCACCAGCTTGCGCCGCTCGCGCGGGCTCAGCTGCAGCAGATCGATGTCGTCGAAACGAAAGCGATCGGCGGTAACGCGCCAGTTGTCTTTGGTTACGCCGCAGATGGCCTTGGCGATCAGGCTCTTGCCGGAGCCCGATTCGCCCACCAGCCCGCGCACTTCGCCCTCGGTCAGCGTCATGCTGACGCGATCGACCGCCTTGACCGGCCCTTCGGCGGTCATAAATTCAATCGTCAAATTGCGGATATCGAGTAACGGCATTATTCCACCCCGGCATTGATTGCGCGGCGCATACCGTCGCCCAACAGGTTAACCAGCAGCACGCTGACGAGGATGGCCGCGCCGGGCAGCATCACCGTCCAGGGCGCGACGTACACCAGCTCGAGCGAATCGCCGAGCATCGCTCCCCATTCCGGCGAAGGCAACTGCGCGCCGAGATCGAGGAAGCCGAGCGCGGCGATATCCAAAATGGCCATCGACAGCGCGCGGGTGAACTCGGTCACCAGCACCGCCGCGATGTTCGGCATGACCGCGTACCACAGGATCTGCAGCGTGGAGGCGCCGTCAAGCCGGGCCGCCACCACGTACTCTTTCTCCAGTTCGTCGTGCACCGCGCTGTAGATGGTGCGCACCATGCGCGGCAACAAGGCGAGCCACACCGCCAGCATGGCGTGTTCAAGTTTGGGGCCGATAAACGCCACCACCACGATCGCCAGCAGTAGCGACGGAATCGACAGCAGAGTATCGAGGATGTGGTTGAGCACCGCCGAGCGTAGCCCATGGGTGACGCCGGCGAACACGCCGAGGATCACGCCGCAGAACGCCGCGGCCAGCGTCACCGCCAGCGCGGAACCGAAGGTGGCGGCGGTGCCGGTCAACAGGCGGCTGAGGATGTCGCGCCCGAGATCGTCGGTGCCGAGGAAGAACGACACGTTGCCGTAGCGCGACCAGGACGGCGGCAGCAGTTGATAGCCGAGGAACTGCTGATCCAGCGCGTAGGGCGCCAGCAGGCTGCCGAACAGCGACAGCAGCAACAGGGCGATCACGCCGTAAAAACCGATCATCGCCAGCGCGTCGCCGTAGAAAATCCGCCAGGTGTAGCGCAGCGGGCTCGGCATCTTTTTCTCGCGGTATACGTTATCGAAGGGCATACCATTCCTTATGTTTCAGCGGGTTGGTTGCCGCACCCAGAATGTCGGCCAGAACGTTAATGGTGATCACCAGCGTGCCGACCACCATCACGCCGGCGGAGATCGCCGCATAGTCCTGTTGGCGAATGGCGTTGATCAGCCACCGGCCGAGGCCCGGCCAGCTGAACACCACTTCGGTGATCATCGCCAGCGTGAGCATGGTGGAGAACTGCAGCCCCAGTTTGGGCACGATCGGCGGCAGCGCGTTGTGCAACACGTGGCGACGAATGATGGTGAAGCGCGACAGGCCGCGGGTGGCGGCGGCCTTGATGTAGTTTTGGCTCAGCACGTCGTCGGTGCTGATGCGCATCAGCCGCACCACTTCGGTGGTGGGCGCCACCGCCAGCGCGGCGATCGGCAGGATCATGTGACGCAGGGCGCTGCCGATCATCTCGGCGCGATACGGCGAGTCCGACAGCCAGGCGTCGATCAGCGCGAAACCGGTGATGGGCTTCACCTGATACAGCAGATCGAAACGGCCGGAAACCGGCAGCCAGCCGAGATGCAGCGAGAAGAACAGCATCAGCAGCAGCGCCAGCCAGAACACCGGCATCGAAAAGCCCAGCAGCGCGAAGGTGCTGATGGCGGTGTCCTGCCACTTGCCGCGCAGCACGCCGGCGATGATGCCCAGCGGAATGCCGATAAACAGCGCCAGGGCGAAGGCCAGCAGGCACAGTTCCATGGTGGCCGGGAACACTTCGCGCAGCTGTTCGCTGATCGCCTGGCCGTTGATGCTGGAGACGCCGAAGTCCCAGTGCAGCAGGCTGACGAAGTAGAATTGATAGGCGTCCAGCAGGGCGGCGCCGTTCAGCGGCGCGCGCGGCGTGAAATAGCTCAGGCTGAAGCTGACCAGCGTCAGGAAGAACAGCGTGATCAGCAGCAGCAGAATGCGGCGCAGGGTAAAGATAATCACTTTTTCACCTCCGGCGCGGATTCACGGTACACCCCGGCGAACGAGGCGTTGCCGAACGGGCTCAGCACCAATCCCTTGATGTCGTAACGATAGGCCTGCAGGCGCAGGGAAGACGCCAGCGGCAGCACCGGCAATTGCTGCTCGAGGATTTTCTGCGCCTTGCGGTAGTTGTCGATGCGCTGAGACAGCTGCTGCGACAGCAGCGCGTTCTGCAGCACTTCGTCGAAGCTCGGGTCACACCAGTGAGCATAGTTGGTTTGCGAACGGATTGCCGCGCAGCTCAGCAGCGGCCGGAAGAAGCTGTCCGGATCGTTGCTGTCGGTGGCCCAGCCGGTCAGGGTCAGATCGTGGTTCATCTCCATCAGGCGCGCTTCCTGGAAGCGACCCTCCACCGGCACGATGGTGACGTTGATGCCCACCTGGCCGAGGTCGGCCTGGATCAGCTCGGCGGTTTTCAGCGGGCTCGGGTTGTAAGACTGGGAGGCGGTCGGCACCCACAGCTTCAGGTTCAGCTGGCCGACGCCGGCCTGCCGCAGCATCTCGCGAGATTTGGCCGGATCGTACTCGGTGACGTGCGCGTCGTTGTCATAGGCCCAGGAGGCGCGCGGCAAGATCGAGGCGGCGGTTTCCGCCGTGCCGTAATAGATAGACTGCATCAACCGCTGGTTGTTGATCGCCAGCGAGATCGCCTGGCGCACATTGAGGTTGTCGAGCGGCGGTTTGCGGGTGTTGAACGCCAGATAGGCGATATTCATCCCCGGACGCAGCGTCAGGCGCAGGCGCGGATCGTCGCGCAGGATAGACAGCTGGCTGGCCGCCGGATAAGCCAGCACGTCGCATTCGCCGGTCAGCAGCTTGGAGAGGCGGCCGGTGCCGCCGGCGCCCAGATCGATCACCACCTGCGGCATGCGCGGCAGCCCTTTCCAGTAGGCGGCGTTGCGCGCCAGGCGAATATATTGCCCCGAGCGGTATTCGTTGAGCAGGAACGGGCCGCTGCCGACCGGCTCGCGGTCGATCAGCTCCTGATGGCCCTCACGCGTCAGCAGATCGGCGTACTCGGCGGACAGCACCGGCGCGTAGTGGGTCGCCAGGTGCCACAGGAACGAGGCGTCCGGCGACTGCAGGCGAATCTCCACCGTATAGTCGTCGAGCTTTCTCACGCTCTGCACCGAATCGCCGAACTGCAGACTGTCGAAATAGGGGTATTCGCCGCCGTTCACGTCGTGATACGGGTGTTTCTGATCGAATACGCGGGCGAAGCTGAATACCACGTCGTCGGCGTTCATCTTGCGGGTGGGCGTGAACCAGGCGGTGGTCTGAAACGGCACGTCCTTGCGCAGATGGAAGCGGTAGGTGGCGCCGTTGTCCAGCACCTCCCAGCTCTGCGCCAGCTCGGGGATCAGGCGATAGGTGTAGGGGTCGACGTCCAGCAGGCGATCGTACAGCTGGGCGGCCAGGGTATCCACCGTCAGGCCGCTGCTGGCCATTTGCGGGTTGAAGGTATTCAGTATGCCGCTGACGCAATAAACAAAGCCGCTCTGGCGAATGTCCGGCAGCGGCGCCGCGCTGGGCGCGGGCGGTGTTGTCGCGGCCAGGGCAGAGCCCGTCAGGCACAACGACAGTATCCAAAAGGGTAAACCACGCATAGAGGCTCATGGGTTAATCAGCAATAGCGTTAGTGTATCGCACTCTGACCAGCAGCCCAATCCATTGAGCAAAATCGCTGAGTTTTCTGCGACTTGATTAATCAGCCCGTTCAGCGGCAAGAAAAAAGTTTTTTATGTTATGTTATAATATAACAAAATCATGTTACCGTTCCCCGGCAAAGTCACAATAACGCAAGGGGATGTATGAACGAAGTTGCACTTCCACCACGCCGTTCGCTGCCGGATGCTCAGGCATGGCGCGGCGAAATGAGTGATGTCGGGCTCGATTGGGTCGGGATGCAAGGGATCGCGCTGCCGCTGGAGCTGGCCGGCAAGCCATTGATGGCGAAGGTCGACGCCGGTATCAACCTGCGCGCCGAAGCGGCGGGCGAGCGCGGCATTCACATGTCGCGGCTGTATCTGGCGCTGGACGAGTTGACGCAGGGCGAGCTGACGCCGCAGCGCATCGGCCTTACGCTGCAGGCCTTTTTGGCTTCGCAGCCGGAACACAGCGATCGCGCCAGCTTGTCGATCAGTGGCGAGCTGTTGCTGTCACGCCCGGCGCTGCTGTCGCCGCAGCGCGGCTGGAAAGCCTATCCGCTGCGCATTGAGGCCACTCTGACGGATACGCTGACGCTGGCACTGACCGTCGGCGTGCCTTATTCCTCCACCTGCCCGAGTTCGGCGGCGCTCAGCCGTCAGCTGGCGCAGCAACAGTTCCAGTTTGATTTTGAACAGGCGGTGGAGCGGGTCAGCCAACGGCAGGTGAGCGAGTGGCTACTGGAGCAAGGGATGCCGGCCACCCCCCACAGCCAGCGCAGCTGGGCCTGGATCACCGTGACGCCCGAGAATGAACGGGCGTTTGAGCCGGTGAAACTGATTGATCGCATCGAACACGCGCTGGGCACGCCGGTGCAAACGCTGGTGAAACGCTGCGACGAACAGGCCTTCGCATTGGCCAACGGTCAGAATCTGATGTTTTGCGAGGACGCGGCGCGCCGTCTGTATCGCATGCTGCGCAGCCAGTGCGACTACCGCGCTTTTTCGCTGCGCGTCGAACATCAGGAGAGCCTGCATGCCCACAATGCGGTGGCGGAGCTGAGCTGGCGGGGAGAACACCATGCTGCGTAAAAACCCCAGCGGCCATCTGCCGCAGGTCTCGCCGCTGGCCTACATCGATCCCACCGCCATTATTTGCGGCCGGGTGATCGTCGAAGACTTCGTTTACGTCGGCCCTTATGCGGTAATTCGCGCCGATGAGTTGAACGCCGTCGGCGACATGGAGCCGATCGTCATCGGCTCGCACTCCAATATTCAGGACGGCGTGGTGATCCATTCCAAGAGCGGGGCGGCGGTGACTATTGGCCGTTACAGCTCGATCGCCCACCGCGCCATCGTGCACGGCCCGTGCCGCATCGACGATCGGGTGTTTATCGGCTTCAACAGCGTGCTGTTCAACTGCCACGTTCAGTCCGGCTGCGTGGTGCGCTACAACGCGGTCGTGGACGGCGTAACGCTGCCGGAAAACCGCTATATCCCCTCGACCGAGCGCGTGGGGCCGGACAGCGACCTGTCGCGCTATCGCCAGGTCGATCGCGGCGCGCTGCAGTTTTCGGAAGAAGTGGCCGCCACCAACGTCGAACTGGTGCGCGGTTACCAGGCATTACGCAATGAATTTTAATGAGGTCCCCATGAAACAACTTCCCGTGACCGTGCTTTCCGGCTTTCTCGGCGCCGGCAAGACCACGGTGCTGAACCACATCCTGAACAACCGGCAGGGCATGCACGTGGCGGTGATCGTCAACGACATGAGCGAGGTGAATATCGACGCTGCGCTGGTGGAGAATGAAGTGCGCCTCGATCGCCAGCAGGAGAAGCTGGTGGAGATGAGCAACGGCTGCATCTGCTGCACGCTGCGCGAAGACCTGCTGGTGTCGGTGCGCGAGCTGGCGCAGGACGGGCGCTTCGATTATCTGTTGATCGAATCGAGCGGCATCTCCGAACCGCTGCCGGTGGCGGAAACCTTTACCTTTGAGGATGAACAAGGGGAAAGCCTGTCGCAGTTCGCCCGGCTGGATACCCTGGTGACGGTGGTCGACGGGGTGAATTTCATCCGGCAATACCAGCAGGCGCAAAGCCTGCAGGAAGCTGGCCAAAGCCTGGGCGAGGACGATCTGCGCAGCGTGGCGGACCTGTTGATTGAGCAAATTGAATTTTGCGACGTGATCCTGGTCAGCAAGACCGATCTGTTGACGCCAACGCAGCAGGGCGAAGTGATGGCGCTGCTGGCCAGCCTGAATCCCGACGCCCGCATTGTGCCGATCGCGCCGGGCAAACTGCCGCTGGAGGCGGTGCTGAATACCGGCAGCTTCAGCTTTGAAAAGGCGCAGCAGGCGCCCGGCTGGCTGAAAGAGCTGCGCGGCGAACACGTGCCGGAAACGGAAAGCTACGGCATCAGCAGCTTTGTCTATCAGGCGCGGCGGCCGTTTGCGCCGGACAAGTTCTACCGCGTGATCAACGGCGACTGGGGCGGCGGTAAGCTGCTGCGTTCGAAAGGCTTCTTCTGGCTGGCGACACGGCCGCGGCAGGCCGGGCAGTGGAGCCAGGCCGGCGGCATCGCCCATTACGGCCTGGCGGGCACCTTTTGGCGCGCGATCCCGCAAGACAATTGGCCGCAAGATCCGCAAACGCGGGCGCATATACAGGAGAAATGGGTGGAGCCGTTCGGCGACATGCGCCAGGAGCTGGTGTTTATCGGCCAGCACTTGCAACAGGCGGCGATCGTGCGTCTGCTGGACGACTGCCTGCTGAGCGACGACGAAATGGCCGCCGGCGTGGACTATTGGCTGGAGATGGCAGACCCGTTCCCTGAGTGGTAATTGCGCAATCTTCGTGTGGTAATGAGAAAAATTCTCAACAAAGTGCTTTACAGACGATACTGATAACTATTATCATCGCCTGGCAGTTCACGGAAGGCCACAGTTTGCGGCTCTGATGTGGAAGGCACGACATTGCTCACATTGCTTCCAGTGTTTTTTAAGCCAGCTCGGGTGCTGGCTTTTTTTTGCCTGTTATTCCTCGTCTTGCTCGCCGTTTTGCAGCAACGCATGCTTTTTCAGCATGCCGCGCAACTGGTGGTAAGTGAGCCCCAGCAGCTGCGCCGCCTTGCGCTGGTTGAACCGGCCTTGCTGCAGCGCTGCTTCGATCAGCGCCTTCTCTTGCTCCAACTGCCAGTTTTTCAGCTCGAGCGGCAGCGCCGGCAACGCGCCGGCGCCTTCAGGGGCAGGCGTAAGCGGCGTGGCCTCGCGTGGCGCAAACGGGTTGATGACGATCTCATCCAGCGGGTTGTCGCTGTCGCCGTGACGATAGACCGAACGTTCCACCACGTTTTTCAGTTCGCGCACGTTGCCCGGCCAGCCGTAGTTGAGCAACGTCTGTCTGGCGCGTTCGGTAAAGCCGGGAAACAGCGGCAGCGCCAGCTCACGGCACATTTGAATGGCGAAGTGCTCGGCCAGCAGCATGATGTCGGGCCGGCGTTGCCGCAGCGGCGGCAGCTGCACCACGTCGAACGCCAGCCGATCCAGCAGATCGGCGCGGAACTTGCCCGCCGCCGCCAGCGCCGGCAGATCGTCGTTGGTGGCGCACACCAGGCGCACATCTACCCGCAGCGGCTGGCTGCCGCCCACGCGTTCCAGTTGGCCGTATTCGATCACCCGCAGCAATTTCTCCTGCACCAGCATTGGCGCGGTCGCCAGCTCATCGAGGAACAGCGTGCCGCCGTCGGCGCGCTCGAAGCGGCCCAGATGACGTTTCTGCGCACCGGTAAAGGCGCCGGCCTCGTGGCCGAACAGCTCGGAATCCAGCAGGTTTTCATTCAGCGCCGCACAGTTGAGCGAGATGAACGGCCCTTGCCAACGGTTGGAGAGGTAGTGCAGACGATGGGCGATCAGCTCTTTACCGGTGCCGCGCTCGCCGATCACCAGCACCGGTTTGTTCAGCTTTGCCACCTGGGAGACTTGCTCCAATACTTCGACAAAGGCGTTTGCTTCGCCCAACAAATTCTCTGGCTGTTCGTTCATGATGAAATTCGCCAATGTTTGGTGAAAATAATCACTCTACAGCAAGCGCGCAGAGAGTCAAAAATAAAGAGTTGTTGTTTTTCAATAATATAAAAGTTGGCACGGGTTTTGATTATCTCTTTGGGCAAGCTGTACGACTTAACGCGGCGCTTCAGACGCCATCAGAACCAAGAGGAAGTGAATTATGGGTATTTTTTCTCGTTTTGCCGACATCGTGAACGCCAACATCAACACCCTGCTGGACAAGGCGGAAGATCCGCAGAAGCTGGTGCGGTTGATGATCCAAGAGATGGAAGACACGCTGGTTGAAGTCCGTTCTACGTCGGCGCGCGCGCTGGCGGAGAAAAAGCAGTTGCTGCGTCGCATCGAGCAGGGTGAAAGCCAGGTAAGCGACTGGCAGGAAAAAGCCGAGCTGGCGCTGCGCAAAGATAAAGAAGACTTGGCCCGCGCGGCGCTGATCGAAAAACAAAAGGTTGCCGACCTGATCGCCACGCTGACGCAGGAAGTGGCGACCGTAGAAGAAACGCTGGCGCGCATGAAGAGCGAAATCGGTGAGCTGGAAAACAAGCTGACCGAAACCCGCGCGCGGCAGCAGGCGCTGGCGCTGCGCCATCAGGCCGCATCTTCCTCGCGCGAGGTGCGCCGTCAGCTCGACAGCGGCAAGCTGGATGAGGCGATGGCGCGTTTCGAACAGTTCGAACGTCGCATCGACCATATGGAAGCCGAAGCGGAAAGCATCAGCATCGGTAAAAAGAAGTCACTGGACCAGGAGTTTGCCGAGCTGAAAGCCGACGACGCCATCAGTGAGCAGCTGGCGGCGCTGAAAGCCAAGATGAACCGCTCCGAGTAAGGCGAACCGCGGCCACACGCCGGAGGTGGCCGCCTATCCAGGATCCGATAAGAAGGAATAACAATGAGTGCTTTATTACTTGCCATTCCGCTGACAATTTTCGTGCTGTTTGTCGCGCCGATTTGGCTTTGGCTGCATTACAGCAATCGGCAACAGACCGGCATCCAGCTGAGTCAGCAAGAAATGCAGCGCCTGGCGCAGCTGGCGGAAGACGCCAAACGCATGCGTGAACGCATTCAGGCGCTGGAAGAGATCCTCGATGCGGAACACCCGAACTGGAGACAGTCCTGATGAGCATGACGCTGGGCAGTAAAAAGCTTTATCGCGTACCCGAAGAAGGCATGGTAAAAGGCGTCTGCGCCGGTCTGGCCCACTATTTCGACGTACCGGTGCGCCTGATCCGCGTGATGGTGGTGCTGTCGCTGTTCTTTGGGCTGTTTTTCTTCACGCTGGTGGCCTATATCGCGCTGGTGTTCGTGTTGGACGAAGCGCCGGCCAGCCGTTTCGAAGGCGAGCATCAGAAGACGCCGCGCCAGTTGCTCGATCAGCTGGAATATGAGCTGGGCAGCGGCGAACAGCAGCTGCGTCAGGTCGAGCGTTATGTGACGTCCGACACCTTCGGCGTTCAGAGCCGCTTCCGCAAGCTGTAACTCTTCTTGCGATATCCGGCCTGTGCAGGCCGGGTATCTCGCCGCCGTCATCCCGTTGAAGGTCATCTTAATCGTCTTGTGCCGGAGGGCATTGTCATGAATAAAATTGATGTCGCGAACGCCACCAGAACGGGTGGATTTAAATCAGGAGCGGCGGCAATGTTGAAGACATTGGCTAAAGTCATCATCATAGCGTTATTGAACTATGGCCCGGCGGGCGCCGCCGGCTGGCTGTTGAAGACCGTCGGCCGCAAACCGGTGCGCTTCGTGCTGGCGCTGGTGCTGGAACCGCTGTTCCGTAAAGGCCTGAACAAGGCATTCGGGCGTTACGTCAAGGAGAGCAATGAAACGACTGCAAAATGAGTTAACCTCGCTGGTCAACCGCGGAATGGATCGCCATCTGCGCCTGGCGGTGACCGGCCTGAGCCGCAGCGGCAAAACCGCCTTTATCACCGCCTTCGTCAATCAACTGCTGCATGTGCACAGCGGCGCGCGCATGCCGCTGTTTTCACCGGTGCGCGAAGAACGCCTGCTGGGCGTCAAGCGCATCCCGCAGCGCGATCTCGGCATCCAGCGTTTCACCTACGACGAAGGGCTGGCGCAGCTGTACGGCGCGCCGCCGGCCTGGCCGACGCCGACGCGCGGCGTCAGCGAAATCCGACTGGCGCTGCGTTACCGCTCCAACGACTCGTTGCTGCGCCATTTCAAAGACACCTCCACGCTGTACCTGGAGATCGTCGATTATCCGGGCGAATGGTTGCTGGATCTGCCGATGCTCGAGCAGGATTACCTGGCCTGGTCGCGGCAGATGACCGGGCTGCTGCAGGGGGAACGCGCCGAATGGGCCAAGCCCTGGCTTGACCTGTGTAAAACCTGCGATCCGCTGGCCCCGGCCGACGAAAATCGCCTGGCGGCGATCGCCCAGGCCTACACCGATTATCTGTTGCGCTGCAAAAGCGAAGGTCTGCACTTCATTCAGCCGGGCCGTTTTGTGCTGCCGGGCGACATGGCCGGCGCACCGGCGCTGCAGTTTTTCCCGTGGCCCGATGTTGCCGCGGTGGGCGAATCGAAACTGGCGCAGGCCGACAAACACACCAATATCGGCATGCTGCGCGCTCGGTTCAATTATTACTGCCAGTCGATCGTCAAAAACTTCTATAAAGAGCATTTCGTCCGTTTCGATCGGCAAATCGTGCTGGTTGACTGCCTGCAGCCGCTCAACAGTGGCCCGCAAGCGTTCAACGACATGCGCCTGGCGCTGACCCAACTGATGCAGAGTTTCCATTACGGCAAACGCACGCTGTTTCGCCGCTTGTTCTCGCCGACCATCGACAAACTGATGTTCGCCGCCACCAAGGCGGACCACATCACCGCCGATCAGCACGCCAATCTGGTGTCGTTGCTGCAGCAGCTGGTGCAAGAGGCGTGGCAGAACGCGGCGTTCGAAGGCATCAGCATGGATTGCGTCGGCCTGGCCTCGGTGCAGGCGACCGAGAGCGGCATTGTCGATCATCAGGGGCAGCGTATTCCGGCGCTGAAGGGCAATCGCCTCAGCGACGGCGCGCCGCTGACGGTGTTCCCCGGCGAAGTGCCGGCCCGTTTGCCGGGGCCGGCGTTCTGGCAGAGCCAGGGATTTCACTTCGATGAGTTTCGCCCGCGCGCCATGAGCGTGGACAGCCCGTTGCCGCATATCCGTCTGGATGCGGTGATGGAATTTTTACTGGGAGACAAATTGCGATGAGCGAGCCGATCAAACCGCGTATCGATTTTGACGAGCCGTTGCAGCCGCCGCAGGAACCGGCGTTACGCGCCGGCGTCGCTTTCGACGCCGAGCAGGCGGAGAGCTTCTTTCCGGCGGCGCCGGAGCTGCAGCAGGAGGAGGAAGAAGGGCGCGCCGAGGGCATCATTAACGCTGCGCTGAAGCCGAAACGCAGCCTGTGGCGCAAAATGGTCACCGCCGGGCTGGCGCTGTTCGGCGTCAGCGTGGTGGCGCAGGGCGTGCAGTGGGTGCATACCGCCTGGGTGCAGCAGGACTGGATCGCCATGGGTGGCGGCGTGGCCGGCGGCCTGATCGTGTTCGCCGGCGTCGGTTCGGTGGTCACCGAATGGCGGCGTTTGTATCGGCTGCGCCAGCGTGCGGAAGAGCGCGACGTGGCGCGCGAGCTGTTGCACAGCCACGGACTGGGGCAAGGGCGCGAATTCTGCGAGAAACTGGCGCGCCAGGCCGGGCTGGATCAGGGGCATCCGGCGTTGCAGCGTTGGCAGGCCTCGCTGCATGAAACCCAAAATGACCGTGAAGTGGTGGAGCTGTACGCCAAACTGGTGCAGCCGGTGCTCGACAACCAAGCGCGGCGCGAAATCAGCCGCTCCGCCGCCGAATCGACGCTGATGATTGCCGTCAGCCCGTTGGCGCTGGTGGATATGGCGTTTATCGCCTGGCGCAACATCCGTTTGATTAACCGCATCGCCGCGCTGTACGGCATCGAACTGGGCTACTTCAGCCGCATTCGTTTGTTCCGGCTGGTGCTGCTCAACATCGCCTTCGCCGGCGCCTCCGAACTGGTGCGCGAAGTGGGCATGGACTGGATGTCGCAGGATCTGGCGGCGCGGCTGTCGGCGCGCGCGGCGCAGGGCATCGGCGCCGGGTTGTTGACCGCGCGGCTGGGCATCAAGGCGATGGAACTGTGTCGCCCGCTGCCGTGGCTGGAAGGGGAAAAACCGAAGCTTGGCGATTTCCGCAGCCAGCTGATCGGCCAATTGAAAGACACGCTGAAAAAGAGCGACGGCAAGGCCAAATAACCCCGCGACGGCGCTCCTGGCAGCGCCGTTATTTCACCGGCGCCAACGCCGGACGTAATCGAGACTTGACGATAGTCGATCCCCCTGTGCTTGCGTGATAAATACCTGCAAAATTAAATCTGTTTGTGATAACTCTCTGTTTGTGGGCTAAAATGACGCCGATGCTGTTATTCGCTTGCGTTTAAAATCAGCAACCACGGCAATAAATCAGAGTTCTGTCAACTTTTGCTGACAGATCGCTTCTACCGCCCGGTGCGAGGGAGTATCATCATCGCTAACGATCCCCGCACCTGCAGAGATAAGGCCAACACTGATGCGTTTGGAAGTATTTTGCGAAGACCGCCTCGGTCTCACTCGAGAATTACTCGATCTTTTGGTATCGCGCAGCATTGACTTACGTGGCATCGAGATCGATCCCATTGGCCGCATTTACCTCAATTTCTCCCAGCTGGACTTCGATACTTTCCGCGCGCTGATGGCGGAGATCCGCCGCATCGCCGGCGTGACCGACGTGCGCACCGTCAGCTTTATGCCTTCCGAACGCGAGCATCGCGCGCTGCGTGCGCTGCTGGAGTCGATGCCGGAGCCGGTGTTCTCTATCGACATGAAGGGCAAGGTCGAGCTGGCCAATCCGGCGGCGCTGGCGTTGTTCAGCCTGAACGAAGACAAGATCCGCAACCAGACCGCCGGGGCGCTGATCGGCGGCTATAACTTCAGCCGCTGGCTGGAGAGTGAGCATACGGCGCCGCACTCAGAACGGGTGGTGATCCGCAGCCAGGACTTCCTGATGGACATTACGCCTATCTATCTGGAGGACGAACAGCAACAGCCGGCTGCGGTCGGCGCGGTGGTGATGTTGAAGTCCACCGCGCGCATGGGCCGCCAACTGCAAAATCTGTCGGTGAACGACGATACCGAATTCGATCACATCGTCGCGGTGAGCGCCAAGATGCGTCACGTGCTGGAGCAGGCGCGCAAACTGGCGATGCTCGATGCGCCGCTGCTGATCGTGGGCGATACCGGCACCGGCAAGGATATTCTGGCTCGCGCCTGCCACCTGCGCAGCCCGCGCGGCAAACAGCCGTTCCTGGCGCTGAACTGCGCCGCGTTGCCGGATGACGTGGTGGAGAGCGAGCTGTTCGGCCATGCGCCGGGCGCTTATCCCAACGCGCTGGAAGGCAAAAAGGGCTTCTTCGAGCAGGCCAACGGCGGTTCGGTGCTGCTGGATGAGATTGGCGAAATGTCGCCGCGCATGCAGACCAAACTGTTGCGTTTTCTCAATGACGGCACGTTCCGCCGGGTCGGCGAAGAGCATGAGGTGCACGTCGACGTGCGCGTGATCTGCGCCACCCAGAAGAACCTGACCGAGCTGGTGCAGCGCGGCGAATTCCGCGAAGACCTCTATTATCGCCTCAACGTGCTGACCATCACCATTCCGCCGCTGCGCGAACGTCCGCAGGACATCATGCCGCTGACCGAGCTGTTCGTGGCGCGCTTCGCCGATGAGCAGGGCGTGGCGCGGCCCAAGCTGGCGAACGATCTGGGCAGCTTCCTCAGCAAATACGGCTGGCCGGGCAACGTGCGCCAGCTGAAAAACGCCATCTACCGCGCGCTGACGCAAACCGAAGGCTACGAACTGCGGCCGCAGGATATCGTGTTGCCGGAGTTCGAGGTGGAGATGTCGCTGGGCGACGAGGTGCTGGACGGTTCACTGGACGACATCAGCAAGCGTTTCGAACGCTCGGTGCTGACGCGCCTGTATCGCACCTATCCCAGCACCCGCAAGCTGGCGAAGCGGTTGGGCGTTTCCCATACCGCCATCGCCAACAAGCTGCGCGAGTATGGCCTGAGCAGCCGCAAAGGCGGCGCTGAGGGCGAAGAATAAAAAAGGCGCCTTGCGGCGCCTTCCAGTGTATCCAAAGCCGGCGTTCGCCGGCTTTATTATTTCAGCGCTGCCAGCGCCGCGTCGTAATCCGGCTCGGTGGTGATTTCGTTCACCAGCTCGCTGTACAGCACGTTGTCCTGGCCATCCAACACCACGACCGCACGCGCGGTCAGGCCCGCCAATGGACCTTCGGCGATTTCAACGCCGTACGCCTGTTTGAACTCGGCGCCGCGCAGGGTGGACAGCGTGACCACGTTGCTCAGGCCTTCCGCGCCGCAGAAACGAGACTGGGCGAACGGCAGATCGGCGGAGATGCACAGCACCACGGTGTTATCCAGGCCGCTGGCCAGCTGGTTGAATTTACGCACCGACGTCGCGCAGACGCCGGTATCGATGCTTGGGAAGATGTTCAGGACTTTGCGTTTACCCGCGAAGCTGCTCAGCGCTACGTCTGACAGGTCTTTGGCAACCAGCGAGAAGGCCTTGGCCTGTTCGCCCTGCTGTGGCAGTTTGCCCGCTACGCTGACCGGATTGCCTTGAAAATGTACTGTCTGAGTCATTGCTAGATTCCTTTTACAGGTGTTTATACAAAGGGTATGAACCTGATGAAACGGCGCGCCGGCGACGGCTGTTAACATCAGGTTCACACCCTGACGCCAGTTTATGACAAGCGGGGCGGATTGGATATCAAAGTTTGCTAAATAGTTGTATATATTAGGCTGTTCTATAAAACATCACCGGCGCATCAGCCTGCCTGGATGCGCAGTTTTCGCTCAGGAGCCGTTATGAGAGACATGCGTTTTTACCCGGAAGCCTGGCCGCTGCACACCGCCTTCGTGATCGCGCGCGGCAGCCGCACCGAAGCCAGGGTGGTGGTGGTCGAAATCGAACAGCAGGGCGTGCGCGGCGTTGGCGAATGCACGCCGTATCCGCGCTATGGCGAGAGCGAAGAATCGGTGATGACGCAGCTGGCTGAGATGGCGCCGGCGATCGCGCAGGGCATCACACGCGAGCAGCTACTGATGCAGATGCCGGCGGGCGCGGCCCGCAACGCGCTGGACTCGGCGCTGTGGGATCTGGAGTGTCGTCTGCACGGGCAGAGCCTGTGGCAGCGCAGCGGCGTGACGGCGCCGGCGCAGATCCGCATGGCGCAGACCGTCAGCATCGGTACGCCGGAAGCGATGGCCTTCGCCGCGCGTGAGCTGGAGCGGCAGGGCGCCACGCTGCTGAAGATCAAACTCGACGATCACTATATCAGCGAGCGGCTGGTGGCGATCCGCGCCGCGGTGCCGCAGGCGACGCTGATTGTCGACGCCAATGAATCCTGGCAGGCGGAAGGGCTGGCGGCGCGCTGCCAGCTGTTGGCCGATCTCGGCGTAGCGATGCTGGAGCAGCCGCTGCCGGCCGGTGACGACGCCGCATTGGAACACTTTATTCATCCGCTGCCGATCTGCGCCGATGAGAGCTGCCACACCCGCGCCGATCTGCCGCGGCTGGCGCAACGCTATCAGATGGTCAACATCAAACTGGACAAAACCGGCGGCTTGACCGAGGCGCTGGCGCTGGCGCAGGCCGCGCGCGAACAGGGATTCGCCATCATGCTCGGCTGCATGTTGTGCACGTCGCGGGCGATATCCGCCGCCTTGCCGCTGGCGCCGGCGGCGCGCTTCGTCGATCTGGACGGCCCGACCTGGCTGGCGCGGGACGTCGAACCGGGTCTGGCGTTCGAATGCGGGGCGATCGTCGACCTCGCCCCGTAGGGATTAATTCGGGTAGGTCAGCAGTTCGGTCATGGCGTCGATGTAGCGCTCGCTGGCGGCATCGGCGGAGATCGGCGGGAATTCGGCGGTGATGCACGGCAGCGACAGATCCGCGCACCAACTGCCGAACGAACCGGGCGTTTCATAGCCGACGCTGGTCACCAGCGGCAGCTCGAACTTGTGCGACAGCCAAACGCCGAGCCGCGAGCTGGCGGGATCTTCGATGCAGGCCAGCGGCTCATGGAACGACACCACCCAATGCGGCTTCAGGCGATGGATCAGATGACACAGCGCCTGGGTTTCCGGTTCGGAGCCGGGACGCCCGCCGGTGGAGAGCCTGACGTCGCGCACCGGCGCCGCGCTGTTCCAGCGATAGACGGTGTCCCCGGAGCGCCAGTTGGCGGCCGGGAAGTTGCGGTTCAGATCGACGCCGTTGGCATTGGCGCGCAGCCCCAGCTGACAGCCGTCGGGGTTGACCGCCAGCACCACGTGGTGGCGCAACTGTTCGGGGGCGATGCTGCGCAGCGCGCAGGACAGGGTTACGATGGCGGCGCTCTCATCGCCGTGGGTGCCGGCGATGATCAGCCCGGTTTCCGGGCCGCTGACCGCCGCCGGGAAATAGAGCAGCGGCGCGCCCAGCAGCGAGCTGCCGTAGTTCTCTCCTGCGACGGCCAACTGGCCACGTTCACTGCGCGGTCGATGTTCGGTCATGGTGTTGTCCCTGAGTTAAAGGCCGAGAGTCATTGTCATTTTATTCAGTGTATTACGCTTTGAGACATCTTTCCCATCGCAATTGTGCGGCGTTTGCGCGATCTGTGATGCGGTAGCGGCGAAAACGCCAATTAAACCGCACCTGGCCTGAGGCTGTTGTTATACTAACGGCAGAGCTAAGCCAATCACCCGCAAGAGGATTTAACATGCCAGTAGCCAGAATCATCGCCAGCTATAGCGAAAATGAAAATGACACCATCACGCTGCTGTGCGGCGTAGACGCTGAAAACCAGATCCGTCAGGGGGAATGGTTCGGCGTGGTGAAAAATGACGACGGGCGCGGGGACGAATCGAACTATCCGTTCACCCTGCATATCGATTACCAGAAAGATGCCTTCTATCTCGACTACGGCTACGACGACGCGGATGCGCGTCAGCTGCAAAAAACCGATATCTCGGCCCGTCCGCTGGCTGAGAAAGGCTTTTTCACCGTGTTCGATGAAGAAGAGGGTGAAGAGTTCAGCTACCGCATCAACAGCATCCACCTGTACGACTGACGGTCGCTGCCGTAATCCCACCCGTGCCGCCCTGCGCCGCACGGGTTTTTTATCGCCTGAATCGCACTTTTTGCAACTTCTCGCCCGCGGGCTCTAGGCCGGATGGATCTTGTGCTATATGATAAAAAATTCAGATGGTTAACGGGGGACAAATCATAATGACGGGAAAAAAAATGCAACGGGGTTTTCGTTTGGCGCTCTGCGCGGCGGCGATCGGCGCCTGTATGAGCAGCGCCATGGCGGCGCAGGTTCCCCCGGGCACCGCGCTGGCGGACAAACAGGAAATCGTGCGCCACATTAAAGACGAACCGGCCTCGCTCGATCCGATCAAAGCGGTTGGCTTGCCGGAGGCTCAGCTGGCGCGCGATCTGTTCGAAGGGCTGGTCAATCAGGACGCCAACGGCAAAGTGATCCCCGGCGTCGCCACCCGCTGGCAGACCAGCGACAATCAGACTTATATTTTCCATCTGCGTAAAGACGCGCGTTGGTCAAACGGTGACCCTGTCACGGCAAAAGACTTCGTTTACAGCTGGCAGCGGCTGGTAGAACCGAAAAATCTGTCGCCGTTCGCCTGGTTCGCGCAGCTGGCGGGGATCCAGAACGCCGAGCAGATCATCAACGGCAAACTGCCGGCCGATCGCTTGGGCGTATCGGCGCCGGATGACTACACGCTCAAGGTGCAGTTGGACAAGCCGGTGCCGTACTTCGTCAGCCTGACGGCCAACTTCAGCCTGTTCCCGGTGAACAAGGCGGTGGTGGAAAAATACGGCAATGACTGGACCAAGGTCGGCAATCTGGTGGGCAACGGCGCGTTCAAACTGCAGGAGCGGGTGGTGAACGAGAAGCTGGTGCTGACGCCTAATGACCATTACTGGGATCATGCGCGCACCGTGCTGACCAAAGTGACCTTCGTGCCGATCAACCAGGAATCCAACGCCACCAAGCGTTACCTGGCGGGTGACATCGACATCACCGAATCCTTCCCGAAAAACATGTATCAGAAGCTGCTGAAAGACATCCCGGGGCAGGTGTACACCCCGGATCAGCTCGGCACCTATTATTACGCGTTCAACACCCAGCGTGCGCCGACCAACGACGTGCGGGTGCGTCAGGCCTTGTCCTACGCCATCGATCGCAAGATTATCGCGGAGAAAGTGTTGGGCACCGGTGAAAAACCGGCTTATCACTTCACGCCGGACGTCACCGCCGGGTTCAAACCCGAGGCGAGTTTGCTGCAACAGCAGCCGCAGGCGGAGCTGGATGCGCAGGCCAAGGCATTGCTGCAGGCGGCCGGTTACGGCCCGAACAACCCGCTGAAGCTGACGCTGCTGTATAACACTTCCGAGAGCCACCAGAAAATCGCCATCGCCGTGGCCTCGATGTGGAAGAAAAAGCTGGGGATTGACGTCAAGTTGCAAAACCAAGAGTGGAAAACTTACATCGACAGCCGCAATACCGGCAATTTCGATGTGATCCGCGCCTCCTGGGTGGGTGACTATAACGAGGCGTCGACCTTCCTGTCGCTGCTGACCTCCACCCACAGCGGCAATATCGCCAAGTTCAAGAACGCAGACTACGACAAGCTGCTGGCGCAGGCGGGGCGGGAAACCAACCCGGCGGCGGTGACTGCCGATTACAACAAGATGGAACAGATCATTGCCGATCAGGCGCCAATCGCGCCGATATACCAATACACCAACGGCCGCCTGATCAAACCGTGGGTAAAAGGCTACCCGATCACCAATCCGGAAGACGTGGCCTATAGCCAAACGATGTATATCATCAAACACTGAGTGGGCTTATTTATCGCCCCCGCGCAATGCGGGGGCGTTATTTTCTCGACGGCGAAACCACGAGGCTAATTAATTTTTCCACGCGATAAACCCCGTTTAATAATAAACAGGGTTGCCATCATCACATTAATATTGTCTATTTCAGAGAGCGGTTACGCTTACAGACAGTCCCGCATGGCGTCCACCACTACGCGGCCACTCATATCGGTCTGAGTAATGCGGTAGCTGGTGGGATAAGAACGACGGGTACTGAAACGATCGTGGACGGAGACCTTGCCAATCTGCAGGCCGGCGGCGTTTTTCACCACAAACTCACTGATCTCTTCCTGGCCCTGGTTTTGCAAATGGATATTGCTGATTTTTTCCAGCGTATCGCTGGCGTTTATTTTTAAATGGTCGCGTAACATAACTACCTCCTCGTAGTGAGAAAAGTATATGCCCCTAAAATTTGCGCTGAAACAGCTTTGTGTTGATTTATTATTATCATTTTGAATTAAAATTGATAGCAATATGTTAAGTCATAATAATAACGGCATTACCAGCGCTTTATCGGCGATATTGTCTGATTTATCGGCAATGGTTTATTTCAATGCCGTTATTATTAGTCTGCATTAATGGAGAACAGCGCTTGCCTGGCCGCCGGCGCGGGAAAGACGCAGGCGACGTTGTGTCCGCAGCCGGGAACGAGGGTTAACCGATGCGGCTTCTCCGGCGCCAGATAGCGCCGGTCATAGTCGGCATAGGCCAGGGCGCGCTGCAACCGGTAGGGGCCCTGCAGCTGGGCGGCGCAGGATTTGTCGAGTATCCGATAGTAGGCCCCTGGCGCGGTGCCGGTATCACCGTCTGCGGCCAGGTAGGTGATATCCGCCGCCGCATAGCGCCGGCGTGCTGCGTCGGCGGTGCGCTGCAGGTGAGCGGGAAGCGCTTCCGGACCATATTTCCACTGGTTAGCCTGCGGGCACTGGCCGGCGTCCAGCGTTTGCCAGCGGAAGCGACAGGTTTTTTCACTGCCACAGCGCTCCGGGTGAAGGGGCTGGGGACGCAGGTTGTCAAAATAGAGCCAGCTGCCCGGATCGGCGACGACATAGCGCAGACGCACTCCGTCCGGCGGGTTGGCGAAGCCGACATAATGCTGCACGAATTGGGCGCCGGCGGAGAAACCGGCGACGGTGATCGACTGCAACGACGGCCAGCGCCGTTTCAGATCGGCCAGCAGGTTATCCATGGCGTTGAACGAGCCGGTTTTCCCGCCATTATCCAAACTGCCTTCGATCCAGGAGCCGCAGCGCCACAGGGCGTCCCCCTCTTGCGGCGCCGGTAGCCCGGCGGAACGGCAGCGGGCGGCGAGCGTCTCCGGCACCTGGAACAGCGGGGCGACCAGCAAGCTGTTGTCTCCCGCTCCCTGCGCGGCGTCGATCGCCGCTTGCAATGTCTTGGCGACATCGCGCGGGTGGCCGTGCATCACCACCAGCGCGGTGCGCGGCTGGGGGGAGTGAGCGTGCGCGAGAAAATAAGGCAGTGAACCCGCCGCCGTCGGCGCGTGATAGGGTGTGGCGAGGCGTTCTAACACCGGCTCTGCACGAGCCGATTGGCCGAACAGCAGCAGGGCGGCCATTGCGATGCAGCGCAGGCGGCGCATTCTCGTCAGGTTCGGCGCAGCGCAGCGCGCAATTGTCTCAGGACTTCCCGGCATCGTTGTTCCTCACGCGCTCGTTGATAGTAGCGATAAAAGGCGCGTTCCGAACTGAGGTTGCCCGCGCGTGCCAGCTGCCTGAAGGTCAGGTATGCCAGGCTGAACATAATGATAATAAATAATAAACCGGGGAACAGCAGCTGCCAGCCGTCGGTGATGCGCGCATTAGGCAGATAGCGGAGTGAATAGGGCGTAATCAATACCCCTAACTGCTGCAGCCCCCATTGAGTCAACGCAGGGAACAGCACCAGCAACGTAACGAACACCAAATACAGCAAGAAATAGCGACAGGAAAGCAAGAAACGCTTGAACGCGTTATTGGCGCTTGGCCGCAAAACGAAGCCTGCGGGCGTGGCGCGCAAGATTTGCTGACGGCCACCGGTGAAACGATAGCGTTCCAGCGCCGCTACGCTATCCGGCAATGCCAGCAGCAGCTGCAGCGCAACAAGGCCGGCGCTGCGGTTGCCGATATAGTCGCGAAACCGCAACAGACGTATGGGGGCGCTTTGGGGCTTCTCGACGGATTCGAGCAGGTTTAACAGCTTATCGTGGTTTTCCCGCCGAATGCGAAAAGGCGTTTTGACCACGGCGATAAACAGCGTAATGACGGTCGGTAGGACGATTTTCAAGATATCTGCGGTGCTGATTTGTAACATGCGAGTTTCCTCTCGGGCTGTCTTGCGTTCCTGGCAGCAGAAGTATAGACCACGCTTATGGGACAACATGAAAACTGGCGTTACAGCTTGGTCTTTGATCTCCAAGGCGATAACGCTAGACTCAGCAACATAAGCAAGACTGAGGGGATAAATGAATGGATGTGATTGAGGGGAGCGAGCTGCAGGTCGCCGACGCGGTTTACGCCTACCAGCTGGATGGCAAGGGCGGCGTCACGCCGATCGAGCGGGATGACAAGATCACCTGCGACGCGCCTTGCTGGCTGCATCTTGATTACGCGCACCCGGCCAGCGCCGAATGGCTGAGCACCACGCCGCTGCTGCCGGACTCGGTGCGCGAAGCGCTCTCCGGCGAAAGCTCACGGCCGCGCGTCAGCCGCCAGGGCGAAGGCACCATGATCACGCTGCGCAGCATCAACTTTAACGCCAACTCACGGCCGGACCAGTTGGTCACCATTCGCGTGTACATCACCGATAAACTGATTATCTCCACGCGGCACCGCAAGGTGTATTCCATCGATCAGGTGGTGAACGATTTGCAAAGCGGCGCCGGGCCGACCAACAGCGGCAACTGGCTGGTGGAGATTTCCGATGCGTTGACCGATCACACCAGCGAATTCATTGAGGATCTGCACGACAAGATTATCGATCTGGAGGACGCCTTGCTGGAACAGCAGGTGCCGGAGCGTGGCCAGCTGGCGTTGATCCGTAAACAGCTTATCGTGCTGCGCCGTTACATGGCGCCGCAGCGTGACGTTTTCGCACGGCTGGCCAGCGACCGCCTGCCGTGGATGAGCGACGACGATCGCCGCCGCATGCAGGACATCGCGGATCGCCTGGGGCGCGGGTTGGACGATCTGGACGGCAGCATCGCGCGCACCGCCATCTTGTCCGACGAAATTACCACGGTGATGGCCGACGCGATGAACCGCCGCACTTACACCATGTCGCTGTTGGCGATGGTATTTCTGCCGACCACCTTCCTGACCGGGCTGTTTGGCGTCAACCTTGGCGGCATACCGGGCGGCGGCAACCCCTTCGGTTTCGCGGCATTTTGCCTGATGCTGGTCGGGTTGGTGCTTGGCGTCGCCTGGTGGCTGAAGCGGAGCCGCTGGCTGTAGGCGAAAATGACGAAAACCCGGTTAACATTGAGCAAAATCAACATTTAGCCGGGGGAAATGGGGCATGATCTCTCTCGCAGGTGAATGCAACGTCAAGCGATGGGCGTTGCGCTCCATAATTGTCTTACTTTCTTATTTTTGAATTACTGCATAGCACATTTGATTCGTACAATGCCGGTTTAATCACCGGCATTTTTTTATTCGATTTCTCTCTTCCTCAGGCCGCGCTTTCATCCCAGAAGCTGGCTTCAATCTTGTGCCCATCCAAATCGCGGACAAAGCAGCCGTAGTAAGCCTCACCGTAGTGCGGCCGCGAACCGGGCGCGCCTTCATCGACGGCGCCGGCCAGCAGCGCCTGGCGATGGAATTCATCCACCTGTTGCTTACTTGTGGCAAAAAAACCGACGTGCGTGCCGTTGCCGGGTGAAGCGGGCTGGCCGTCGATCGGCACCTGCAGCCAGAACTCCGGGTAGTCACGGCCATAACCGATCGCGCCGGGATGCTCCAGCACCCGTCGGCAACCCAAGGCGGCCAGCGTGCGATCGTAAAAGGCCGCGGCGGCCTCGAAATCGTTGGAGCCCAGCGAGACGTGGGACAGGCAGGGGGTGATATTCATTGCGCGATCTCCATATGACTGTATAAATAAACAGTATAGGGTAAAAACGGCACTGCCCAGTAAATTTTGCGCAAACTGTGAACAGGATCGAGATCGTCGAGAGAGGGAAAAGGTCGCCGCTCGCAGGGTGGCGAGCGGCGAGGGGACTTATTTGATTTCCAGCACGTCCAAACGCGCCGGCGTAGGCGCCGCGTCGTCCGAATCTTCCGGCTGCCAGCCGACCGGCTGCATCGGAATGTCTTCGCGATCGAAGGCCAAATCGCCGCCGTCCACCACCGCGCTGCCGTGGTGAATGCCTTTGAAATCGAATAGATTGATATCGCTCAGGTGCGAAGGCACCACGTTTTGCATGGCGCTGAACATGGTTTCCAGCCGGCCTGGGTAACGTTTGTCCCAGTCGCGCAGCATGTCGCCGATCACCTGGCGCTGCAAATTAGGCTGAGAGCCGCACAGATTGCATGGAATGATCGGGAACGCTTTGGCGATCGAGAAACGCTCGATGTCTTTCTCGCGGCAATAGGCCAGCGGGCGAATGACCACGTGCTTGCCGTCGTCGCTCATCAGTTTGGGCGGCATGCCTTTCATCTTGCCGCCGTAGAACATGTTGAGGAACAGCGTCTGCAGAATATCGTCGCGGTGGTGGCCCAGCGCGATCTTGGTGGCGCCCAGTTCGGTGGCGGTGCGATACAGAATGCCGCGGCGCAGGCGCGAGCACAGTGAACAGGTGGTTTTGCCTTCCGGGATCTTGTCTTTAACGATGCTGTAGGTGTTTTCTTCGACGATCTTGTACTCCACCTCCAAGCCTTCCAGGTAAGCAGGCAGAATATGCTCAGGGAAGCCGGGCTGTTTCTGGTCGAGATTCACCGCCACCAGCGAGAAATTGATCGGCGCGCTCTGCTGCAGATTGCGCAGGATCTCCAGCATGGTGTAGCTGTCTTTGCCGCCGGACAGACAGACCATGATGCGGTCGCCTTCTTCAATCATATTGAAATCGGCGATCGCTTCGCCCACGTTGCGGCGCAGGCGCTTTTGCAATTTGTTCAGGTTGTACTGCTCTTTTTGGCTAACGGATTGCTTTTCTGACATTTAAATCGTGCTCATTCTCAATGGGGGGCACTAGGGGCATGGCGTTGTAGACCGCGAGTTTACCATTCAACCGGCCGATTTTGATCATTATTCATCATCCAGCTTCCACGCGCCCGACGCGAGGCCTGTATGGTACGGATTGCGCGCAGGAATGCCAGCAGGTTTTATTGCTACGCCTTACGTCAACGGTAAAAGATCAGGGCGCGAATCGCTCGCGCCCTGAGGGAGGTTACTCAGCGGCGGACTTTTCCGCCTTGCCGGCCAGCAGGCTGAGGAAATCGTATTTCTCCTTCAGCTCTTTCTCGGCGGCCTGATACAGCGCGCTGGCCACCTCCGGCTGCTGCGCGTTCAGGCGGCGGAAACGCTGTTCTTTCAGCAACGTTTCCGACAGGTTGCTGTTCGGCGGCCGCGAATCCAGCGCCAACGCGGCCTTGCCCTCGGCGCTGCGGCGCGGATCGAAGCGGTACAGCGGCCAGAAGCCGGTGGCGGTCAGCTGTTTCATCTGATCGTGGCTGAGCGCCAGATCGTAGCCGTGCTCTTCGCATGGGCTGTAGGCGATGATCAGCGACGGCCCCGGATAGGCCTCGGCCTCCTGAATCGCTTTCACCGTCTGGTTGAGCTGCGCCCCCAGCGAGATCTGCGCGACGTAGACATGGCCGTACATCATCATGCTGACGCCCAGATCCTTGCGCGCCTTGCGCTTGCCGTGCTCGCCGAATTTGGTCACCGCGCCGAGCGGCGTGGCCTTCGACTGCTGGCCGCCGGTGTTGGAGTAGCACTGGGTGTCGAGCACCAGCACGTTGACGTTCTCCGTCAGGCTGAGGACGTGATCCAAACCGCCGAAGCCGATGTCGTAGGCCCAGCCGTCACCGCCGATCAGCCAGATGGATTTATCCACCAGATAGTCGGCGTCGGTCGCCAGCTGGCGCGCATCTTCACCTTCAATACTCGCCAGCAGCGCGCGCAGTTCGGCGATTTGCTTGCGGCGCGGCTCCGGCGCCACGTCTTCCATCTGCAGGGCATTGACCAACTGCTCCGGCAGCTGCGGCGCCAGCGAATTCAGCAGGCGCAGTACCCGCGCGCGATGTTGATCGACCGTCAAACGGAAGCCCAGGCCGAATTCGGCGTTGTCTTCGAACAGCGAGTTGGCCCATGCCGGCCCGCGCCCTTCGGCGTTGGTGGTGTACGGCGTGGTCGGCAGGTTGCCGCCGTAGATCGACGAACAGCCGGTGGCGTTGGCGATCAGCAATCGGTCGCCATAGAGCTGGGTCAACAGCTTGATGTACGGCGTTTCGCCGCAGCCGGAGCAGGCGCCGGAGTACTCGAACAGCGGCGTGATCAGCTGCGAGGTGCGAATGTCGATGCGTTCCAGCTGCGCCGTATCGATTTCCGGCAGCTGCAGGAAGAAATCGTAGTTGTCTTTTTCCGCCGTCAGATTATCGAGGCGTGAGGCCATATTGATGGCCTTGATCTCCGGGTTCTGGCGATCTTTCGCCGGGCAGACCTCGACGCACAGGTTACAGCCGGTGCAATCCTCCGGCGCCACTTGCAGCACGTATTTTCGCCCGCGCATATCGCGCGCTTTGACATCCAGCGACTGCAGGGAGGCGGGGGCGTGTTCCATCTCCGCCGGCTGCACGACCTTGGCGCGAATGGCGGAGTGCGGACAGGCGGCGACGCAATGGTTGCACTGGGTGCACAGGTCGGGCTGCCAGACCGGGATCGCTTCGGCGATGTTGCGCTTTTCCCACTGGGTGGTGCCCACCGGCCAGGTGCCGTCCGGCGGGAAGGCGGAAACCGGCAGCGCATCGCCCAGTCCGGCCAGCATCGCGGCGGTAACGGTTTTGACGAAGTCAGGCGCGGCGTCCGAGACCACCGGCGGGCGCATCGGGCTGCTGTCGTCGACCGGCTGCAGCGGGATTTCAATCAGCGCGCCGCGGGTGGCGCCCAGCGCCTGCCAGTTGCGCTCGACGATCTCCTGGCCTTTGCTGCTGTAGCTGCGGGCGATGGCGTCCTGCAGCTGTTGCAGCGCCACGTCGCTCGGCAGGATCTGCGTCAGATGGAAAAACGCCATCTGCATGACGGTGTTGATGCGCGCGCCGAGCCGGCATTCACGCGCCAGCTTGGCGGCGTTGATGATGTAGAAACGCGCCTGGCGTTGATGCAACAGCGCCTGTACCTCCTGCGGCAGCCGCGACCAGACTTCGTCGGCGCCGTAAGGGGTATTGAGCAGGAAGGTGCCGCCGGGTTTGAGGCGCTCAACCATCTGGTACTTATCGATAAACTGCAGCTGGTGGCAGCCGACGAAATCCGCCTGGCTGACCAGATAGGCCGAATTGATCGGCTGCTCGCTGACGCGCAGGTGCGAGACCGTCAGGCCGCCGGCCTTTTTGGAGTCGTAGACGAAATAGCCCTGCGCATACAGCGGCGTGGCGTTGCCGATGATTTTGATGTTGTTCTTGGTGGCCGAGACCGAGCCGTCGCTGCCCAAACCGTAGAATAGCGCTTCCAGCGAGGCGCGCTGCGGCAGGATTTCGTCGCTCAGCTGCAGCGAAAGGCCGGTGACGTCATCGAAGATGCCGACGGTGAAGCGCGGGCGCGGCTGCGGCTGGGCCAGCTCGCGAAACACCGCCAGCGCGCAGTCCGGGCCGAACTCCTTCGACGACAGGCCGTAACGGCCGCCGATCACTCGCGGCAGCGTGGCGCGCTCGCCCCGGCTGTAGGCTTCCGCCAGCGCGGTCATCACGTCCAGATACAGCGGCTCGGCCAGCGCGCCCGGTTCTTTGGTGCGATCGAGCACCGCGACGCTGCGCACGCTGTCCGGCAGCGCGCCGAGCAGGTGTTTGGCGGAGAACGGCCGGAACAGCCGCACTTTCAGCACGCCGACTTTTTCGCCGCGGGTCAGCAGGGTGTCGATCACCTCTTCGCAGGTGCCGGCGGCGGAGCCCATCACCACCACCACGCGTTCGGCCTGCGGGTGGCCGTAATAGTCGAACGGCCGGTAGTGGCGGCCGGTGAGGGCGGCGAAGGCCTCCATGGCGTCGATCACGTGCTGGTCGGCGGCGTCATACCAAGGGTTGGTGGCCTCGCGCGACTGGAAATAGGTGTCAGGGTTGGCGGAAGTGCCGCGCACCACCGGATGATCCGGCGACAGCGCCCGGCGGCGGTGGGCGTCGATCGCCGCCTGCGGCAGCATGTGCCGCAACGTATCGTCGCTGAGCGGTACGATTTTATTGATCTCGTGCGAGGTGCGGAACCCGTCGAAAAAGTGGATGAACGGCAGGCGCGCGTTGAGGCTGGCGGTCTGCGAGATCAGCGCGAAATCCTGCGCTTCCTGCACGCTGCCGGCGCACAGCATGGCGCAGCCGGTCTGGCGCACCGCCATCACGTCAGAGTGATCGCCGAAGATTGACAGCGCGTGCGTGGCCACGGTGCGCGCGGCGACGTGCAGCACAAACGGCGTCAGCTCGCCGGCCAGTTTGTACAGCGTCGGGATCATCAGCAGCAGACCCTGCGATGAGGTGAACGAGGTGGACAGCGCGCCGGTCTGCAAGGCGCCGTGCACGGTGGCGATCGCGCCGCCCTCCGACTGCATTTCCACCACTCGCGGGATATCACCCCAGATGTTTTGCCGGCCATCGCCGGACCAGGCGTCCGCCTGCTCCGCCATGGTGGAACTTGGCGTGATAGGGTAGATGGCAATCACTTCGTTGGTGCGATAGGCCACGGAAGCGACTGCATTATTACCATCTGTAGTTATCATCGACATTACCTTTTCATTGCTCACAAAGCCGCGAAAGCGCACTTTCGCAGTAATGGAAAAAAGTCTAACAGAGGGTTTGAACGCGGCTTTATCGCGTTTGTGTGGCGGGCGATAAATCGGCAAGCGTATCCGGCATCGCTATTTGCATCGCCGGTTGAGGTCACTTCAATAAATTGTTTTCCCCGTTTAAAGACAATTTATTTCCGGCGCGTCATAATTGCGCATCGGTAAACTGACAGAAGAAAACCATGAGCGGATTTATGTATTTGACGATGGCGATAGTCGCGGAAGTGATCGCCACCACCATGTTGAAAGCCTCCGAGGGCTTTACCCGTCTGTGGCCGTCGCTGCTGGTGGTGCTGGGCTATGGCGTGGCGTTTTGGGGGCTGTCGATGGTGGTCAAGAGCATGCCGCTGGGTATTGTGTATGCGATTTGGTCGGGCATGGGGATCGTGCTGGTGTCGGTCGCGGCGGTATTCGTTTATCAGCAAAAATTGGATTGGCCGGCGATTGTCGGCATGGGATTAATTATTGCCGGCGTGCTGGTAATTAATTTACTGTCGAAAGCCTCTGTGCACTGAATGTTATTTTGATGTAAAAAAAGCCGGCGTGACAGCAAGTCGCGCCGGTTGAAGAATTCAGCCATCATTCACTGAAAATAGTGGAATGCTAATTAGTTAGCGCCGTCAGCATAGACGCAAATATCATCCTCTCCGGTAGCAAAAAATGCGCCGTCACGCCGAAAGCACGCGGGGTTAATTAATACCGATATCATGCGAAGAAACCCCGTCGCCGGCAACGGTGACGTTATCACTTTCTCTCTGCGGCCGGGGCGGGCGGTGGGGGCCGCTGTCACGTTTAACCTCCCGCAATGGGGGCGGAAATATTCTGCAAACAAAATAAATGTCCGGCCGGCGCAAAAAAACCACAAATAATGGCCGGAATATATTTTCATTATTTATATATCGAGCTAGATTAAACAAGTTTGCATCAAAGATAGCGAAACGTGTCCGCCAAGTGACGCGCGTTATCGGCAATGGCGATTTTACACAGCGCAGTTCCGGGTTCAGGAGTGGGATAATGACGACATCAAAATGGCTGCTTGCCAGCGCCGTGCTGCTTTTAGCCGCCTGCAGCAGCAACAACGAAGAGCCAGTACAGCAGGGCAACAGTGCCAGAATCAATACGTTGCAGACCAGCGCCGGTTGCGCGGCGGTCGGCGGCGTCACCACCATCGCGCACAACTTGAACGGTGAAGCGTTGCGCATGTGCCAGATGCCGAACGGCAAACAGTGTGAGGAACGCACGCTGGGCCTGGGCAGCTGCGCCGGGTAAGCCCACGGCGCCAGGCCTGGCGTCCAGAATCAATATACCCAGTCGCGCAGGGCATAAACCAGCGTGTGGCCGCTGCCGTTGAGCGTCAGCTGCTGCGCGCTCAGCGTCACTTCGGCGCCGTTTTCCAGCACGGTGCCGATCACCCGATCCCAGCGATTGCGCTGCTCATCAGGGCACAGCCTGCGCGTCGAGGCCAACGGTTTTACCGTCAGTACGCCGTCGCGTAATTGCCCCTGGCCGAAAAAGCGGTTGCACATCGCGCCGGACACATGCAGGTTCTCGCCGAACTCCAGATTGAGCAGGACGCCGCCCGTTGGGGATTTTGCCGCTTCGCCATCGACGCTCTGCAACACGAAATTATGATGCATCAGATCGCCGGGCGTAACGGTCGCGGGTGGTTTCATGCTGCATCCCCCCAAGACCAGCGCCGCAAGGGCGGCCATCGTTGTTCTCATCGTCGCGCTCTCAAATAAACAGGGCGCCGCAGGGGGCGCCCCGAAATGCCGTTCACGCGTTCAACTGGTTCGGGCAGGCTTCGCCGCGATCCAATTGGCTGATGTTCTGCAGCGTGGTTTGCGAAATGCTGGTCAGCGCCTCTTCGGTCAGGAAAGCCTGATGGCCGGTGAACAGCACGTTGTGGCAGGCCGACAGGCGGCGGAACACGTCATCCTGAATCACGTCGTTAGACTTGTCTTCAAAGAACAGATCGCGTTCGTTCTCGTAGACGTCCATCCCGAGAGCGCCGATTTTTTGCTGCTTCAACGCGTCGATGGCGGCGGTAGAGTCGATCAGCGCGCCGCGGCTGGTGTTGATCACCATTACGCCGTTTTTCATCATCGCGAAGGCGTCGGCATTCAGCAGATGGTGGTTTTCCGGCGTCAGCGGGCAGTGCAGGGTGATTACGTCGGATTGCGCGTACAGCGTTTTCAGGTCGACATACTCTGCGCCCAGTTCCAGCGCCTGTTCGCTGGGGAACGGATCGTAAGCCAGCAGCTTCATGCCGAAGCCTTTGAGAATGCGCATCGTCGCCACGCCGATTTTACCGGTGCCGATCACGCCGGCGGTGCGATTGTGCATGTTAAAGCCGATCAGCCCTTCGAGAGAGAAATTGGCGTCGCGGGTGCGTTGATATGCGCGGTGAATACGGCGGTTCAGGCACATCATCATGCCTACCGCGTGTTCCGCCACGGCTTCCGGCGAGTAGGCCGGCACGCGCACTACCTTGATGCCCAGCGCTTTGGCGGCGTCCAGATCGACGTTATTAAAACCGGCGCAGCGCAGGGCGAGAATTTCGACGCCCAGCGCCGCCAGTTCTTCGAGCACTTCACGGCTACCGTCGTCGTTGACGAAGATACACACCGCCTTGCAACCGGCGGCCGTTTTGGCGGTTTTTTTACTGAGTAAAAAGTCGAAGAATTCCAGCTCATAGCCAAACTGCTGATTCACCAGTTCGAGATATTTACGGTCATACTGTTTGGTGCTGTATATCGCCAATTTCATCGTGGTTTCTCCACCGTGATTTTGTGATCAATTTAACAGATTTTAGTAAATTCGACAATTGGTTAGCCACGCTGCAGGGCTGCTGTGGGCTGGCGGCGGTGAAGGGAAGGCGACGGTGAGGCGGGCGACAAAAAAATCCCCACGGGGGTGTGGGGAATGGCTTCTCTAGTACACAGTTAGCTAGCAGCTAAACTTTTATTAGAATGCTTGCAAGACTATTAATCATCAACGGTAACAACAATAACAAAAGTCTGAAAACTGTCCTATTTATGTGATGTATATGTAACGAAAATCTACAACTCCGCGCGCGCTTGCGCCAAAAGGGTGCAAATCGCCTCTGCGACCGCGCTCAGCTTCACCCTATGTCAAATTCGTGCCATCATTATTGTCAATTCAGGCATAGACTTAACCAATGCCTAACACAGGAACGAAGCAATCATTTAATGACCAGGCGATTGAAAGTATTCATAGGGACGGTGGCGGGCTGCGCAATCCTGGTGCTGGCGTTGTGGCAAACCTTGCCGCGCTGGCTGCCGGGGGTGTTATCGCATTGGTTGCCGGCGGGAAGCCGACTGGAGTTGCAGGGCAAATTGCATTGGCGCCAGGGCGGCCTGACGTTGGCGGGGGCGCGTTTCACCGCGCAAGATTGTCTGCTGGCCAGCGTCGGGCCGACGCGGCTGGCTTATCGGCAAGGCCGCTGGCAGCTGTCGAGCGATAAGGTCAGCGTCGATAGCGCCTGTTTGTCAAAACTGCCGGGCGGCGACGCCAACAGCGCGCCGCTTGCGCTCGATCAACTGCAGCGGCAGCTGCCGCCGCTGGATCTCACCATTCATGACCTCACGCTCATTCCCTGGCAGCGTTATGCCGGGAAGCTGCAGCTTTCCTCCGGCTCTGACGGGCAACGTCTGCATTATCGGGGGCCGAATCTCAGCGCCGAGGCGCAGCTGGATGAAAAACAACAGCTGACGTTGCACAGCCTGACCGTCATTCCGCCCAACAGCGCGCAACCGCTGCGCCTCGCCGGCAAGATAACCATTCCGCTGGATCTGGCCAGCCTGCCGACGCAGGGCGCGCTGCAGGGTGAAATGCAGACGGCCTATCTGGAAAAACCGGTTTTGCTGGATATGCGCTGGCAACAGCAGCAGGGCGTGTTGACGGTGAGCGAGAAAGGCGACGATCGGCCGCTGGCGGTGCTGCCGTGGGAAGTGACCCCGCAGCGGGTCAGCATCAAGCAGGGCGAGTGGCGTTGGCCCTACAGCGGACAGCCGTTGAACGGCGGCCTCAGCATCGCGCTGCACGACTGGAGCAAGGGACTGGATGAAACGGAGATCAGCGCGCGGCTGAACGTGATCACGGCCGGCCACAACGGCAAGGGCAATGCGGTGCTGACGCTTGGGCCGGGCAAGGTGGGGCTGACCGACAGCGATCTGCGGTTCCAACTGACCGGCCAGGCCAATCTGGCCGACTTCTCCGCTACCGCGTCGATCCCGGGCGTGCTCGGCGGCAGCATTCTCAACCCGACGCTGGTTCTGCAGCCGGGTTCGTTGCTGCGCCTGTGGGGCAAGGTGACGCCGGAAATGACGCTGGAAGAGGCGCGTTTGCCGCTGGCGGGCGTGAAGGTGACCGCCGCCGGTATTACCGGCCGCCTGCAGGCGATTTTGAGCGCCAGCGACAGTTACTGGGGCCGCTTCAAGCTGCATCTGGACGGCCAGGCGCAGGATTTCTGGCCGGACAAGGGCCACTGGCAATGGCGCTACTGGGGCAATGGCCGCTTGCCGCCGCTGCAGGCCGCCTGGGACGTGGCCGGCAGCGGCAGCTGGCGCGACAGCGAGTTGGTGCTCGATAAACTCTCCACCGGCTTCGATAAGTTGAAGTACGGCCTGGTGACGGTCGCCGCGCCGCGCTTGAGCCTCAACCAGCCGCTGCGCTGGCGGCGTGATGAACAAAGCCCGCAGTTCAACGGTGAGCTGCAGCTGGCGGCGGATAAGGTCAGCTTCAGCGATGGCGGTTATCTGCCGGCGCCGGTGCTGGCGCTGCAGGTGAACGGCCGTTCGCCGGACAGTTTCCAGATGCAGGGCAAGCTGCAGGCGCAACAGATCGGTCCGATCGCGCTGCGCGGCCGTTGGGACGGCGAACGTCTGCGCGGCGAAGGCTGGTGGCCGAAACAGTCGCTGAAGGTCTTCCAACCGCTGCTGGCGCCGGATCTCAATCTCACGCTGCGCGACGGCGAGTTTTACGCGCAGTCGGCGTTTTCCGCCGCCCGCGAACAAGGGTTCGAGGCCGGTGGCCACTGGGTGGTGAAAAACGGCGGCATGTGGCTGAAGGACGGGGAGATGAGCGGCCTGGATTTCATCCTGTCGTACCGGTTCAAGCAGCATCACTGGCAATTGGGAGCTAAACAGCCGGTATCGCTGCGCATCAAGTCTTTCACCAACCTGTTCGAGATGCAGAACATTTCCGCCGATTTGCAGGGCACCTATCCTTATAGCGAAGGGCAGCCGCTGACGTTGAGCAACGTCGGCGTGGACATGCTCAACGGGCATATCAGCCTGTCGGCGCTGC
The DNA here is from genome assembly GCF_903970925.1 of Serratia sp. ME47. Classification (NCBI taxonomy): domain Bacteria; kingdom Pseudomonadati; phylum Pseudomonadota; class Gammaproteobacteria; order Enterobacterales; family Yersiniaceae; genus Serratia; species Serratia sp. ME47. The sequence goes on along the minus strand of NZ_CAJCKE010000018.1, from coordinate 25,824 downwards.
GGTTGCCGCAGCATGACGCCGCAGTGCTGAAGCTGGACAAGGTCGATCTCAGCGCGCTGTTTACCGCCCTGAAACCGAAGCAGTTCGCCATGTCCGGCCGTGTCGACGGCGAGTTGCCGCTGTTCCTGAACCATCCGAAGTGGCTGGTGCAAAACGGCTGGATCGCCAACGCCGGCACGTTGACGCTGCGCCTGGACAAAGACATGGCCGACGCCATCGGCAGCAACAACCTGGCGACCGGCGCGGCGATCGACTGGCTGCGCTACATGGAAATCAACCGTTCGCATGCCCGGGTCGATCTCGACAACCTGGGCGAGCTGACGCTGAGCGCGCGCATCGACGGCATCAACCCGCAGAAAAGCGCTAAGCGCGAGGTGATCCTGAACTATCGCCATCAGGAAAACGTGTTTCAGCTGTGGCGCAGTTTGCGCTTCGGCGACAATTTACAGGAGTGGCTGGAGCAGGCCCTCTCACAACCTGGGGAGCAACAATGAAAATCATGAGTGTGTCGACGCTGGCAGCGGTGCTGTGCGTTTCGCTGCTGAGCGGCTGCGTGCCGCGCATCGAGGTGGCGACGCCTAAGGATCCGATCACCATCAATATGAACGTCAAGATCGAACATGAAATTCATATCAAGGTGGATAAGGACGTCGAAAACCTGCTGAAAACCCAAAGCGGTCTGTTCTAGGAGCCGACATGAAAAAACGTTATTTGTGGCTGGCCGGCGCCGCCTGGCTGTTCAGCGGCCTGGCGATGGCGCTGACGCTGGATGAGGCGAAGCAGCAAGGGCGGGTGGGGGAAACCCTGAGCGGCTACATCGCGCCGGTGCAGCAGGACGCCGAAACTTTGGCGCTGGTGAAGCGCATCAACGCCGGCCGCGCCGAGAAGTATCAGGAAGTGGCGGACGGCAACCATATCGCCGTCGATGAAGTGGCGCGCATGGCCGGCCAGAAGCTGGTGACGCGGGCGCAGAGCGGCGAGTATGTGCGCGGCATCAACGGCCAGTGGCTGAAGAAGTAAAAAAAAGCGCGCCGTCTGGCGCGCTGAATGATACGGATAGATGATTATTATGAGGGTAGTGCAGGTTTGACAAGGCTTGCTTCTTGTCCGGCAGGGGCATGACACCCCTGCGCAGTCTCTTACGCGGCAACCACCTGAGACAGGGCCGCTTTGGCGTCTTCCTGTGCTTTGGTCGCCACTTCCGGACCGTAGGCGATGCCTTCCGCGAAGACGAACTCCACGTCGGTGATGCCGATGAAGCCCAGGAACAGACGCAGGTAAGGTTCCACCAGGTCGGTTGGGGTGCCTTTATGAATGCCGCCGCGGCTGGTCAGGATCACGGCGCGTTTGTTTTTCACCAGGCCTTCCGGACCGTTTTCGGTGTAACGGAAAGTCACGCCGGCGCGGGCGACCAGATCGAAATAGTTTTTCAGCTGGGTCGGGATGTTGAAGTTGTACATCGGTGCGGCGATCACGATGACGTCATTGGCCTTCAGCTCGGCGATCAGTTCGTCCGACAGGGCCAGCGCTTCTTGTTGACGCGGAGTCAACGGAGCATCGGAAGGACGCAGCGCGCCAACCAGCTCGCCGTCCAGCACCGGGATTGGCTGTGCGGCCAGATCGCGCACGGTGATGGTGTCGCCGCTGTGGGCGTTGCTCCATTGCTCTACGAAGAAATCGGCCAGTTGGTTAGACTGAGAGTAGGTCGCCAGGATGCTTGATTTCAGAACCAATACGTTGCTCATCGATAATTCCTTACATTGTGACAGTGACATCAGGACTCAGCGTCCCTTGCATGAACTACATGCTATTCACATTCCCCCAACAGTGATAGCGCAATATTTCGAGATCTTCGTTCGATTTTATTGAATGACATGCCGAGGCGTTACTCGCGAAAGTAGGGGGAAAAAGCCGTTTGTGATAGGCTGTGCGGCTAAAGCAAAAAAATCGCTAAAAAAACATTAAACCGTTGCTAAGCCTGGTCTTGGCCGCGATGAAACAAGGAACACCGAACGTGAAATCTCCGCTCGAGGCACTGCCGGCCCAACTGGGCGAGCTGATGCTCCGCGATCAACAACGCCTGCGTCGTCGCCTGCAGGGCGCACGAAAAATCAAAAATCCCGATGCCCAGCTGGCGGTCGCCGCCGAAGTGGAAAGCGACATCGCGACGGCGCGGCAAAAAGTGCAGGCGCGCGCCGCGTCTTGCCCGCGCATTACCTATCCGGAAAGCCTGCCGGTCAGCCAGAAAAAGCAGGATATCTTAAACGCTGTCCGCGACCACCAGGTGGTGATCGTCGCCGGGGAGACAGGCTCGGGGAAAACCACCCAGTTGCCGAAGATCTGTCTGGAGCTGGGGCGTGGGGTGAAAGGGCTGATCGGCCATACCCAGCCGCGCCGCCTGGCGGCGCGCACCGTCGCCAACCGCATCGCCGACGAGCTGGAAACCCCGCTCGGCGGCAGCGTGGGCTACAAGGTGCGCTTCAACGATCAGGTAGGGGAAAACACCCTGGTCAAGTTGATGACCGACGGCATTTTGCTGGCGGAGATTCAGCAGGATCGCCTGCTGATGCAGTACGACACGCTGATCATCGATGAAGCGCACGAGCGCAGCCTGAATATCGACTTTATTCTTGGTTACCTGCGCGAACTGCTGCCGAAGCGCCCGGATCTCAAGGTGATCATCACCTCGGCGACCATCGATCCTCAGCGTTTCTCGCGCCATTTCAACAATGCGCCGATCATCGAGGTTTCCGGCCGCACCTACCCGGTGGAGGTGCGCTACCGCCCGGTGGTCGACGACGGCGACGATACCGATCGCGACCAGCTGCAGGCGATTTTCGATGCGGTAGATGAGCTTGGGCGTGAGGGGCCGGGCGACATTCTGATCTTCATGAGCGGCGAGCGTGAGATCCGCGATACCGCCGACGCTTTGAACCGCCTCAATTTGCCGCACACCGAGGTGCTGCCGCTGTATGCGCGCCTGTCGAACAGCGAGCAGAACCGGGTGTTCCAGTCGCACCACGGCCGCCGCATCGTGCTGGCCACCAACGTGGCGGAAACCTCGCTGACGGTGCCGGGCATCAAATACGTCATCGATCCGGGCACCGCGCGCATCAGCCGCTACAGCTTCCGCACCAAGGTGCAGCGCCTGCCGATCGAGCCGGTGTCACAGGCCTCCGCCAATCAGCGTAAAGGGCGCTGCGGCCGCGTGTCGGAGGGGGTGTGCATCCGTCTGTACTCCGAACAGGATTTCCTCTCGCGGCCGGCGTTTACCGATCCGGAAATTCTGCGCACCAACCTGGCGTCGGTCATTCTGCAGATGACCTCGCTGGGGCTGGGCGACATCGCCGCGTTTCCGTTCGTCGAGGCGCCGGACAAACGCAACATTCAAGATGGCGTGCGCCTGCTGGAAGAGCTGGGGGCGATCACCACCGCCGATAACGGCCACTATCAGCTGACGCCGCAGGGCCGGCAGCTGGCGCAGTTGCCGATCGACCCGCGTCTGGCGCGCATGGTGCTGGAAGCGCAGAAGAGCGGCAGCGTGCGCGAGGTGATGATCATCACCGCCGCGCTGTCGATTCAGGATCCGCGTGAGCGCCCGATGGACAAGCAGCAGGCCTCGGATGAAAAACACCGCCGCTTCGCCGACAAAGACTCGGACTTCCTGGCGTTCGTCAACCTGTGGGATTATCTGCAGGAGCAGCAAAAGGCGAACTCCTCCAGCCAGTTCCGCCGGCTGTGCCGCAACGATTTTCTCAACTACCTGCGGGTGCGCGAGTGGCAGGATATCTATACCCAGCTGCGCCAGGTGGTGAAAGAGCTGGGGCTGCCGATCAACAGCACGCCTTCCGACTACCGCAGCGTCCACACCGCGCTGCTGACCGGCCTGTTGTCGCACATCGGCCAGAAGGATGCGGACAAGCAGGAATACACCGGCGCGCGCAACGCCCGCTTCTCGATCTTCCCCGGCTCCGGCCTGTTCAAGAAGCCGCCGAAGTGGACCATGGTGGCCGAACTGGTGGAAACCAGCCGCCTGTGGGGGCGCATCGCCGCGCGCATCGAACCGGAATGGATCGAGCCGCTGGCTCAGCACCTGGTGAAACACAGCTACAGCGAACCGCACTGGTCGAAGTCGCAGGGGGCGGTGATGGCCAGCGAAAAGGTCACGTTGTTCGGTCTGCCGATCGTCGCGGCGCGCCAGGTCAATTACGGCGCCATCGATCCGCTGCTGTGCCGCGAGCTGTTTATCCGCCATGCGCTGGTGGAGGGCGACTGGCAGACGCGCCATGCTTTCTTCCGCGATAACCAAAAGCTGCGCGCCGAAGTGGAAGAGCTGGAGCATAAATCGCGCCGCCGCGACATTCTGGTGGACGACGAAACGCTGTTCGGCTTCTACGATCGCCGCATCCCCAACAACGTGGTGTCTGGCCGTCATTTCGACAGCTGGTGGAAGACCGCCGCCAAACAGCAGCCCGACCTGCTGAACTTCGAAAAAGAGATGCTGATCAAGGATGGCGCCAACAAGATCAGCGCGCTGGATTACCCGAACTTCTGGCATCAGGGCAACCTCAAACTGCGGCTGAGCTATCAGTTCGAACCAGGGACCGACGCCGACGGCGTGACGGTGCACATCCCGCTGCCGATCCTCAATCAGGTGGAGGAGCAGGGCTTCGAATGGCAGATCCCCGGCATCCGCCGTGAGCTGGTGATCGCGCTGATCAAATCGTTGCCGAAACCGGTGCGTCGCAACTTCGTGCCGGCGCCGAACTACGCCGAAGCGTTCCTTGGCCGCGTAACGGCGCTGGAATTGCCGCTGCTTGACGCGCTGGAGCGCGAGCTGCGGCGCATGACCGGCGTGACCGTGTCACGTGATGACTGGCAGTGGGATCAGGTGCCCGATCACCTGAAAATGACTTTCCGCGTGGTGGGCGAGAAAAACCAGACGCTGCGCGAAGGCAAAGATCTGGCCGCCCTGCGCCTGCAGTTGAAAGAGAAGGTGCAGGAGACGCTGTCGGCGGTGGCCGATGACGGACTGGAGCAGAGCAACCTGCATGTCTGGAGCTTTGGCCAATTGCCGGCGTTCTACGAGCAGAAGCGCGGCGGCTATTCGATGAAGGCCTATCCGGCGCTGGTGGATGAAAAGGACAGCGTGGCGATCCGCCTGTTCGACAGCGAAAGCGAACAGCAACAGGCGATGTGGCAGGGCACGCGCCGCCTGCTGTTGTTGAATATTCCTTCGCCGATCAAATACCTGCATGAAAAACTGCCGAACAAAGCCAAGCTGGGGCTCTATTTCAACCCGTACGGCAAGGTGCTGGAGCTGATCGACGACTGCATATCGTGCGGCATCGACAAGCTGATCGCCGAACACGGCGGCCCGGTTTGGCAGGAGGAAGACTTTGCACGGTTGCAGGAGCAGATCCGCGCCGAGCTGAACGACACGGTCGTTGAGGTGGCCAAGCAGGTTGAACAGATCCTGACGGCGGTCTTCAACATCAACAAACGGCTGAAAGGCCGGGTGGACATGTCGTTGGCGCTGGCGCTGTCGGACATCAAGACCCAGCTCGGCGGGCTGGTCTACCGCGGCTTCGTCACCGGCAACGGATGGAAACGGCTGCCGGACACGCTGCGCTACCTGCAGGCGATCGAACGCCGATTGGAGAAACTGGCTATCGATCCGCACCGCGATCGCGCGCAGATGCTGCGGGTGGAGCAGGTGCAGCAGGCGTGGCAGCAGTGGCTGAACAAGCTGCCGCCGAAGCGACAGCAGGAGGAAGAGGTGAAAGCGGTGCGCTGGATGATTGAAGAACTGCGCGTCAGCCTGTTCGCGCAGCAGCTGGGCACACCTTACCCGATCTCCGACAAGCGCATTCTGCAAACCATCGAACAGCTTTCGGGCTAAGCTCAGGCGCGCCGGCCGGCAAACGGCCGGCGCAGCGCAAGTTGAAATTCAGGGAACAGAGAAACAGCAACGGCGCTTGATGCGCCGTTGCGAGAGCTACTTGCCTGCCGCCAGGGCGTCCAGCGCCTCGCGGATGCCGGGCACCGCCAGAGCGCGGTTATCGGCGCGGTAACGATCTTTCGCCGCCGGCGCCGAACTCTGGATGGCGATCAGCTGCCAGCCGTCGGCGGTTTTCAGCAGCAGCGGTGAGCCGCTGTCGCCGGGCAGGGTATCACACTGGTGCGACAGCACCCCTTGCTGGGCCCAGCCGGTCACCTTGCAGTTTTGGTGGCTGTAGAGGTCATCAAGATGGTCCTCCGGGTAGCCCGCCTGGGTGATCAGCCGTTTGGCCTGTTTCAGGGCCTGAGTCAACGCCTTGCTGTCGCCTTGCCACAGCGGCAGCGGGGCGATCGGCAGCGGCGTTTTGTCTTTCAGCCGGATCAGCGCAAAGTCATAAGCGGCGGCGGCGGGCGGCACGATCCAGCCGTCGCCGTCCGCTTTCAGCTTTTTGCCCAGTTTGCTGTCGACCAGGGTTTCAATATTGTCGGTTTGATACTGCCATGATTTATCGCCCGCCACGAAGCGCAGGGCGACGGCTTTATCCAATTGTCCCGGCGGCGCCAGCACGCAATGGCCGGCGGTCAGCGCCAGGTGTGGGGAGATCAGCGTGGCGGTACACAGATTGCCGCTGGCGGTTTCGACCTGGCCGATGGCTTGCCACGGCTGGGCGGCGGTATCCGTGACCTTGATTCGTTCATCTTTGCCGAAAAACAGACGCGTTTGCTCGGCCTTGGACGGGCCGTCGGCGCGTGCCGCCTGGGAGGCGATGAGCGGGAGTGAGCACAGCAACAGTAAAACGGATATGCGCATAGATCTCTTGCCTGACAAATACGGATCATCCATAAACACACTGAATGCTAACTATAGACTGATTTAGCAGCCATGTGGATGGGCAATAACTGATTTTTCAATAATTTCCCGCCGGCGAGGCGACAGGCTACAGATAAAAAAAGACGGCGATCAGTCCACAGAGGATCAGGGCGGTCAGAATGATCTCGAACAGGTAGCGGCGCAGCATCAATGAGAACCCCCCGGATGAAAAAACACCCGGTGAACCGGGTGTCGTGCACGTCAAGCCTGAAGCGGTGAGGGGAACCTCACGACATTACGCTTTTTTGTGGCTGGCTTTCTTGTGGTGCTTTTTAGCCGCCTGGGCTTTTTGCGCCGGGGCTTTTTTGCCGGCTTTCTTGTGATGCTTTTTGGCCGCCTGAGCTTTCTGTACCGGGGCTTTCTTGCCGTGGTGTTTCACCTGAGCTTTAGCCGGCGCAGCGGTGGCGGTGGTTGCGGTAGCCGCAGGCGCGGTAGTGGTGGCAGCCTCGGCAGCGAAAGCCACGGAAGACAGACCCATTGCAGCGGCAACAACCAGAGCTAATACTTTTTTCATCGCAGAATCCTCAACATGACTTTTGGGTATCAACCCCACTGCGGGGCCGTTGAGATGATAGTAGGCAAACGGCGTCCGGCTTTCCGTGAGTGATTGGTTTCGGCTTGTAACCTAATGTACAGGGCGGCGGCGGCAGGAGGGATTGCTGCTATAATGACCGTCAGGCTCGATAAAAGGGATTTAAAATGAACGAGATAACGGTTCGTTGTGGCGTGACGGAACAGGGTGAGGTGCCGCTGGCCTATGAAGACTGGGGCGATGAGGCGCATCCGCCGCTGTTGTTAATCATGGGCATCGGCGCGCAGCTTTTGCTGTGGCCTGACGATTTCTGCCGCGCTCTGGTCGCCAAGGGATTTCGGGTGATCCGCTACGACAACCGCGACGTCGGCCTTTCCGGTAAAACGCGAGCGCAGCGCAAGACGCCGCTGTGGCTGTTGATGTTGCGTGCCCAGCTTGGCTGGCAAACGCCGGTGCCTTATACCCTGGCGGATATGGCGACGGACGCGGCGCATCTGCTCGATCATTTACGCATTCCTCAGGCTCATGTCCTTGGCGCCTCGATGGGGGGGATGATCGCCCAGGTGTTGGCCGCCGAATACCCGCAGCGCGTCGCCTCGTTATGCATCTTGTTTTCCAGCACCAATCAACCGCTGTTACCGCCGCCGGCGCCTTCGCTGCTGTGGTTGCTGGTGCGCCGGCCTGCCGCCGATATGACGCTTCAGCAGCGCCAGGAAGGGATGAAGGCCTTTCTGCGCGCGCTTGGCACCGCGACTTATCCGCCGGAGGAGGCGGAGCTGGATGCCCTGGTGAAGCGGCTACTGAAGCGGGGCGTGGATCCGGAGGGCATGCAGCGGCAACTTTCCGCGCTGCTCGGCAGCGGCGATCTGCGGCGTTACAGTCGGCGCATCGCCGCGCCGACGCTGGTGATTCACGGCGATCGCGATCGGCTGGTGCGCAAGGCCGGCGGGGTGGCGATCGCTCGGGCCGTCGCCAACGCCAGATTGCAGATTATGCCGGGCATGGGGCATGATCTGCCCGCCGCGTTGAGACCACAACTGGTGACGATGATCGCCCGTCATGCGCTGGGATGAGAGACAGATAGGGGCGCGGCTGTTTATGATTTTAGTTACAACATACTATTGGTGAGTAGCAACCCGCCACCCTGTAGCCAAGGCGTTGCCGGCAAGGAAAGCGCGCTATGTAACATTATTAGGTCAAGCAGAGGAAAAGGGCGCGGCCGTGGCCGCGCACGGGGAGAGATTACAGGTAGCGGTTTTCCAAATGCTGGCGGAAGTAGCGCGGATTGAGCGCTTCACCGGTTGCATTGGCGATCAGCGTGTCGGTTGGGAAACGGCTGCCGTGGCGCCAGATGTTATGCTGCAACCAGTGGAACAACGGCTGCAGATTGCCGGCGGCGATGTCCTCGTTCAGCGAAGGCAGGGCCTGACGCACGCTGTGGAACAGCTGCGCGGCGTACATCGCGCCGAGGGTATAAGTCGGGAAGTAGCCGAAGGCGCCGTCGGTCCAGTGGATATCCTGCATGCAACCGTTGCGGTAGTTGCCGATGGTATCGAGGCCCAGGTAAGCGTGCATCTTTTCATTCCACAGCGCCGGAATGTCCTCCACTTCGATCTCGCCTTCGATCAGCGCTTTTTCAATTTCGTAGCGCAGGATGACGTGAGCGGGATAGCTCACCTCGTCGGCGTCGACGCGGATCAGGCCCGGTTTCACCCGCTGGTTGAGGCGAATGAAGTTGGCTTCTTCCAGTGCCGGCTGTTCGCCAAACTGCGCGGTAACCAGCGGACGCAAGATTTTCAGGAATTCATTGCCGCGCGCCAGCTGCATTTCGAACAGCAGGCTCTGCGATTCGTGGATGGCGGTGGAGCGAGCCAGGGCGACCGGCTGGCCGAGCAGATCGCGCGGCAGGTTCTGTTCGTAACGGGCGTGGCCAGTCTCGTGTACGATCCCGAGCAGCGCGGTCAGGAACTCTTTCTCGTTGTAACGCGTGGTGATGCGCACATCCTCCGGCACGCCGCCGCAGAACGGGTGGGCGCTGACGTCGACGCGGCCGTTGTCGAAGTTGAAACCGAGCAGCTTCATCACGCTCAGGCTCAGCTGGCGCTGGGTGTCCACATTGAACGGGCCCTGCGGCGCCAGGCAGGGTTCATTGGCCTGTTTGGCCACCACGCGCTGCAGCAAATCCGGCAGCCAGGTTTTCAAATCGCCGAAGATGCGATCGAGATCGCTGCTGCGCATGCCCGGCTCATACAGGTTGAGCAGGGCATCGTAACGGCTGGTGCCGGCCGCCTGCGCGCGGATCTGCGCCTCTTCCCGACTGAGCTTGACCACGTCGCGCAGATTCTCCGCGAAGCCATCCCAGTCGTTGGCCGGGCGCTGGGCGCGCCAGGCGTGTTCACAGCGGGCGCCTGCCAGCGATTTGGCTTCGACCAGCGACGCCGGCAGCAGCACCGCGTCTTCATACTGGCGGCGCATTTCGCGCAGGTTGGCGCGGTCGATCTCGTCCAGCGTCTCTTGCTGCGCGCGATCCAACAGCGCGCCGGTGCTTTGTGCCGTTAAAATCTGGTGCTGCAGTACGCTCAATTCGGCCAGGGCTTCGGAGCGCGCCTTGCTGCCGCCCGGCGGCATCATGGTTTGCATGTCCCAACCGGCGATGGCGGACAGGTGGCCGAAACGCGACAGCCGGCTAAAAAGCGCGCGCAGGTGATCGTAAGCAGACGTGTTGGAATGTGCAGATGTCATTATTATTCGGCTCCAATGAGAAGGGTCCGGCGGTATTACGCCAGATCGGCTTTTAAACTGAATGTCGGCTTCACCGGCCAGCAGAAACGGAAGCTGGCGCCGCCGAGCGAACTGCCTTCGACGAACACCTGTCCCTGGTAGGCGACGGCGATGGAATGGACGATGGCCAGCCCCAGCCCGCAGCCGCCGGTGGCGCGATCGCGGCTGGGATCGAGGCGAACGAAAGGCTCGAACACCCGCTCGCGCTCTTCCTGCGGGATACCCGGCCCGTCATCTTCGACCTGCAAACAGGCGAGATCGCCGTCGAACCACAACCCAACGCGCAGGCGCTGCTCGGAATAGCGCAGCGCGTTGTTGACCAGGTTATCGAGTACGCGCTCCATCAGGCGCAGATCGACGCCGCCGAAGTCGCCGACGTGCGGGATGTCGAGCTGGATGTCGCGTTCCTGATGGATAAGGCGGATATCATCGACCTTGTCCTCCAGCCACTTTGGCAGATCGATGGGTTCAATGTTTAGCGCAACCTGCGGCCGATCCAGGCGGGCATAGGTCAGCAGCTCGTCGATCAGCGACTCCAGTTGGCCGATATCGCGGTTCAGCGCCTGCTGCTCGCCTTCGGACAGGTTATCGCTCATCTCGAGCCGATAGCGCAAGCGCACCAGCGGCGTGCGCAGCTCGTGGGCGATGCCGTCGATCAGCTGTTTCTTGCTGGCGATCAGGGTGTTGACGTTGTCGGCCATCTGGTTGAACGCCACGCCGAGCCGGCTCAGGCTGGAAGTGGGATCGAAGTGGGTGCGTTCATCCAGATGCCCGGCGCCGAGCCGCTGGGCGGCGTTTTCCAGTTTGAGCAGGTCTTGCCAGTGCGGCCGCATCCACAGAAACACCGGCAGCGCCAGCGACATGCCGATAAACACCAGCAACACCAGATCCAGCAGACGCATCTGGTGCAGATAGAACAGATAAGGAATGGGGCCGACCACCAACACATAGTGGCTGCGCGGAATGCGTTGCATAAAGGTGTACTGATCGTCGAGGGCGATGATTTCACCCAGCCGCAGCCGCTTTTTCAGATCTTCGCTCAGTTCCTGTTTGCCGAGCGGTTCGATATGAAGCTTGAACGACAGATTGAGATCCAGCGTGGCGATAGTCTTGTTCCAGTCCTTCAGCGGGATTTCGCGCAGCTCGCTGCGCATCAGGTACAGCGAGCTTTTCATCAAATCGTCCATCGACTGGCGGCCGGCGCGCTCGGCGGTCACCTTGTACACCAGGCCGACCAGCATCGCCATCACCAGAAAACAGACGAACAGCAACAGGAAGAACTGGACGAAAAGTTTTCTCATTGTTGCACCGATGCCCAGGCGTTAGGGGCGAACAGATAGCCCTTGTTGCGCACCGTCTTGATACGGAAAGGCTCCAGCGCATTGTCGTACAGTTTGCGGCGCAGGCGGGAGATCGCCACGTCGATGCTGCGGTCCATGCCGTCGTAGCTCACGCCGCGCAGGTTTTGCAGCAGCGCCTCGCGATCCATGATCTGCCCGGCGTGGGTCGCCAGCTCCCACAGCAGATCGAAATCCGAGGTGGACAGGGTGATGGTTTCCTCGCCCAACGTAACCTGACGGTTGACCGGATCGATGCACAGCAGCCCGAAATGCAGCGCGTTATGCTGGGTAAGCGGCTGAACCGACTCTTCTTTCGGCTGCTGGCTGTGTTGACGCAGATGCAAACGCAGGCGCGCCAGCAACACCGCCGGCGGCGTGGTTTTCAGGATATAGTCGTTGGCGCCCATCTCCAGCGACAGGATATGGTTCATGTCGCTGTCGAGCGAGGTCAGCAGCACGATCGGGCCGGGGAAGGTGGGGCGCAGATCGCGGCACAGCGTCATGCCGTCTTTGCCGGGCAACATGATGTCCAGCAGCACCAGGTCGGGTTGCTCGCGCTTGATGCGCGCCTGCGCGCTGTCGCCGCGCGGTTCGATCAGCACCTCGATATCGTGTTTGCCCAGATAGGCGGCGATCAGTTTGCCGACTTCAGGATCGTCTTCCACAAAAACAATTTTATGCATATGCCCGTGTTTTAATAAGAAAAGCGGATTTCAGCATAGCGCGGCCCGCGAGGTTGCGCCAAGCGGATCTTTGCGTCAGCGCAGCGGCCGCCCGCCGTCGACGCCGTGGGTGCGGCCGGTGACGTAGCGGCTCTCCAGCAGGTAGTTCACCAGATTGACCACTTCGCTCTCGCCCGGCGCGACCTTCATCAGCGATTTCGCCAGCGCCTGCCGGCGATAAGCTTCGTCGTCGCCCGGATTGAAGATGATCAGCGCCGGCGCGATGGCGTTGACTTTGACTTCGGGCGCCAATTTGCGGGCGAACGACCGGGTCATGTTGTCCAGCGCGGCTTTGCTGGCGGCGTAGGCGATATGCTTGTCGCTGCCTTTTTCCACCACATAGTCGGTCAGATGGATAATGTCGGCGCCGGCCTGGCCCTGGCCTGTCAGGCAGGACTCGAGCAGTTGATTGAGCAAATAGGGCGTGTAGACGTGAATTTGCAGCATCGCCGCCATGACCTGTTCCGGCGGCACCTCCGGTGACTCCGCCTGCCAGGCGCTGGCGTTGTGGATCACCGCGCGCAGCTTGGGCGCGGCCTGCCGGACCTGATCGGCGAAACGATAAATGCCTTCATGGGTGGAAAAATCGCCCTGAATGCAGCAGGCGCCCAAGGCTTTCAACTCGGCCATCGCCGGATATTCGCTGCGGTAGGCGATGATGACCGGAACGCCGCGCTGGAGAAACGCTCTGGCGAGCGCCAGCCCTATGCGCCGTGCGCCGCCGGTAATCAGCACCGGGGCGGAGTTGTGGTGTTCCATTGATTAAAGCTCCTGGACAGACTGGCAAACAATAGGGGAATTATGCCATCATACGGCGGAAAGTCGTTAAAGCTTCGCATGATTATCCATTTCTGGATATAAGATCCCCAATGCATTTCAGGTTGCCCCCGGCGGCGGCTTGAAAGACCACGGGTTAACACTGGCCATGAGAGGAATGAGGGGATGAACAGCAATCACCTTGCATCCATCGCGCGCAGTGAGAAAATCTGTTTCGACTATATGGATTTTCTGTCCGCATCGTGCAGGAAGCACTGGCGCTTTGTTGATGCTATTTATGGTGTGATGCCGATCTTCGGCATGGTGTTGAAATCGCGCGTGACCACCTCGCAAACGCGCAAAGAGCAGTTAAAAGAGTTGGCGCTGCAGGTGGTGTCGACGCAGGTCAGCGATGAAACCAACATCGTGCGCCTGATTGACCTGGCGCAGCAGCAGGGCCTGGCGGTGTTTGATATTCAGTTGCCTTATGCGCTGGAGGCCCAACAACTGGCGGCCATTCAGAAAGAGTGTGCGGAAGGCATTGCGATTACTCTGGTGGGTGAACGCATGACCGTCGCGATCCCTCCCAAAAGCTGACCGGGCATCAACCCGGCCGCCCTTCATGGTTAGGCAATTGACTCGTCGCGATGGCCTAACCATGAACGTGATGTCTCACGCCGCATGACGGCCGGCGTCTAGAGCTGGGTCCCGGCATTCGGGCCGGAGCGCAGGGTATAAATACTGTCTATATGAATTAACACCGCGTACTTCGGCGGCTTCATTCCGTTTTTTTCCGCAAACGTCAACGCATCGTCAAACGGCTTGCCCGCCAGAAACAGTTCGGGCGTGCCAACGAAGCGGTAACCGTCCAGCGCCTCGCGATCGATGACCACAACGGCCATTTTCGAGCCGGCCTTGATGTTTTTCAGCGTTTGGCCTCCGGTATTTTCGTTGTAAATCAGCGTACGGTCATCATAGAGGCGCAAAGAGCGCTTGGGGCCGATATCGGGAACGCCGTTCGGGCTGCTGGTCGCCTGCACAGGCAGCTGTTTAGCCAGCATCTTCTTCATCTCGTCATTCAATTCATTCATTACAGATGACCCTCAGATTGGTGTGTCACTTTTAATGCAAGGTAGCGGAAGCGTTGGCCGCCGGTGCGCAGACGCTGGTTTCCGGCAACCGGTGTTCGCGCAGCAAGTGCAGGGTTTCAATCCTGAAACGCAGCAGGTGCCGTTCGGCTATCTGCTGCATCTGTTCGCACAGCGACGTATCGTCCAAGAGTTGCTCGATAGCGACTCGGGCCTGATGAACATGCAGCTCGACGCCGCGAAGAGGCTTCTGCCGCAGGCGCAGATGGGTAATGTTGTTGAACGTGACGATCAGCGCGGCAAGGGCAGACTCGAAAATATTCAGCGCTTCAAATCTGGCGGTATATTCCGCATTCAGCCAGGGCTTCTCTGCGATGATCGCCTGAGCCCCCTCCAGCGCCTGTTGATAGCGCGCCATCGCCTGGCGATCGTGCCGCTGATTAAACGCCATGTTGCCCTCGGCGATCAGCGCCTCCCAAGCGGTAAACAAAGGTAATGCGTGCAGCAGTTTCTCAGCCATGAAATGCCTTCCATATTCAACCTGTCTTCATCCGCCGCCTGACGCCTCTCGCCAGGGGCACTCGCGTCTTACCATTAATCAATAAATGATAATGATAATTAATTGCATTTGAGATCGCAAGCGTGGCGCATGGCTGACTGTGCAAAGGGGGGGAACGCGGTAGCAGGGGAAAAAGAGGAAGCAAAATGCGGCTGACGGGCAGCCGCATTGACGGGACACTTTAGTGCAGCATAAACCAGCCGGCGGGCAGCGTGGCCACCAGCAGCAGTAAGATGCTGCCTTTTTCCAGGCGATTCAGCAGATTGATATCCTGATGGCCGCGGCGGGCGTACATGAACACCAACAGGCCCGGCGCATACAGCAGCACCGACATCAGCAGGTGCATCAGCCCGGAAGCGTACAGCAGCCATAAACCATAGACGCAGGCGCCGGTGGCGGCGAAGATCAGGCGCTTGTCGCGGCGACGGTAAGCCACCTTGAACAGAAATGCGCCGACCAGGAAGTAAGGCACCAGGATCATTTCCGACGCGATGGTCAACAGCGAGTTGTAGTTGCTGCCGGTCAACCAGATCAGCACCAACGCCAGCTGCACCGCGATGTTGGTCAGCCACAGCGAAGACGATGGGGCGTGATGGCGGTTCTGCTTGCCGAACACGCGTGGAAATGCGCCGTGCTGTGCGGCCAGCAGGGGGACTTCCGCCGCCATGATGGTCCAGCTGAGGTAGGCGCCGCACACGGAAATGATAAGACCGGCGGCGATGATCACGTCTCCCCACGGGCCAATCAGTTCCACCATCAGCACTGCCATCGACGGGTTGCGCATGTCGGCCAGTTCGCTGCGCGGCACCACGCCCAGCGACAGCAAGGTGACCATCAGATACACCGCCAGCGCCGACAGTACCGCCAACATGGTTGCGCGGCCCACGTCCTTCTTATTGCGCGCGCGCGCGGAAACCACCACGGCGCCTTCCACGCCGATAAACACCCACAGGGTGATCAGCATGGTGTCTTTGACCTGTTCCCATACCGGCTTGCCGAGGGCGATCCCCTGGAAGTCCAGCGTGAACACGTCCATTTTAAAGGCGATCGCCGCCAGAACGGCGAACATCCCCAGCGGCAGCAGCTTGGCGAGAGTGGCCGCAAGATTGATGCTGGCGGCGGTTTGCACGCCGCGCAGCACCAGCGCGTGCACGATCCAAAGCAGGGCGGATTCGGCGATCAGCGCCTGCCAGGTATTGCCGTCACCGAGAATAACGTTGCCGCCGCGATCGGTGAAAATGCTCAATGCCGCGAACACGATCACCAGATACGAGACGTTGGCGATCACGGCGCACAGCCAGTAACCCCAGGCAGAGCAGAAGCCCATCAGCTCGCCGAATCCCTCTTTGGCGTAGGTGAAGATGCCGCCGTCCAGATCCGGGCGCAGACGCGTAAGCAACAGCATGGCAAACGCCAAAAACAGAATGCCGACGCCGGTGATCCCCCAACCCAGCAGCAGCGCGGCGGGGCTGGCGACCTGCGCCATGTTTTGCGGCAGACTGAACACGCCGGCGCCCAGCATCGAGCTGAGCACCAAAGCGGTTAGCGCGGTAAGACCGAGTTTTTTTTCCAATGACGGATCCTGAACGCAGAATAAACAACTGGAAGGGAACTGCTTGGCGGCAACAATGTGTTAACAACCATTGCGCTAATAGACAATAGCCCTAAAAATTGGCGCAAATTCTACGGAGGGATGATTAGAGATGCAATGATTGAATATGCGGAATTTACAAAAAACTATTCAACGAGCGGCGAAAAGATCGGCAATAAAAACGGGCAGCTCAAGGGCTGCCCGATGGTAAACCGAAAAGCGGGTTTTATTTGAACAGATCGGCGCTGACGGTCAGGTTGCCGCCGCTCTTGTTCTGCCACTGGCGAGTGACGTGGTAGTACTTGGCGCCTTTCTCGGCCGCGCGTTTCGCCACTTCGGTGGACACGTCGGTCATGCTGTTGAAGTGGCCGGTGAAGGTGACGGAATCGAATGGCACCATCTGCGCGGCGGTGACGTTGTTCACTTCCTGAATCTTGGTGCCGTTAGGCAGCGTGACGGTATAGCGTTGGCCGGTAGAGGACTGGGTTTCGAAGAAACGGCCCACTTCGCGGCTTGGTGAACCGGAAGACGCGACGCCAGGAATTTCGACTTTCGCGGCTGCGGCGCCGCCGGCGGCCAGCGCGGCGCGGCCGGCGTCAGAATCGGCCGGGATGGCGTCCGGGCTCTGCACGCGGCGTTTCGGCGCATCGGCCTTATAGATGTAGGCGGTGACGAACTGGTTGCCGCCGGAGTTGGCGTCAACCTGGCGCACGATGAAGAACGAGGCGGCGCCTTTTTTCTGCGCTTCTTTGGAGATGGCGTCGTTAATGTCCGGCTGGCTGCGGTAGAAACCGCTGACGCTCACGGTATCGTAAGGCTCCAGCAGGTAGGCTTCCTCTTTAGGCAGTTCATTCACGCCGTTAAATACGCGGTATTTTGGTGTTTTGCTCACTTCTGGCGCATCTTTATGATAAAGGTCTGCGGTGACGCGCCAGTTGCCGCCGTTATTGCTGTTGTTGCTGTCCTGGATATAGAAGGAATCGGCACCCAGTTTGTCTGCACGGCGGGATACGGCGTCGACGGCTTCATTGATCGCATTGAAGCGGCCGGTAATCGTGATGCGATCAAACGGCTTCAGCGCCGCTGCTTTCTCAGGAGTTAACTCTTGCGCCGCATGAGCGGACAGCGCGGTGAGTGATAACAAGGCTGACGCGATGATCGTGGTCTTCAGCTTCATAAAAAATCCTTTCGCCTAGCGCATTAACGTTTATAACGTACTGAACTGTTTAAGTGTAATTCAGCCGTCGATTATTACATGTAATTCTGAAAACTGTCTCAGCATTTTATGTTATCCCGTGCGACAAATCCTTGACGGTGACGCGGGTCGCACGGATGGCGCCGCCGCCATAAGTTTCCATAATAAAGGCTTTGGTGTCATTAGTGTTAATTATTCACAAAATGATAACTTTTATGCTTATCCGCCCCGCATGGCGATAAATCGTTACGCCGGGCGCAAACCTCTAACCATGCAGAATGTGCTGTTCTGTATGCATTTTTTCACTGTAAATTGTGATTTGTCATATCGCGCCCGGCGTTTTTATGTAAAAACAGGGCTGAATGCGTAAGCAATTATGGATCATCGACCTTATTTTCAGTAGGTTATAGTTGGCGTCTGAAATCAGTGCGGGCAAGTTGACGCCTCGCTCGCCGATGGCGCCGTTCTATGGGCAGGAAAATAATAAACATCATCCAAGACAGGTGAGAAGGGAACATTATGCGTATTGGTGTACCAAGAGAGCGGTTGGCCAATGAAGCCCGGGTCGCAGCCACGCCGAAAACGGTGGAACAACTGCTGAAGCTGGGTTTTACCGTCGCGATTGAACGTGGGGCGGGAAAACAGGCCAGTTTTGACGACGTCGCCTACGAAGCCGCCGGCGCGGCGCTGGTCGACGAAAACGAAGTGTGGCAGTCGGATCTGATCCTGAAAGTCAACGCGCCGCAAGACGACGAGATCGCCTTGATGCGCGAAGGCAGCACGCTGGTCAGCTTTATCTGGCCGGCGCAAAACCCCGAGCTGATGGCCAAGCTGGCGGCGCGCAACGTCACCGCACTGGCGATGGACTCGGTGCCGCGCATCTCGCGCGCCCAGTCGATGGATGCGCTGAGCTCGATGGCCAACATCGCCGGCTACCGCGCCATCGTCGAGGCGGCGCATGAGTTCGGCCGCTTCTTCACCGGCCAGATCACCGCCGCCGGCAAAGTGCCGCCGGCCAAGGTGATGATCATCGGCGCCGGCGTGGCCGGCCTGGCGGCGATCGGCGCTGCGGGCAGCCTCGGCGCCATCGTGCGCGCCTTCGACACCCGCCCGGAAGTGAAAGAGCAGGTGCAGAGCATGGGCGCGGAATTCCTCGAGCTGGATTTTGAAGAGGAAGCGGGCAGCGGCGACGGTTACGCCAAAGTGATGTCCGAAGCCTTTATCAAGGCCGAGATGGCGCTGTTCGCCGCACAGGCGGCGGAGGTTGACATCATCGTCACCACCGCGCTGATCCCGGGTAAACCGGCGCCGAAGCTGATCACCAAAGAGATGGTGGCGTCGATGAAGCCGGGCAGCGTGATCGTCGATCTGGCGGCGCAAACCGGCGGCAACTGCGAACTGACCGTGGCCGACACCATTACCGTGACCGACAACGGCGTGAAAATCATCGGCTATACCGATCTGCCGAGCCGCTTGCCGACACAATCTTCGCAGCTGTACGGCACCAACCTGGTCAACCTGCTGAAGCTGCTGTCGAAAGAGAAGAACGGCGAGATCGATATCGATTTCGACGATACGGTGATCCGCGGCGTTACCGTGGTGCGCAGCGGTGAAATCACCTGGCCGGCGCCGCCGATCCAGGTTTCCGCCCAGCCGAAAGCGGCGCCCGCCGCCGCACCGGTCGCCAAACCTGAAGCCAAGCCGACCTCGCCGTGGCTGAAGTACGGCCTGATGGCTCTGGCGATCCTGCTGTTCGGCTGGCTGGCGGACGCAGCCCCGAAAGAGTTCCTGTCGCACTTTACCGTGTTCGCGCTGGCCTGCGTGGTCGGGTACTACGTGGTCTGGAACGTCAGCCATGCGCTGCATACCCCGTTGATGTCGGTCACCAACGCGATCTCAGGGATTATCGTAGTCGGTGCGCTGCTGCAAATTGGCCACGGCGGCTGGGTGAGTTTTCTCTCCTTTATCGCCGTGCTGATCGCCAGCATCAATATTTTCGGTGGGTTCACCGTCACTCAGCGCATGCTGAAGATGTTCCGCAAGAACTAAGGGGTAACAAATGTCTGGAGGATTGGTTACAGCTGCATACATTGTTGCCGCTATTTTGTTTATTTTCAGCCTGGCGGGCCTGTCGCGTCATGAAACGTCGAAGCAGGGCAACCTGTTCGGCGTCGCCGGCATGGCGATCGCGCTGATCGCGACCATTCTGGGGCCGGATTCCGGCAACGTCGGCTGGATCATCATCGCTATGATCATCGGCGGCTCGATCGGCGTCTATCTGGCGAAGAAGGTCGAGATGACCGAAATGCCGGAGCTGGTGGCGGTGCTGCACAGCTTCGTTGGCCTGGCCGCGGTGCTGGTCGGTTTCAACAGTTATCTGGATCACGGTGCGCCGATGGAACCGGTGATGGCGAATATCCATCTGACCGAAGTGTTCTTCGGCATCTTTATCGGTGCGGTGACCTTCACCGGGTCGATCGTCGCCTTCGGCAAGCTGCGCGGCATCATTTCTTCCAAGCCGTTGATGCTGCCGAATCGTCACAAGCTGAACCTGGCGGCGCTGGTGATCTCGTTCCTGTTGCTGGTGGCGTTCGTGCGCACCGACAGCGTGGGCTGGCAGGTGGTGACGCTGCTGCTGATGACGGCGATCGCGCTGGCGTTCGGCTGGCATCTGGTCGCCTCGATCGGCGGCGCCGACATGCCGGTGGTGGTGTCGATGCTCAACTCCTACTCGGGGTGGGCGGCGGCCGCGGCGGGCTTCATGCTGAGCAACGATCTGCTGATCGTCACCGGCGCGCTGGTGGGCTCTTCGGGGGCGATCCTGTCTTACATCATGTGCAAGGCGATGAACCGCTCGTTTATCAGCGTGATCGCCGGCGGTTTCGGCAGCGACGGTTCATCCACCGGCGATGCCGAAGAGATGGGCGAATACCGTGAAACCACGGCGGAAGAGGTGGCCGAGCAGTTGAAAAACTCCACCTCGGTGATCATCACCCCGGGCTACGGCATGGCGGTGGCGCAGGCGCAGTATCCGGTGGCGGAAATCACCGAAAAACTGCGGGCGCGCGGCGTGAAGGTGCGCTTCGGCATTCACCCGGTCGCGGGGCGCTTGCCGGGCCACATGAACGTGCTGCTGGCAGAGGCGAAGGTGCCGTACGACGTGGTGCTGGAGATGGATGAAATCAACGACGATTTCCCGGATACCGACACCGTGCTGGTGATCGGCGCCAACGATACGGTGAACCCGGCGGCGCTGGAAGATCCGCGCAGCCCGATCGCCGGCATGCCGGTATTGGAAGTGTGGAAAGCGCAGAACGTGATCGCGTTCAAACGGTCGATGAACACCGGCTACGCCGGCGTGCAGAACCCGCTGTTCTTCAAGGAGAACACCCAAATGCTGTTTGGCGACGCCAAAGACAGCGTGGAAGCGATTTTGCGGGCGTTGCAGAAGTAAAATTGGGCAACCAAAGAAAAACGGGCCGCTTTTCAGCGGCCCGTTTCTTTATGCGCGAAGCTTAATCTTCGTCGTCGTGTTCATCGTCTTCATCCGCCTCGATCGGGCAGTTGAAGTTTTCCGGTTTAATCACCAGCAGGTCGCATTTCAGATGATCGATCACATGTTCCGCCGTGTTGCCGATAAAGGCGGCTGAAATGCCGGTGCGGCCCAGGGTGCCCAGCACCACCACGCCGGCCTGCAGGTGTTCGGCCAGATCGGGGATCACCTCTTCCGGCAGGCCTTTTTCCACGTGGGTGAACTCTTCCTTAATGCAGAATTTTTGCCGTAGCGCCTTCATGGCGATCAGATGCTGGCCGCGAATGGCGTCGTTGTAGACGCTTGGGTCGAAGTCGGGCAATTCGATGGCGATGTTGATCGGGGTAACGGGATAGGCGCCGACCAGGTGAACCTCGGTCTGGTTGACGTTTTGCGCCAGTTCGACGGTTTCTTGCACCAGTTTGATATTGAGCGGGTCGTGATAGGGTTCTTCGCTGGCCAGATTGACCGCCACCAGCGCCTTGCCGCCTTCCGGCCAGGGCTGGTCTTTCACCATCCACACCGGGCAAGGGCATTTGCGCAGCAGGTGCCAGTCGGTGGGGGTAAAGATCACCGACTCCAACCGGTCGTGTTGGTGCGCCATTTTCAGCAGCAGGTCATGTTGGCCGGAAAGCACTTCCTGAATGATGGCTTCGAAGGGGCGGTTATGCCAGACCACTTTGATTTCGATCGGCACGCCGTCGTTGAGATAGAAGCGGCACTGCTCGTTGATCCAGGCGGCGCGTTGGCTGATCACACCTTGCCGCATCGCCGTTCTTTCATCCGGGGAGAGCAGGGTCGTCATTTCGTAAGAGAAGTCATAGATGGGCAGGAAGGCCTTGATGCGCCCGCCGTTCCGTTTTACCAGGTACACGGCGCGGCGCAATGCCGGCTGATCGTCCTGATTGGGGTCAATAGCCACCAGAAGATTCTGATACTTCGCCATAGGGCCTCCTTACAGCTGAAATCAACAGTCTGTTAATTTACAGAGTAACCCAACATTGAAAAACAGAACAACAACAGAAGCGTGCCGGATCAACAATTTCGGGGAAATGGTGATCCGGCAGGAGAATCAGGCGTTGACGGTCACGTTGATACGCGGCGTACCGGCCAGCACCGACAGGGCGTCGGCGTTTTCGATGGTGATGTATTTGCCTTTCACGCTGAGGATTTCGCTTTTCTGGAAGCGGCCCAGCAGCCGGCTGATGGTTTCCACCGTCAGGCCGAGATAGTTGCCGATATCGCCGCGGGTCATGGTCAAACGGAACTCGCGCGGAGAGAAACCGCGCTCCGCAAAGCGGCGCGACAGGTTGTAAACGAACGCCGCCAGGCGCTCTTCGGCGTTTTTCTTCGACAACAGCAGGATCATGTCCTGGTCGCCTTTGATCTCGCCGCTCATCAACCGCATGATCTGCTGACGCAGGTTTGGCATTTTGCCGGACAGATCGTCGAGGGTCTCGAACGGAATTTCGCACACCATCGAGGTTTCCAGCGCCTGGGCGAAGCTTGGGTGCTTCAGGCCGCCGATGGCGTCAAAGCCCACCAGGTCACCCGCCAGGTGGAAGCCGGTGATCTGCTCGTCGCCTTGCTCGGTGATGGTGTAGCTCTTGATGGTCCCGGAACGGATCGCGTACAGCGATTTCAGCTCGTCGCCGGCCTTGAACAGGGTCTGGCCTTTCTGAATAGGCTTTTTCCTCTCGATAATGTTGTCGAGCTGATCCAGCTCGTGGGCATTAAGGGTGAAAGGAATGCACAGCTGGCTGATGCTGCAGTCCTGGCAATGGATCGCACAACCACCAGACTGGATACGACGAATCACGCGTTTTTCCGGGATCATAGATTACGCTCATTCAATAATTGATATGAGTCAATTTTAACATCTTTTGCCGCAGCTGATAAGGGTAGCATTAGTCTGAATAGGGGCATTGTGTGCGAATTTTACGCACACATGCCGCCGATTATTCTGTAGGGGACTGAAGTTATGAGTATTATTTGTGACTTATGCGTTTTATCCACACCAGTTATTCATAGGGTTCAGCGGCCTGCGAGCGTGGCGTTGAGCAATGGGCTTTATTAAGCGTCGCCAAACAATGGCGCCGGATAATCGCCTGGCGCGGCTACAGCAGGCTTTTAGGCAGGTAGCCTTCGTGCTGCAGCAGCCATTGTTTGCGCTGTACGCCGCCGGCATAGCCGGTCAGTGCGCCTTGCGAACCGATCACTCGGTGGCAGGGCACGACGATGCTGATCGGATTTGAACCGTTGGCCATGCCGACTGCGCGTGAGGCGGTCGGACGGCCGATGCGTTGCGCGAGCTGGCCGTAGGTCAGGATCTCGCCGCAGGGGATTTGGCGCAGCTGTTGCCACACGGTGCGCTGGAACTCGGTGCCGGCGGTCATCACCGGCAACCGATCGATAATGCTCAGTTCCCCGGCGAAATAGCGCTGCATGGCGTCGGTCAGCCCGCTGGGATCGCGCTGTTCGCGCAGGGTGAACCGATCGGCGCGGTAGTGGGTATTCAGCAGCTTCATCAGGCGCGCTTCGTGATCGGTCCAGTCAATCGCCCGCAGGCGCCCCTGTTCATCGGCAATCAGCACCAGTTCTCCCACCGGCGTGGCGGTACGATCAATCAAAAAAGTCTGCATCTGGATCACTCCTCGGTTTGGTAGGGCGATTATCGCATGAAACGCAAGGGAGCGATGGCGGATTTCGGACATGCTGATGGGCGACCGCAGGGTCGCCCGAATAGCCGGCTTACGGTAAGTCGGGGAGTTATTGTGTGATAAATTTATAAAATAAATTTATAAGTCATCAAGACAAGTTGTGTCTTGTTTATTATTTCAGCAGGCAGTAACGCTTTGTGGTTACTTATAGCTGATGGTCACGCGTTTTAAATGGGGATCGTTATTCACCATCTCACTGCTGACGGCAGAAACTAATTCTTTTGGCATCGCTTTTAACGAAGAGGATATATACCCGTTCTGATATTCCGTCACTTTACCGAAGCAGCTGGAGATAAGCTTTTCATCCTGATGTTTGACGGTGCATGCAGGCGTGGTAATGGCGCCGGTGAAGCGTACGACGCCAGAGGCGACCTGGCTGCCGGAAAGCGGTTTTGCTTGCAGAGCGAAGGGCAGAATGACCAATGCGCTTAATACGGCTAAGTAATGGTTCATACGCTGTTCCTTTCAGAGTAAAAACACTGCCAATTAAAAAACAAGCGCGCTTGTTTTCATCAAATAAGCTATTTCGCTTGGCGAAATAAAAACGAATGGGCAAAAATCCTACTGCCTGCATTCAATGAATTTGATAATAGAGAGGTAGGATGAGTAAAACCATGATTTGGATCATAGTGAAGACCGGTTAATGGTTTCAGGCGCGGGCGGGATAACAGGCTGTGATCGTTCTCTCAGGAAAGCGGAAAATGGCGGGATGTTTTCGCCCCCGTGGTGCAGCCACTGAAACCGGGGGCGGGTGTGGGGTTACAGCATGCCGCTGCTGCCGCAGATGCGGATCTTTTCCGCCACCACTTCTTTCATCGCCAGCTTGCCGGGGACGATGTATTTGCGCGGATCGTTGGCATCCGGGTGCTGTGAAAAGTAGCTTTTTACCGCATCGGCGAAGGCGATTTTCAATTCGGTGGCGACGTTGACCTTGCAAACGCCGAGCGAGATCGCGCGCTTGACCATCGCTTCCGGAATGCCGGAGGCGCCGTGCAGCACCAACGGCACGTCCACCTGTTCGCGGATCAGCGCCAGGCGTTCGAAGTCCAGCTTCGGTTCGCCGCGATACAGGCCGTGGGCGGAACCGATCGCCACCGCCAGCGAATCGATGCCGGTGGCGGCGACAAACTCGCGTGCCGCCACCGGGTCGGTATAGAAGCTGTCCGCCGTATCGACGATCAGATCGTCCTCTTGCCCGCCCAGGCGGCCCAGCTCCGCCTCCACGCTGGCGCCGTAGCGATGGCACAGGGCCACTGCGGCGGCCACCTTGGCGATATTCTGCTCGAACGGCAAATGGGAGCCGTCGATCATTACCGAGCGGATGCCGC
Organism: Serratia sp. ME47; assembly: GCF_903970925.1. Taxonomy (NCBI): domain Bacteria; kingdom Pseudomonadati; phylum Pseudomonadota; class Gammaproteobacteria; order Enterobacterales; family Yersiniaceae; genus Serratia; species Serratia sp. ME47. Next base: position 809 of record NZ_CAJCKE010000018.1, on the reverse strand, counting down.
TTTTCACCTTGTGCTCGATGTCATCGAGCTCTTCGTGATGATCCAGATGCAGCGCCAGCGGCAGATCGTAGCGGTGCGCGGCCGCCTGACAGATACCGATCAGGTAGTCGGTGCCGGCATAGCTGAAGGTGCCGGGCGTGCCGGCCATGATCACCGGCGAGCGCAGCTCGGCGGCGGTCTCCGCCACCACCTGCACGGTTTCCAGATTGTGAACGTTAAACGCCGGAACGGCGTAACCCTGGCGCTGCGCCTTGAGCAGCATGTCTCGGTTGGCTATCAGATACATGGGATCTCCTTACTGCACGGGGGAAGGAAAACGGTAAATCGTCACGCCTTTCACCACCCGGTTAACCTCGCCGGTCGGGCAGGGGTTATCCGGGGTCAGCCCCAGCGCCAGCGAACTCTCGAAGGCCAGCATCTGGGTGAACAGCAGATACGGGAACAGCAGCCAGATATCGTCTGCCGCATCGTGCATATGCAGCAGGGTATCGGCGAGGGGTTGGCGCTCGCCGGTCAATCCGACCAGCTGCATCGCCTGCCCATCGCGCTGCAGCTCGTTCCACAGATCGCGGTCATACTGGCGGGCGTAGTCGTCGCGCGAGAACATCAACACCACCAGCGTCTGGCCGTCGACCATAAATTTCGGGCCATGACGCAGGCCGAGCGGCGAGTCGTAGCGCGTAACGATGCGCCCGGCGGTCAGCTCCAGCATCTTGAGCGAGGCCTCTTCGGCAAGGCCGGTAAAGCAGCTGCCGCCAAGGGTGATGTAGCGGCGGAAGCCGCCGGCGGCCAGCGCCTTCACCTGCGGC
>NZ_CAJCKE010000017.1:0-119682 GCF_903970925.1 Serratia sp. ME47 | reverse complement strand
GGCATACGTGTTGAAACCTGTTGACGGAGTTCCGGCCGGGTCCTCTCCCGATCGCCACGGCCCCGCCTGCACGCTTTCGCGCTCGATGCCCGCCAGCGCGTTGTTCACCTCAAACTGGCAGCGGTCCAACTCTTGCGGCAGGTTGTGCTCCACGTTCAGCTCGCTGGAGGCCACCGCCATGTAGGATTCATCGACGAAAGTCACCTGCGCGTCCGGATTCTGCGCCAGCGCCGTCAGGCCAATCACGCCGTTGCCGCAGCCCAGATCGACGATATGGCCGTTCAGGCCGCGCGGCAGATGCTCCAGGAACAGGCGCGCGCCAATATCCAGGCTGCCGCGCGAGAAGACGTTGGCGTGGTTGTGGATCAGCCAATCGGTGCCGTCCAGCGTCCAGTTGGTGGTTTCCGCCGCCGCCGGCGGGACGATGTCCGCCGCCTGGCAGAAGATCAGGCGCGCCTTCTTCCACGCCAGGCTGGTGCGCGTTGGGCCCAGCACTTTTTCAAACAGCTGCATCGTCGAGGTGTGCACGTCGCGCGCTTTGGCACCGGCAACGATCAGCGTGTCTTCGGTCACGACGTGGCGCAGCGCGCGCAGCTGCTGTTCCAGCAGCGCCAGCGCTTTCGGCACGCGAATCAGCACCACCGCCGGCGCCGCCGGCAGCTCGGCCAGGCTGTCCAACAGTGTGACCTGCTCAGGATCCAGACCGTTGAGCTTGAGGTTGTGACGCGTCGCCAGCTGGCTCATGTACGAGTCGCTGACGCTGTAAGGACGATGCGCGTGCAGCGCACAGGCCAGGGTGCCGAAGTTATCGTTGAAAATCAGCACCGGGCGGCCACCGATATCTACGTTTTCAAGCTGTTGCAGCAGATATTCGTCCGCCGCTTCCCACGCCTGCAGCTGGGTGGATTCTTCCTGTTGGGGATAACGCTCCAGCTCAAGTTGCTGTGTTCCCAGATCGAGTTGGCTCATTGCCCCTCCTGACTGATAAAATTTGGGCTGTTTATCCCCTAAAAACGCCCGTCAGTAAAATGTTTTTTCGGATAAATTGCGTCTGTCAGGATTTGAGCGAAAAAACAGCATAGAATGACCGGCTGAATGACCGTTGATACGGAACAAGAATGTCTGAATTGACCTACCTGCAAGGCTACCCGGCGCATCTGCAAAGCCAGGTGCAGCAATTGATCCACCAGAACCGGCTGGGAGACGTGCTGCTGCAGCGCTATCCGCAGGTGCACGACTGCACCACCGACAAATCGCTGTATCAGTTTACCGTCGATCTGAAAAACCAGTATCTGCGCAACGCCCAGCCGCTGAGCAAGGTGGCCTACGACAGCAAGATCCACGTCATGAAGCACGCGCTGGGCCTGCACACCGCCATCTCCCGCGTGCAGGGCGGAAAGCTGAAAGCCAAGGCGGAAATTCGCGTGGCGACGGTGTTCAAGGTCGCGCCCGAACCGTTCCTGCGCATGATCGTGGTGCATGAGCTGGCTCACCTGAAAGAGAAAGATCACAACAAGGCGTTCTACAGCCTGTGTTGCCATATGGAACCGGATTACCACCAGCTGGAGTTCGATACCCGGCTGTATCTGACGCACCTTTCGCTGTTCGGCGAGCTGTATGCATAGCGAATGAGGGCGTGATAATCTGCGGTTTTAAGCCTGGACCGGAGCTCGCCATGATTCGCTTTGCCGTCGTCGGCACCAACTGGATTACGGAACGTTTTATTGATGCCGCCCATGAAAGCGGCAAACTCAAGCTGAGCGCCGTGTATTCACGCTCGCTGGAACAGGCGCAGGCGTTTGGCGCCAACTATCAGGTCACGCAGTTTTTCGACTCGCTCGAGGCGATGGCCCAGTCCGACGCCATAGACGCGGTATATATCGCCAGCCCCAATTCCCTGCACTGCCCGCAATCGCTGCTGTTCCTGCGCCATAAAAAGCACGTGATCTGTGAAAAACCGCTGGCCTCCAACCAGCGCGAAGCGGAACAGCTGGCGGCCTGCGCGCGGGAAAATCAGGTGGTGCTGTTCGAAGCGTTCAAAAGCGCCTATCTGCCGAATTTTCTGGCGCTGCAGCAGGCATTGCCGAAAGTCGGCCGGCTGCGCAAAGCCTTCATCAACTATTGCCAATACTCTTCGCGCTACCCGCGCTACCTGGCCGGCGAGAACCCCAACACGTTTAACCCGCAGTTCTCCAACGGCTCGATCATGGATATCGGCTACTACTGCCTGGCCAGCGCGGTGGCGCTGTTCGGCGCGCCGCAGTCGGTGCTCGCCAGCGCCACGCTGCTCGATACCGGTGTGGACGCCCACGGCACCGTCTGCCTGAACTACGGCGATTTCGACGTCACGCTTTCCCATTCCAAGGTCAGCGACTCGACGATCCCCAGCGAGATTCAGGGAGAGGAAGGCACGCTGATTATCGACAAGATTTCCGAGTGTCAGGGCGTGGCGCTGACGCCGCGCGGCGGCAACCGCCAGGATCTGAGCCAGCCGCAGCACATCAACACCATGCTGTATGAAGCGCTGGCCTTCGCCGAGCTGGTGGAAAATCACCGGGTGGAACATCCGGGGCTGGAGAATTCGCTGATCGTCGCCCGCCTGCTGACCGATATCCGCCGCCAGACCGGCGTCGTTTTCCCCGCCGACGGAGAATGAGATGAAACCGCTGCTCGTGATGCAAACCGGCGACGCGCCGCAGGCCATTCGTCAGGAATTGGCCAACTTTGATGGCATGTTCCTGCAACAGGGCAATATCGACGCCGAACGCGCGCACATCGTACACTTGCCTGCCGGCAAGCGGCCGTTGCCGCCGGCCGCCTATTGCGGCGTGGTCATCACCGGCTCGCCGGCGATGGTGACCGAACAGCTGCCGTGGAGCGAGGCGGCGGCCGAGTGGCTGCGCCAGGCGATGGCGATCAAACTGCCGCTGTTCGGCGTCTGCTACGGCCACCAGCTGTTGGCCTACGCGCTTGGTGGCGAAGTGGGCTACCACCCGCAGGGCATGGAGGTGGGCACGCTGGAGATCGAACTGCTGCCCGCCGCGGCCGAAGACCGGCGGCTCACCCTGCTGCCACCGCGCTTCAAAGCCAACCTGATCCACTCGCAGAGCGTGCTGACGCCGCCTGCCGGCGTGCAGACGCTGGCGCGTTCGCAGCAGGACGCGCACCAGATCCTGCGCTATGGCGATCATGCCCTGACCACCCAGTTCCACCCGGAATTCAACGGCGCGGTGATGAGCCAGTATCTGCAGTGGCTCGGCGAGCTGCACCCCGAGCAGCAGGCCCGCTATCAGCAGCAACAACAACAGGTTAGCGACACGCCGTTCAGCCGCCTGCTGCTGCAGGGATTCGTCGTCAGCCTGGGCGCGCAAAAAGCGTTGGCCGGCTAACGCGATTCACGTTGACCGCCGACACATTTTGCATTACTTTCTGCTCTGCAAAGGGGAGTAACTTCATTGCCGGTCAATCGTCATTACGATGCGCAAGCATCCGGTTACCGGGCAACCTGATGTCAAAGGTGTAACCACCTTCATCAACGTTGTAAGTGAGACCTTGCCGGAAGGCGAGGTTTGCTTGCAGCGTTCACAAAGCGGCTGGCGTCTTCCGACGTTGGCCGTTTTTGTTTTTGAAGGATACCTCTGATGATGAATTCCGTTGGCACACCGTGGTTGTGGGGCAGCTTCGCCGCCGTCATAGTCGTGATGCTCGCAATCGATCTCCTGTTGCAGGGCCGTAAAGGCGCGCACACCATGACCCTGAAGCAGGCCGCCAGTTGGTCGCTGGTGTGGGTCAGCCTCTCTCTGCTGTTCAATTTCGGTTTCTGGTACTACCTGAATGAAACCGCCGGGCGCGCCGTCGCCGATACCCAGGCGCTGGCCTTCCTGACCGGCTACCTGATCGAAAAAGCGCTGGCGGTGGATAACGTGTTCGTCTGGCTGATGCTGTTCAGCTACTTCGCCGTGCCGGCCAACCTGCAGCGGCGGGTGCTGATCTACGGCGTGTTGGGGGCGATCGTGCTGCGTACCATCATGATCTTCGCCGGCAGTTGGCTGGTCAGCCAGTTCCAGTGGCTGCTGTATCTGTTCGGCGCTTTCCTGCTGTTCACCGGTATCAAGATGGCGCTGGCGAAGGAAGACGACTCGGCAATCGGCGACAAGCCGCTGGTGAAATGGCTGCGCAGCCGCCTGCGCATGACCGACAGCCTGGAAGGCGAGCGTTTCTTCGTGCGCCGCAACGGCATCCTGTTCGCCACGCCGCTGGTGCTGGTGCTGATCCTGGTGGAACTGAGCGACGTGATTTTCGCGGTGGACAGCATCCCGGCGATTTTCGCCGTGACCACCGACCCGTTCATCGTGCTGACCTCTAACCTGTTCGCCATCATGGGCCTGCGCGCCATGTACTTCCTGCTGGCCAACGTGGCGGAACGTTTCTCGATGCTGAAATACGGCCTGTCGGTGATCCTGGTGTTTATCGGTATCAAGATGCTGATAATCGACTTCTTCCACATCCCGATCGGTATCTCGCTCGGCGTGGTGGCGGGCATCCTGACGCTCACCTTGCTGATCAACGCCTGGGTCAATCGCCGCAACGATCGCCTGGCGAAGAAATAACCATAATCTGTTATCCGGGGCGCTAGTCGCCCCGCGATTGTTTGGCAATTCCCCCAAAACGCCAAACGTTATTACGATCACACAAATGTAACCAGTATGTTATCAAGTGTTGATCCGCGCTCAGAATTTCACCCTCGCCTCTTTCCAACATCATTCGATTACTGAATACTGATTCGGCAAACACACTTAGTTACAGAATCATATAAAGCTGCCCGGCGTCGTTCCCGCCGCGGCGGCCAGATAACATCAGGAAGAGAAGCACTATGCAAAAACTACTACAAAGGATGACTCAGGGCAGCCTGGTTAAACAAATCATGGTCGGCCTGGTGGCCGGCATTCTGGTGGCGCTGGTTTCGCCGGCGGCCGCGGCGGCCGTCGGCCTGCTCGGCACCCTGTTCGTCGGCGCGCTGAAGGCGGTAGCGCCACTGCTGGTGCTGATACTGGTGATGGCCTCGATCGCCAACCATAAACAGGGGCAGAAAACCAACATTCGCCCCATCCTGTTCCTCTATCTGCTGGGCACCTTCGCTGCGGCGCTGGTGGCGGTCGTCGTCAGCTTTATCTTCCCTTCCACGCTGGCGCTGACCACCGGCGCAACCGACATCACCCCGCCAGGCGGCATCGTGGACGTGATGAAGGGCCTGTTGATGAGCGTGGTGGCCAACCCGTTCCATGCGCTGATTAACGCCAACTACATCGGCATTCTGGCGTGGGCCGTCGGGCTGGGGCTGGCGCTGCGCCACGCTTCCGAAACCACCAAGGGGCTGATCAACGACATGTCCCATGCGGTCACGCTGGTGGTGCGCGCGGTGATCCGCTGTGCGCCGCTCGGCATCTTCGGCCTGGTGGCCTCCACGCTGGCGGAAACCGGCTTCGGCGCGCTGTGGGGCTATGCGCAACTGCTGATGGTGTTAATCGGCTGTATGCTGCTGGTAGCGCTGGTGCTCAACCCGCTGATCGTGTACTGGAAGATCCGCCGCAACCCGTATCCGCTGGTGTTCGCCTGCCTGCGCGAGAGCGGCGTGACCGCCTTCTTCACCCGCAGCTCCGCCGCCAACATCCCGGTGAACATGGAGCTGTGCAAAAAGCTGAACCTGAATGAGGACACCTACTCGGTTTCCATCCCGCTGGGCGCCACCATCAACATGGCCGGCGCGGCGATCACCATCACCGTGCTGACGCTGGCGGCGGTAAACACGCTGGGCATCGCGGTGGACGTCCCGACCGCCCTGCTGCTGAGCGTGGTGGCCGCCCTGTGCGCCTGCGGCGCCTCCGGCGTGGCCGGCGGCTCGCTGCTGCTGATCCCGCTGGCGTGCAACATGTTCGGCATTCCGAATGACGTGGCGATGCAGGTGGTGGCGGTCGGCTTTATCATCGGCGTGCTGCAGGATTCGGCGGAAACCGCCCTCAACTCCTCCACCGACGTGCTGTTCACCGCCGCCGCCTGCCAGGCGGAAGACCAGCGGCTGGCGAACGAAGACCCGCTGAAGGTGCGTTAATCGCGCGTTGCTTCATAAAAAGGCGCTCCCTCGAGCGCCTTTTTTGTCAGCTTTACAGCGTCACCCCGCTTTTAAAGATCGCCAGCTCGCGAAAGTCGTTGGTTTCATTACGCGCCGGACGCCCGTTGGCAATCTCGACAATCAGATCGATGAAGCGGCTGAGCAGCGTCTCCATCGCCACGCCGTGAACCAGGCTGCCGGCGTCAAAATCGATCCAGTGCGGTTTCTTCGCCGCCAGCTCGCTGTTGGTCGCCAGCTTCACCGTCGGCACAAAGCCGCCGTACGGCGTGCCGCGCCCGGTGCTGAACAGCACCATATGACAGCCGGCGCCGGCCAGCGCGCTGGTCGCCACCGCGTCGTTGCCCGGCGCGCTGAGCAGATTCAGCCCCGGCACGCGCAACCGCTCGCCGTATTTCAGCACGTCCACCACCTGGCTTAGCCCCGCCTTTTGGGTGCAGCCAAGCGACTTCTCCTCCAGCGTGGTGATGCCGCCGGCCTTGTTGCCCGGCGACGGATTCTCATAAATCGGCTGCTGGTGGGCGATGAAATAGCGTTTGAAATCGTTGATCATGTCGACGGTTTTGTCGAAGGTTTCTCCATCGCGGCAGCGGCTCATCAGAATGCGTTCGGCGCCGAACATCTCCGGCACTTCGGTCAGCACCGTGGTGCCGCCGTTGGCGATCGCATAGTCGGAAAAGCGCCCCAGCAGCGGGTTGGCGGTAATGCCCGACAGCCCGTCCGAACCGCCGCATTCCAGGCCGAACTTCAGCTCGCTCAGGCGGCCCGGTTCGCGGCGATCGTGGCGCATCTCCCGATACAGCTCGTGCAACAGCGCCAGCCCGGCCTCCACTTCGTCGTCCTGCTGTTGGCACACCATAAAGCGCAACCGCCGCTCGTCCCCTATCCCCAGCGTGGCGCGAAAAGCATCCACCTGATTGTTCTCGCAACCCAGCCCGATCACCAGCACCGCGCCGGCGTTGGGATGGCGCGCCAGGTTTTGCAGCATAGTGCGGGTGTTGGCATGATCCTGCCCCAGCTGCGAGCAGCCGAACGGGTGGCTGAACAGATGCACGCCGTCGATCCCGTCCGCCTGTGTTTGCTGCAAAAAGCGCTGCTGGATCTGGCGAGCGATACCGTTGACGCAGCCGACGGTCGGCACGATCCACAGCTCGTTGCGGATCCCCACTTCGCCGTTGGCCCGGCGGTACAGCTGCACCTCGCGATCCGCCGCCTGCGGCGGCAGCGCCGGGAACTGCGGCTGGTAACGGTAGCTGTCCAGATCGCTCAGGTTGGTTTTGACGTTTTGCGAATGAATATGCTCCCCAGGCGCAATGGCCGCGAGCGCATGGCCGATCGGCTGGCCGTATTTGATGATGTCTTCGCCCTCGGCGATCGGGCCGAGCGCAAATTTATGCCCGCGCGCCACCGGCTGCGCCAGTTTGACGACCGCGCCTTCCAGCTCAACGCGCTCTCCGGCAGCCAGATCGCGCAGCGCCACCGCCACGTTATCCTGCTCGTGAATCTTTATCGTACTTTGCATAAACCGGTCCCGGATAACGGCTACGCCAGTTCAATGGCGAAATAGTTTTTGGCGTTGTCGAAACAGATGTTTTTCACCATCTCGCCCAGCAGCGCGATATCCGCCGGCGCTTCGCCGTCCGCCACCCAGCGGCCGATCATCTGGCAAAGGATGCGGCGGAAGTATTCATGGCGCGTATAAGACAAGAAGCTGCGGCTGTCGGTCAGCATGCCGACGAAGCGGCTCAGCAGCCCGAGCTGGGCCAGCTGCGTCATTTGGCGCTGCATGCCGTCCTTCTGATCGTTGAACCACCAACCGGAGCCGAACTGCATCTTGCCCGGCGTGCCTTCCCCCTGAAAATTGCCGATCATGGTGCCGATCACTTCGTTATCGCGTGGATTTAGGCAATAGAGAATGGTTTTCGGCAGACCGCCCTGCCGCGCCTGAGCATCCAGCAGCCGCGACAGCGGTTCCGCCAGCGGCCGGTCGTTGATCGAGTCGAAGCCGATATCCGGCCCGACGGCGGCCAACATGCGGCTGTTGTTATTGCGCAGCGCGCCGATGTGATACTGCTGCACCCAGCCGCGACGCCGGTATTCGCCGGCCAAAAACAGCAGCACCGCGCTTTTGAACTGGGCGCTCTGTTCCGGCGTCGGCAGCTCGCCGTTCAGGCGGCGCAGCAGGATCGCATCCAGCGCCGCTTCATCGGCCTCGCCGAACACCACCACGTCCAGCGCATGATCGGCCACCTTGCAGCCGTGGGCGGCAAAGTGATCCATGCGCTTGTACAGGGCGTCGCACAGCGCGCTAAAGCGGCCGATGGCGGTGTCCGCCGCCGCCTCCAGCTGCCGCAGATAGTCGTTGAAGCCGGGCGCATCGATGGTGAAAGCCTTGTCCGGCCGCCAGCTCGGCAGCACTTTGATAGCGAAACTGCGATCGTCGGCGATCGCCCGATGATGACGCAGATCGTCGATCGGATCGTCGGTGGTGCCGACCATTTTCACGTTCATTTGCTGCATGATGCCGCGCGCGCGAAACGCATCCTGCGCCAGCAGCGCATTGCCGCGCTGCCAGATTTCATCCGCCGTGGCCGGCGACAACAGCATATCCGTGATGCCGAACGGGCGGCGCAGCTCCAGATGCGTCCAGTGATAGAGCGGGTTGCCGATGGTGTGCGGCACCGTGGCGGCCCAGGCGTCGAATTTCTCGCGATCGCCCGCATCGCCGGTGCATAACCGCTCCGCCACGCCGTTGGTGCGCATCGCCCGCCATTTGTAGTGATCGCCCTGCAGCCAGATATCGTACAGATTGCTGAAGCGGGTATTCTCCGCGATCTGCTGCGGCGGCAAATGGCAGTGGTAATCGAAAATCGGCTGCTGCGCCGCGTAGTCGTGATACAAGCGCCGGGCAAATTCGCTGTCCAGCAGGAAATCTTCGCTCAAAAACGTCGCCATCTCGGGCTCCTTACTTGCCGTGCGGCACGGGGTTCGAATCACAAAAGTTATCACACCAATTTTTACTGGCGTCCAGCAAATTTTTCCCGATGTCTGCCGTTCATCCTCTCTCTACGCCCTTTTTCGCTCAATTTACCGGCAAAAATGCCCTGTTTCACCGGCCACAGTATCACTCAGGCGAATAATTCCTTTTGTGATATCACTCAACTTTTAAACCTGTATGACAGGTTATTGTCTCGCCAGCCGCATCGACGGCCACACCTTCAAACGGGGAGACACTTCGGATGCGTAAAATTAAAGGGTTACGCTGGTACATGATCGGACTGGTGACCATCGGCACCGTGCTGGGTTACCTGACCCGCAACGCCATCGCCGTGGCGGCGCCGACGCTGGAAGATACGCTGCACATCACCACCCAACAGTATTCCTATATCGTCGCCGCCTACTCCGCGTGCTACACCGTGATGCAACCGGTGGCGGGCTACGTGCTGGACGTGCTGGGCACCAAGGTCGGCTACGCCATGTTCGCCATTCTGTGGGCGCTGTTCTGCATGGGCACCGCGTTGGCCAACAGTTGGGGCGGGCTGGCGTTGGCGCGCGGCGCGGTCGGCATGGCGGAAGCGGCGATGATCCCCGCCGGGCTGAAGGCCAGCAGCGAATGGTTTCCGGCCAAAGAGCGTTCGATCGCCGTCGGCTATTTCAACGTGGGCTCGTCGATCGGCGGCATGATCGCCCCGCCGCTGGTGGTATGGGCCATCGTCGCGCACAGCTGGGAGATGGCATTCATCATCACCGGCGTGCTGAGCCTGATCTGGGCCATCTGCTGGCTGCTGTTCTACAAACACCCGAAAGATCAGAAGAAACTGAGCCAGGAAGAACGCCGTTACATCCTCGAAGGCCAGGAAGCGCAGCACCAGACCTCTAACGCCAAAAAGATGTCCGCCTGGCAGATCGTGCGCAACCGCCAGTTCTGGGGCATCGCGCTGCCGCGCTTTCTGGCGGAGCCGGCGTGGGGCACCTTCAACGCCTGGATCCCGCTGTTCATGTTCAAGGCCTACGGTTTTAACCTGAAAGAGATCGCCATGTTCGCCTGGATGCCGATGCTGTTCGCCGATCTCGGCTGCATCGTCGGCGGTTATCTGCCGCCGCTGTTCCAGAAGTATTTCAAGGTCAACCTGATCGTCTCGCGCAAGCTGGTGGTGACGATGGGTGCGGTGTTGATGATCGGCCCCGGCATGATCGGCCTGTTCACCAGCCCTTACGCGGCTATCGCCCTGCTGTGCGTCGGCGGCTTCGCCCATCAGGCGCTGTCCGGCGCGTTGATCACCCTCTCTTCCGACGTGTTCGGCCGCAATGAGGTGGCGACCGCCAACGGGCTGACCGGCATGGCGGCCTGGACCGCCAGCACGCTGTTCGCCCTGGTGGTCGGCGCCCTGGCAGACACCCTCGGCTTCAGCCCGCTGTTCGCCGCGCTGTCGGTCTTCGACATTCTCGGCGCCATCGTCATCTGGACGGTGCTGCAAAACCGCCCGGCCGCCGAACCGCAACCGGCCGCGCTGCAGCCCACCCCGGCGCGCAGCTGATCCCCCGCCCGGCCGCTGCGCCGGGCCCCTTGCTCCTCTGGCAGCGGTGCCGAATAAGTGGTATAACAAATCCGATGGCCACGCGCCCCTTCCCACCGCACCGTATAGAGCATTCACTATGGAATTCACTGAAACCAGACGCCTGTATCAGCAACTGGCCGCCGAGCTGAAGCAACGCATCGAAAGCGGCCGTTACCCGGTAGGCGACAAGCTGCCGGCCGAGCGATACATCGCCGAAGAGATGAATGTCAGCCGCACCGTGGTGCGCGAGGCGATCATCATGCTGGAAGTGGAAGGCTATGTGGACGTGCGTAAGGGATCCGGGATCCACGTGGTGTCCAACCAGCAAAAGCACCTGGTGGTGCCGGGCGACAGCATCGAGTTCGCCACCGCCGGCCCGTTTGAGCTGCTGCAGGCGCGCCAGCTGATAGAAAGCAACATCGCCGAATTCGCCGCCACCCAGGTGACCAAGCAGGATATCGTGCAACTGATGGAGATCCAGGAGCACGCCCGCAAAGAAGATCGTTTCCGCGACTCGCAGTGGGATCTGAAGTTCCACGTGCAGGTGGCGCTGGCCACCCAGAACACCGCCATGGCCAGCATCGTGGAAAAAATGTGGGTGCAGCGGGTCAACAACCCTTACTGGAAGAAACTGCACGAGCATATCGACGAACGCTCGATCGCCAGCTGGTGCGACGATCACGATCAGATCCTCAAGGCGCTGATGCGCAAAGATCCTTACGCCGCCAAACTGGCGATGTGGCAGCACCTGGAGAACACCAAGCAGATGCTGTTCAACGCCACCAGCGACGACTTCGAATACAACGCCGACCGCTATCTGTTCGCCGAGAACCCGGTGGTGCATCTGGACGGCGTGAGTCACGAGCAGAAATAGCCACGGCGGTCAAAAACCGTCGGCTTATGTCAGGTAATGTAAAATCCGCTGAATCGATGCCGGAACCGCCGTTTGCCGTGTACTATTTCACCGTCGGCAACGTAGATTTCCCTGTTGCCAATCGTGCTATTTTGGTAGAGTTAGCCCACTTTTTTACCCATTGCTGCGGGGGCGGGACGCGAATAAATGCGCTGGTTGTTTGCCATGCTGATTGCTCTTTTCTGCTGGACCGGTTCGGTCTCCGGCCAACAGCTATGCGTGGCGTCATCCAAGCCCACCCCCAGCGCGCTGAGCAGCCTGCCGCTGCTGGCGGAGCCGGCGCTTTCCCCCTATGATCATGTGTATCGGGCGCCGGCCGAAGCGCGCCGCAAAGCGCCCGGCAAGTTGCCGCTGCTGCTGCCCAGAGCGTACTCTTTCCCCGGTTCGCTGCTCGCGTCCTCCCTGCCGGCGCCGGTCTATATCCTGGCCGCAGAGCCGGGCTACCGAATTCGTTTCCCCCGCCAGGACACCCCGGCCCCCAACCGGCTTGCCCAGGTCGACTGGATGCTGGACGCCTCCAGACAACAAAGTCGGCAGGCCGGCTGGAAAGAAAGCAACATGCAGTACCGTGGCACGCTGACTTACCACCTATGACCGGTGTCGCACCGCTTAGAAACCTTAAAGCAACGCCGTTTCATCGTTATCAGCATTCAGGATCGCCGCGCGCTTTCAGCCCACGCCCGCTCCGCCGCTGAGATAAAAATAAACAATGACGTTTTAGGAACACCGGATGGACATCATTAAAGAACTGATACATGCCTTATGGCAGCAGGATTTTGAAACGCTGGCGAACCCTTCGTTGGTGTGGACCCTCTACATCCTGCTGTTCATGATCCTGTTTTTGGAAAACGGCCTGCTGCCGGCCGCTTTTCTGCCGGGCGACAGCCTGCTGATCCTGGTCGGCGTGCTGATCGCCAAAGGCACCATGGGCTTCCCATTGACCATCGTTATCCTGACCGTCGCCGCCAGCCTGGGGTGCTGGGTCAGTTACATACAGGGCCGATGGCTCGGCAATACGCGAACGGTGCAAGGCTGGCTTTCGCATCTGCCGGCCCACTACCATCAGCGTGCGCATAACCTGTTCCACCGCCACGGCCTTTCCGCCCTGTTGGTCGGCCGCTTCCTGGCCTTCGTGCGCACCCTGCTGCCAACCATCGCCGGCCTGTCCGGCCTGAGCAACGCACGCTTCCAGTTCTTTAACTGGATGAGCGGCCTGCTGTGGGTCTTGATCCTGACGACGCTGGGCTTCGCCCTCGGAAAAACTCCGGTGTTCCGCAAGTATGAAGATCAGCTGATGTTCTGCCTGATGATGTTGCCGCTGGTGTTGCTGGTGGTCGGCCTGGTCGGCTCGCTGATCGTGCTGTGGCGCAAGAAACGCGCCAGCGGCCAGAACCCGGGGAAAGGGGCGTGACAGCAAAGCGCCCGCGCTGGCAATACGTCCTGATGATCGCGCTCGCCCTGCTGGCGCTGGCGACGCTGTTGGTGCCCTGCATGGTGCGCACCGAGAGCGAGCTGCGCATTCGCGCCAGCCAGCAAGGGCTGTCGCTGCCCGACGGTTTTTATGTCTACCAGCGCCTGGATGAGCGCGGTATCCGCATCAAAAGCATCACGCCGGAAGGCGATGGCTTGGTTATCCGTCTGGATTCGCCGGAGCAGCAGTTGCTGGCGCGCGAAGCGCTGCAAACCATCCTGCCTCCCGGTTATCACATCGCGCTGAGCGAATCTCCCGTGCCAACGCATTGGGTGCGCGAATTTGCGCGCTCCCCACTCAATCTGGGATAATCCCCTTCAAATGAAGGGGATTCCTTTCATTGCCGTTATCTTCATTTTCATTCGCATCATTTAGCTCAAAAAACAATCAGTCGCGCCGAATTTCGGCTGATTCTTTGGGGGCGTGCCGGTTTCATGGCTATGCTGAAGGATAACTTCAGCCGGCGATGAACGCCCTCCTCTCGCGCTGCCGCCTCCGGCAGTCAGGAAAGCGGATGCCTGTTCAGGCATCCCATGAAAAGGAACTGAGAAATGAAATTTCGCCACTCACTGTTACTGCTGCTGCCACTCTGCGCGCTGCCGACGCTGTCCTCGGCCGCTGAGGGCGGCTGCGCCGCCAAAGCGCAAAATATCCAGCAGCAAATCGACTACGCGACTCAGCACGGCAACACCCACCGCGTGGATGGGCTGAAAAAAGCGCTGAGCGAAGTGCAGACCCACTGCACTGAAGCCGGCCTGCAGGCCGAACGCCAGAAAAATATCGCAGAGAAACAGCGCAAGGTGGACGAGCGCCGGGAAGAGCTGAAAGAAGCGCAACAAACCGGCAAGCTGGACAAGGTCGCCAAGAAGCAGCAAAAGCTGGCCGAAGCGCAGGCTGAATTGAAACGCGCCCAGGCGGAATAATTTTTTTACACCAGCGGATTTATCGATGAGAGCCCCATCACACGGGATTTCTTAAGCATATGGAATTGATGTCTGGTGTTATCTGCTGGTCATCACCCCTTTGCTCCGGCGAAAAAATCCGCTATGTTAAAAGTCTGTCGAAATAAACGTTAAGGAATAATCACATGGCACATGATTCAAATGCAGAAAACTTACGCGCTGAACTGAAGTCCTTAGCCGATACGCTGGAGGAAGTGCTGAACTCCTCCACCGACAAGCCGAAAGCCGAGCTGGAGAAGCTGCGCTCGAAGGCGGAAGGCGCGCTGAAAGAGACTCGCGCTCGCCTGAGCGACGCCGGTGACAAGCTGGCTTCGCAAACCAAACAGATCGCCGGCCAGGCCGACGACTATGTGCGCGACAATCCGTGGACCGGCATCGGTATCGGCGCGGCGGTCGGCGTGGTGTTGGGCGTGCTGCTCGCGCGTCGTTAATCATGGCTGAACAACCGCAAGTGCGCGCGCAGGGCCCCGCTAAAGGGGTCCTGGATATCGGTCAGCGCATCATCACGATCCTGGTCGGCATGGTGGAAACCCGTGTCCGGCTGGCGGTAGTCGAGCTGGAAGAGGAGAAAGCCAACCTCATTCAGCTGCTGATCATGGCCGGCATGACGCTGCTGTTCACCGCCTTCGGTTTGATGAGCCTGCTGATCCTGATCTTCTGGGCCATCGATCCGGTCTATCGGCTGGTGGCGCTGGGCGCGACAACCGGCGTGCTGCTGTTCCTCGCCGTAGTCGGCACCATCTGGACGCTGGTCAAGGCCCGTCGCACCACGCTGCTGGGCGCCACGCGCAAGCAACTGGAGCTCGATCGCGCCGAGCTGGAGCGAGAGCCATGAGCCGCCGCCGCTATCTGGAATGGAAAAAAGAGAGGCTGATTCGGCAGATCCAGCAACAGCGTCTGGATCTGGCCGAACACAAGTCTCTGTGGCTAGAAAAGACCGAACGCATCGACCGCGGCTGGCAAACGGTGTTTGGCCTGCGCCGCTATCTGGTGCTCGGTTCCAGCGTCATGGCGCTGTACGGCATCCGCCACCCCAGCAAGATGATCCGCTGGTCGCGTCGCGCCTTCGGCGCATGGAGCGCTATCCGTCTGTTTAAAAAGACGTTTTCCGCCAAGTAAGCCGCTTAGTCTTTCCTTCAAACCTCCTGTTGCTCTGCCCGCATTTTCTCCCTTGATACAACGCGTCCAACCCCGGGGCCGGGCAACCTGCTGATCGGCGGCATTTTATTAGCACGCTAAAGATTCAGATTTTTTGAAAAATTACGACAGTTTTACTTGCTAACAACCTGAGCACTTCCCGCTTAACATTCACTCCATCAATACGATACGAGCCGGACAGGGCGAACGTCCTGATATACCGCTCGTTGACATGGCTTCCGCCGAACAGGCATACAAAAACACTTTGGAGTAGATGATGAAAAAATTAGAAGATACAGGTTTGTTGGTTGCTCGTATTCTGATGCCAATCCTGTTTATCGTGGCAGGCTACGGCAAAATGGGTGACGCCTACGCCGGAACCCAACAGTACATGCAATCGATGGGCGTGCCTGGCTTCTTGCTGCCGCTGACCATCCTGCTGGAATTTGGCGGCGGTCTGGCGATCCTGTTCGGTTTCCTGACCCGCACCGTGGCGCTGTTCACCGCCGGTTTCACCATCCTGACCGCGCTGCTGTTCCACACTGATTTTGCGAACGAAGTAAACCAGCTGATGTTCATGAAAAACCTGACCATCGCCGGCGGCTTCATCGTGTTGGCGGTCGCAGGCCCGGGCGGCTTCAGCATCGACCGTCTTCTGAACAAGAAATGGTAATCTAAACTGTCATTCAGGGCCCGGCATGCCGGGCCTTGTCCTTTTTTAACTCGGACACCAAGGAGATTCCCATGGGACAACTCGTCGATGGCGTTTGGCAAGACATCTGGTATGACACCAAATCTACCGGCGGCCGTTTCAAACGTTCAACCGCTCAGTTTCGCAATTGGGTGACCGCCGACGGTCAGCCGGGCGAACACGGCGTGGGCGGCTTCCAGGCCGAAGCGGGCCGTTATCACCTTTATGTTTCTCTCGCCTGCCCCTGGGCGCATCGCACGCTGCTGATGCGCAAACTGAAAGGGCTGGAGCAGATCATTCCGGTCTCGGTGGTGCACCCGCTGATGCTGGAAAACGGCTGGACCTTCGGCCAGGATTTTCCTGAAACCACCGGCGATCCGCTGTATCACGCCGACTTCCTGTACCAGATCTACCTGCGGGCCGATCCGCACTACAGCGGGCGCGTGACCGTACCGGTGCTGTGGGATAAACAGCGGCAAACCATCGTCAGCAACGAGTCCGCCGACATCATCCGCATGTTCAACAGCGCGTTTGACGGCGTCGGCGCTCGGGCAGGCGACTACTACCCGACCGCGCTGCGCGGCAAGATCGATGAGCTGAACGGTTGGATTTACGATCAAGTGAACAACGGCGTGTACAAGGCCGGTTTTGCCACCAGCCAGGAAGCCTATGACGAAGCGGTCAACGGGGTATTCAACGCGCTGGAACGCCTGGAGCAGATCCTGGGGCAGCATCGTTACCTGACCGGCGATCGGCTGACCGAAGCCGATCTGCGTCTGTGGACCACGCTGGTGCGTTTCGATCCGGTGTACGTCACCCACTTCAAGTGCGACAAACACCGCATCAGCGACTACCTCAATCTGTACGGCTTCCTGCGAGACATCTACCAGATGCCGGGCATCGCCGAGACGGTCAGCCTGCCGCACATTCGCAACCACTACTACCGCAGCCACGCCACCATCAACCCGCACGGCATCATTTCCATCGGGCCGGCGCAGGATCTGGACGAGCCGCACGGCCGCGACCAGCGCTTCGGTTAAGGTGAAAAAAATCCCCTTGCCGCCCGGCAAGGGGATGTCATCCAACCGACGTTAACGCTGCGCGAACAGGCGCGGAATCTCACGCAGGAACCAGGCTTTCGCCTCCCCCATGCTGTCGCGCCGCCAGGCCATGATGATGTCGGCTTCGCGGCTGTATTCCGGCCCGACCACGCGCAGCCGCCCGGCTTCGATATCTTTTTCCACCATCGGGTACGGCATGGTCGCCACCCCCAACCCGGCCAGCAGCGCCAGGCGTTTGTCTTCAATGGTGCTCACCGTCAGGCGCTGTTGTTTGTCCAGCAGCTGTACGGTCAATACCGGGCGCTCACGGGCGGTGTCGGCCACCGCAATGCCGCGGTACTTCACGCGGGTCACTTCGGAAAGCGGCTCCGGCTCCAGGTGGATCGGGTGATCCGGCGCGGCGACATAAACGCTCATCACCTTATACAGTTTGCGGGTGTTGATCTCCGACGACGCGCGGAAATGCATGTCCGGCGCGATCACGATGTCAGCACGCCCCTGCTCCAGCCGCTCCCAGGCGCCCGCCAGCACCTCGGTGAAAATGGACACCTGGGTGTTGGCCTTCAGCGCCAGCTTGTCAACCAGCGGGAACAGCAGGCTCGGTGGCGACAGCGCTTCACTGACGATAGTCAGGTGAGTTTCCCAACCGCGCGCCAACGCTTCGGCGTCGGTAGTCAGCTTATCGGCCGCCTCCAGCAGCACCCGACCGCGTTCCAGCAACATGCGCCCCACGTTGGTGAACTTGGTGCGGTGGCCCGAACGGTCGAACAGCACCACATCCAATTCTTCTTCCAATTTTTGCATGGTGTAGCTGAGTGCCGACGGCACCCGGCCCAATTCGTCGGCGGCCGCGGCGAAACTGCCGCGCCGGTCGATTGCATCCATCACCCTTAGTGCCTCAAGCGTGAGCGCCCGATCTCTGGCCATCGCATCCCTCTGTCAGGAAATTTGAATATGCCGACCAGATTAACTGGCTAACAATCCGACGTCCAGATGCTTACCATTTGGATAATGAATTTAGAGAGCCGATTGCCATGATTACATGCAGAACAGCACAACAATGCGGGCAAGCTGACTTTGGTTGGCTGCAGGCTCGCTACACCTTTTCCTTTGGTCACTACTTCGATCCCAAACTGATGGGCTACGCGTCGCTGCGGGTGCTGAATCAGGAGGTGCTGGCGCCGGGCGCGTCGTTCCAGCCGCGCACCTATCCCAACGTGGATATCCTGAACCTGATCCTGCAGGGCGAGGCGGAATACCGCGACAGCGACGGCAACACCACGCGCGTTAAAGCCGGCGAAGCGTTGCTGTTGGCCACCCACCCGGGCCTGAGCTACAGCGAGCAGAACGTCAGCAGTGATACGCCGCTCACCCGCCTGCAGCTGTGGCTGGACGCCTGCCCGGAACGCAGCAACGAACGGGTGCAGCGCCTGGCGCTGCCGGCGGCGGGCAGCCTGCTGTTGGCTTCGCCGGACGGCGCGCAGGGCAGCCTGCAGCTGCGTCAACAGGTCTGGATCCATCATCTCGATCTGCAGCCGGGCGAAGAACAAACGCTGACGATTAACGGGCCGCGCGCTTATCTGCAGTCGATACACGGCACCATCGCCGCCACCGGCGAGCGCCACGAGGAACAACGCCTGACCTGCGGCGACGGCGCCTTCGTGCGCGAGGAGAATCGCCTGACGATCCGCGCCGAGACGCCGCTGCGCGCGCTGCTGATTGATCTGCCGGTGTAAGCCGGCCGGAAAACGAAAAACCCCGCGCAACTGGCGTTGCGCGGGGTTTTCTTTTGTCGAGGGAGTTGACCGGTAAGCCGGGTTCTGTCGTGGACAGTCATTCCTCTAGGCCAGCAATCGCTCACTGGCTCAAGCAGCCTACCCGGGTTCAGTACGGGCCGTACCATGTGAACCCCTATTTGGCCTTGCTCCGGGTGGAGTTTACCGTGCCACGAACTGTTGCCAGCCGCGCGGTGCGCTCTTACCGCACCCTTTCACCCTTACCTGATCCCGCTTGCGCGGGCCATCGGCGGTTTGCTCTCTGTTGCACTAGTCGTAGGCTTGCGCCTCCCAGGCGTTACCTGGCACCCTGCCCTATGGAGCCCGGACTTTCCTCCCCTCCATCTGTCTCCCCCGAAGAGGACGGCAATGAAGCGGCGACTGTCTGGTCAACTCCGGCGCGGATAGTAGCGTCGCGGCGGCGGCAGGTCAACCGCTTTACGGCTGTTGTTGCTCCAGCGCGTGCTTATACAGCGCATTTTTCTTCACGCCATGGATTTCCGCCGCCAGCGCCGCCGCCTTTTTCAACGGCAACTCTTTTTGCAGCAGCGCCAGCGTGCGCAGCGCCTCAAGCGGCAGCGCATCCTCCTGCGCCTTGTGGCCTTCGACGATCAGCACCATTTCGCCGCGGCGGCGCACTTCATCTTCCTGCACCCACGCCAGCAGCTCGCCCACCGGCGCGCCGTGGATAGATTCCCAGGTTTTGGTCAGCTCGCGCGCCAGCACGACATAACGCTGCGGGCCCCAAACGGTGACCATGTCCTGCAGACTTTCCAACAGGCGGTGAGTGGATTCGTAGAAAATCAGCGTGCGCGGTTCCTCCGCCAGCGCCATCAGCGTATCCTTGCGTCCCTTGGTTTTCGCCGGCAGAAAACCTTCGTAGCAGAAACGGTCGGAAGCGACGCCCGCGGCGCACAGCGCGGTAGTGGCGGCGCAGGCGCCCGGCAGCGGCACCACGCGAATGCCGGCCTCGCGGCAGCGGCGCACCAGGTGATAACCGGGATCGTTGATCAGCGGCGTGCCGGCGTCGGAAACCAGCGCGATGCTCTGGCCTTCCTGCAGTTTCGCCAGCAGCTGATCGGCCTTTTGCTGTTCGTTGTGATCGTGCAGCGCGAACAGACGCGCGTTGATCGCGAAGTGTTGCAGCAGCAATCCGGTATGGCGCGTGTCTTCCGCCGCGATCAGATCAACGCTTTTCAGTACCTCTAACGCGCGGTGGGTAATATCGCCCAGATTGCCGATTGGGGTGGGCACCACATACAGCGTTGATGCAGAAATGACTGATTGTTGATGTTGATTCATTGTTTCATCCGGGTTGCCGATTTAATATTGAGCATCTTGAAAAAAACATCACTGGATACAGTATGCTTTCCTCAACATTCGTTCGTACCAAAGCAGGGCGTTCCAAGCCTGTCCGACTTACCGCAGTCATCGCGGCCGCCCTTTTCCTGGCAGGCTGTCCGAGTCGGGCCCCGCAAACGCCGCCCGCCAATATACAGGACGAAGCGAGCGCCAGCTCCGATTACTACCTGCAGCAGTTGCAGCAAAGCAGCGATGATAACAAGGCTGACTGGCAATTACTTGCTATTCGCGCCTTGCTGCGTGAAGGAAAACTGCCGCAGGCCGGCGACCAGTTGAATCAGCTGCCGAAAAACCTCAGCGGCGCACAGCAGACCGAACGCCAGTTGCTGACCGCCGAACTGCAGATCGCCAACAAGAGCTACGTCAGCGCCCGCAGCACGCTGGGCCACCTGGACAGCGGTGCGCTGTCGCCGAATCAAAAGGTGCGCTACTACCAGGCGCAGATCGCCGCCAACCAGGGCAAAGCATCGCTGCCGCTGATCCGCGCCTATATCGCTCAGGAGCCGTTGCTGACCGGCAAGGCGCACCAGGACAATCTGGATCAAACCTGGCAGGCCCTGCTGCAGCTGACGCCGCAGGAGATGAACAGCCTGGTGATCAACGCCGACGAGAACGTGCTGCAAGGCTGGCTGGATCTGCTGCGCGTCTATCAGGACAACAAGCAGGATCCCGATCTGTTGAAGGCCGGCATCAAAGACTGGCAGAACCGTTATCCGAAGAACCCGGCGGCCAAAACGCTGCCGGCTCGCCTGAATCAGGTGCTGAACTTCACCCAGGCCTCCACCTCGAAAATCGCCCTGCTGCTGCCGTTGAACGGCCAGGCGAAAGTGTTCGCCGACGCCATCCAGCAAGGGTTCGAAGCGGCGAAAAACGGCGGTTCCCTGCCGGCGCCGCAGCCTCAAGCCGCGCAACCGGCCGGCGCGCCGGCCCAAACGGCGCCGGCCGATCAGGCCGCTGCCGGTGACATCAACGCCAACGGCGCGATCAGCCCTTCGGCGCAAGAGAGCCAGCCGGCCGTGACCGCCGCGCAACCCGCTGCGCCGTCCAGCGCGCCGATAACGCCGCTGCAGGCCGCTAATGCGCAGGTCAAAGTGTACGACACCACCAGCCAGCCGCTGGCCGCCTTGCTGAGCCAGGCGCAGCAGGATGGCGCCACTCTGGTGGTCGGGCCGCTGCTGAAAGAGAACGTCGATCAGCTGTCCGCCAGCACCACCACGCTGAACGTGCTGGCGCTCAACCAGCCCGAAACGCCGAAGGACAATCTGAACATCTGTTACTTCGCCCTGTCGCCGGAAGATGAAGCGCGCGACGCCGCCCGCCACATCTGGGAACAACAGAAACGTCAACCGCTGCTGCTGGTGCCGCGCGGCGCCTTCGGCGATCGCGTCGCCAAGGCCTTTAACCAGGAATGGCAGAAGCAAGGCGGACAAACCGTGCTGCGTCAGGACATCGGCTCCGCCGGTGAACTGCGCCAGATGGTGAACAGCGGCGGCATCCGCATGACCGGCACGCCGATGTCGAGCGCCCCGGCGCCGCAGAGCGTGACCATCGCCGGGCTGACCATTCCGGCGCCGCCGAGCGACGTGCCCGCCGCTACCGGCGGCAGCGTCGACGCGGTGTATATCGTCGCTACCCAGTCCCAGCTGACGCTGATCAAACCGATGATCGACATGGCCACCAGCTCGCGCGGCAAACCGGCGATGTACGCCAGCTCGCGCAGCTACCAGGCCGGCGCCGGCCCGGACTTCCGTCTGGAAATGGAAGGTCTGCAGTTCAGCGATATCCCTCTGCTGGCGGGCTCAAACCCTCAGCTGTTGCAGCAAGCCAGCGCGCGTTTCCGCAACGATTACTCGCTGGTGCGCCTGTATGCGATGGGGATGGATGCCTGGACATTGGCCAACCACTTTGCTGAAATGCGCCAGCTGCCGGGCTTCCAGGTTTCCGGCACCACCGGCACGCTGAGCGCGTCGCCGAACTGCGTGATCAACCGCAAGCTGCCTTGGCTGCAATATCGTCAGGGTACGGTCGTGCCGGTCTCTTGAACCCACGCGCCGCCGGGGCGGGCTATGAGTTACTGGCCCGCCGTCATCTGGAACGCGCCGGGCTCACCTTCTGCGCCGCCAACGTTGCGGTGCGCGGCGGCGAGCTCGACCTCATCATGCGCGACGGCGCCACCTGGGTGTTCGTCGAAGTGCGCTACCGCCGCAACGACGCCTTCGGCGGCGCGGCCGCCAGCGTTACCTCTCGCAAACAACAGCGGTTGCTGCACGCCGCCGCCGTCTGGCTGGCGGGGCGCGGCGCCAGTTTTGACACATCATCTTGCCGTTTTGATGTTTTGGCCATTACCGGTAGCCAGTTAGAATGGATACCCAACGCCTTCAATGCGGATTAATTGGGGTTTTGCGGCGCAGACCGGCCCTTTGACTTAGTGGATTAATACAACGTGCTGGATAGAATTAAAGTCTGTTTTACCGAAAGCATCCAAACCCAGATCGCGGCGGCGGAAGCGTTGCCTGACGCCATTTCCCGCGCTGCGATGACGCTGGTTCAATCCTTACTCAACGGCAACAAAATCCTGTGCTGCGGCAACGGCACCTCGGCGGCCAACGCGCAGCACTTCGCCGCCAGCATGATCAACCGTTTTGAAACCGAGCGCCCCAGCCTGCCGGCCATCGCCCTCAACGCCGACAACGTGGTGCTGACCGCGATCAGCAACGATCGCCTGCACGACGAAGTGTACGCCAAGCAGGTGCGCGCGCTCGGGCACACCGGCGACGTGCTGCTGGCGATTTCCACCCGCGGCAACAGCCGTGATATTGTGAAAGCGGTCGAGGCGGCCGTCACGCGTGATATGACCATCGTCGCGCTCACCGGTTACGACGGCGGCGAGCTGGCCGGGTTGCTCGGCCAACAGGATGTCGAGATCCGCATCCCGTCGCACCGCAGTTCGCGCATTCAGGAAATGCATATGCTGACCGTAAACTGCCTGTGCGACCTGATAGACAATACGTTATTCCCCCACCAGGACGATTAAGGAACTGAGATGAAGCTAAAAGCCACATTTGCAGTGCTGTCCAGCGCCCTGCTGTTGCAAGGCTGTATCGCCGGCGTCGTCGTCGGCAGTGCGGCCGTCGCCACCAAAACCGCCACCGACCCGCGTAGCGTAGGGACCCAGGTGGATGACGGCACGCTGGAAGCCAGGGTAGAAAGCGCCCTGAGCAAAGACCAGCAGTTGAAGAAAGAGGCCCGGGTGGTCGCCACCGCCTATCAGGGCAAGGTGCTGTTGACCGGCCAGTCGCCTAACGCCGATCTCACCGCGCGCGCCAAGCAGATCGCCATGGGCGTGGAAGGCACGACCGAAGTGTATAACGAAATCCGTCAGGGCACGCCGGTCAGCCTGAGCACCGCGTCCTCCGACACCTGGATCACCACCAAAGTGCGTTCGCAGCTGTTGACCAGCGATACGGTGAAATCGTCCAACGTGAAAGTCACCACCGAAAACGGCGAAGTGTTCTTGCTGGGCCTGGTCACTCAGCAGGAAGGACAGTCGGCGGCGCAGATCGCCAGCCAGGTCAGCGGCGTGAAGCACGTCACCACCGCCTTTACCTATGTGAAATGATCCTTCAGGCAAGGGGGCTTCCCCTTGCCGCTTTTCTGTACGCTTCCCGCTGTTTTACCCTGGTTTAATGAGCCGCGTTTAAAGTAATCTCTCACTTCATTACGGATAAAATTCAAATGGACAGAATTTTAATCGGTTTTCTCACTGCCGTTTCTTTATTCACCGCCGGAGTTTCCGCCGCCAATCCCACTCAGGATACGCCACGCGCCGAACATGCCCCGCCCCCGATGACCGGTCAAACCGTTGCTACTCAAGGCGCGATCACGGTCGACCAGGTAAAAATCAATTATCAGGCGCAAACCGGGGTGCTGGAATTGAGTAAAGAGGATCCGGAAGATCCCGTGACCGGCATGTTCTATGTTGCGTATTTCAAAAAGAATGAGAATAAGAACGAAAGCAGGCCGATTACCTTTATCTACAACGGCGGGCCGGGCTCCGCCTCGCTGTGGCTGCATATGGGGGCGCTGGGGCCTAAACGGGTTATCGCTACTCAGCCAGAGAAAACACAGCTGGCGCCTTACCAACTCACCGATAACCAATACAGTCTGCTCAACGTCAGCGATCTAGTGTTTATCGATGCCCCCGGAACGGGTTACAGCCGCTTTTCCAGCAGTGCCGCCAGCCAGCCGGAGAGAGCGCAGCAAAAAGCACAGAGTGCCAGCAACGTCTATGGCGTCAACGGTGATGCTCAGGCTTTTTCTCAATTTATCGTTCAGTTTTTAACGCATTACCAACGCTGGAACTCACCTAAATATTTATTGGGTGAAAGCTACGGCACTACCCGCTCGGTGGTATTGGCCGAGACGCTAAAAAATCAGAATATCGATCTTAACGGTATTATCCTGATGTCGCAGTTTCTGAACTACGACAATAACGTCGACGATCCCAATCAAAACCCCGGCGTCGATCAACCTTACTATCTGGCGCTCCCAACCTACGCAGCCAGCGCATGGTACCACCAGCGGCTGCCGGGCAAACACCAGAGCCTGAAAACCCTGTTAGACCAGGCCGAGCAGTTTGCGCTGGGGACTTATGCCCCAGCCTTGCTGCAAGGTACCAATCTGCCTGAAAAAGATCGCCAAACGCTCGCCGAGCAGCTTTACCAATTTACCGGCATTCCGGCCGATTATTGGCTCAAGGCCAATTTGCGCCTGAGTGGACCGGTCTTCGCCAAGCAACTGTTGCGCAGCCAAGACGAGACCATTGGCAGAATCGATACCCGCTATCGTGGGCCGTCGCTGGATAATATCGCTGAAACATCCAACTACGATCCCAACGTCAGTGCAATTACTTCCGCCTACGTCGCGCAATTCCACGATTATCTTGGCAAAACGCTGCATTTTAGCGCCGACCAAAACTATCGCGCATTTTCCAATGAGGTCTATGACTGGAACATGTCCAGCAACAGCCGGGACAGATCATTTAACGTGTTGCCGAACCTGTCGCGAGTGATGAAAATGACTCCGACAATGAGAGTGATGGTGATTGGCGGGGTTTACGACCTGGCCACCCCTTACTTCGTCGCCAAATATGAGATGAGCCATCTGCCCGTGTCGCCCAAATTACGCGACAATATCCGTTTCTATTGGTATGACACCGGGCATATGCCGTACGTGGATGAACTATCGCTTAAAAAGATGCACGCGGATTTAACTGCATTTATCAGCGAAAAGCCCTGATGCGGCATTAGCCACCGAAGAGAGGGATACCTTGCCCGAAAGCAGGGTATCGCCCGCTTAATCCAGCTTGTTCTCTTTCAGGAAACCTTCCCCACCCAACTGGCGCATCTGGCGCATAATCCACTGCTGTCGCTGCGCCACATAACCGGACGGCGCATCGGCCCTGAAGCGGTGCGGATTCGGCAATACCGCCGCCAGCAGCGCCGCTTCGGCCGCGGTCAGGCGCTTGGCCGGCTTATGGAAAAAGCGCTGTGAAGCCTCTTCCACGCCGAACACCCCGTCGCCGAACTCCACGATGTTCAGATACACCGTCAGAATACGCCGCTTGGTCCACACCAGCTCGATGCCCGACGTCAGCCCGGCCTCCAATCCTTTGCGCAGCCAGCTGCGGCCATCCCACAAAAACAGGTTCTTGGCGGTCTGCTGCGACAGCGTGGACGCGCCGCGGATGCGCGTCGGGCGCTTCTCGTTGTGGCTGAGCGCCTTTTCAATGGCCGCCACATCGAAGCCCCAATGGTCTGGAAACTTCTGATCTTCGGCCGCCATCACCGCCAGCGCCATCTGCGGCGAAATGTCGTCCATCGACACCCAGTCCGAATGAGCGACGTAGCCGAAGTCGCCGCTCAGCCAGGCGCTGATCTGCCGCTCCACCATCACGGCGGAAAACGGCACCGGCAGGAAGGCGAAGGCCACAATGCCCAACACCCACAGGCCGATAATCGCGATGACGCCGCGTTTCAGCCAATACCACGGACGCAGCCGCCGCCATCCGCCGACCGATTTGCTCATTCAGCCAGTTCCAGCACCCGCGCCACCAGTTTATCGATGCCGACGGCCGCCTGCGCGATCGACGGCGCCAGCATATAGGCTGGCGTGGTCACGATCTTGTGCTCGCTGTCCACCACGATGTCGTCCACCGGGCAAATCACCGGCTCGCCGCCCATGGCGTCAATCACTTCTCCCAGGTCGGGATCGTTGCCAATGGTCAGCCGCGCTTGTTGATCGAGCAGCTTCGGCAACAGCGCCGGTGCGATGCACATCAGGCCAATTGGTTTGTTGGCCTTATGCATCTCGCGCGTCAGACGCGCCAACGCTTCATCGACCCAACATTCCGCGCCGGCCTCGGCGAAATTGCTGAGATTCTTGGCGGCGCCAAAGCCGCCGGGCACAATCAGCGCATCCAGCTGCGCGGCCTCCGCCAGCGCCAACGGCTGCACTGCGCCGCGGGCAATGCGCGCCGATTCAATCAGGACGTTGCGCGATTCCGCCATCTCCTCACCAGATAAGTGATTAATAACATGGCGTTGCGGTTTATCAGGCGCAAAACACACCGCCTGCGCGCCGGCACGGTCCAGCGCCAGCAGCGTCAGCACCGCTTCGTGGATCTCCGTACCGTCATAAACGCCGCTGCCGCTGAGGACTACACCCACCTTTTTCATCACTCTTCCTCCTGTCGCTGCTGTCAACTGGTTCGTGCTCGGAGTTGACAAACACTACTCTACATCACACATTTTAATGAATCTTCTAACAAGAGCGCTTACATTTGCTATGTTGTTGGCTGTATGATGTTTAGGAATTCGCTACAACCTGCTCGACCAGAACACTGAAACCAATACGCAGGTTCACAATTTCCCTGGTGTTGGCGCAATATTCGCGCACCCCGGCTCACGTCGGGGTCATTTTTTTTCAGCGTTATCTACCCAAGCCCGCAGTACCTGCACGTCGTTGCGCCACTCTTGCTTCAGCTCATCTACCCAGTCCTGCACGTTATCCCACCAGGCCGGCAGCGTCGGCGTTTGAATCTGTTGCGCCAACTGCTGCAGGTGACGCAGGCCGACCGAACCGGCGGCGCCCTTGATCTTGTGCCCTTCCTCGGTGATGCCTTTCTGATCGCGCGCCGTCATATTGGAATCCAGCACCGCCAGATAACCCGGCATCATCTGTTCGAACATCTCCAGACTTTGATGGATCAACTGCGGGCCAACCAGGTCCATGTACTGCTCCAGCATCGCGGTATCGAGTAACGACTCATTAATCTGCATCGCCTTGTGCTCCGTTTTCTTAGAAGTGTGAGAAGGTTGATGATCCCAATAGTGTTTGATGACCTTGGTCAGCGCCGGCACCGACAGCGGCTTGCTCAGCACATCGTCCATGCCCGCCTCGAGATACTCTTTTTTGTCTTTCAGCACGTTGGCGGTCAGGGCCACCAACGGCGGCAGCGCCTGTCCGGCGTAACGCTCACGCAGCGCCCGGGCGATATCCAGCCCGGTCATGTCCGGCAGTTGGATGTCCAGCAGCACCAGATCGAACTCGTCCGGATCGAACATCGCCAGCGCGTCATGGCCGTTCATCGCCACCTCGACGCTGTTGCCCAGCTTCTCCAGCACCGAGCGCGCCACGATCACGTTCAGTTCGATATCTTCCACCAGCAGGATGTGCAGCGCCGGCAACGGCAGCTCCTCTTCCTCCGGCGCCGCGCTGACGGCTTCCTGCACCGCCGGCGCCTTGATGGTCAAAGTGAAGCAAGAACCGTGCCCTTGTTCGCTGCGCACGGTAATGTCGCCGCCCATGCTCTGCGCCAGCCGTTTGGAGACCGCCAGCCCGATGCCGGTGCCGGTGGCTGGACGGCCGCCGCGCTGATCTTTCACCTGATAATACATGGCGAAGATCTTGTCCTGCTCGTCCTGCGGGATGCCCATGCCCGAGTCTTCCACTTCGAACACCAGCTTCTCCTGCGCCTCGCGCCGCACGCGCACCACAATTTGCCCCTGCTGGGTAAATTTCACCGCGTTGCCGATCAGGTTCCACAAGATCTGCCGCAGGCGCGTGCCGTCGGTCACGATCTGCTGCGGCAGCGGCGTCTGCGGCTCCATGATGAACTGCAGCCCTTTCGGCTGCGCCAGCAGGCCCGAGAGATTCTCCAGATCCGCCAGGAAGCCGGTGAAGTCCACCGGCTGGTTGTCGAGCTGCACCTTGCGCCGCTCGAGCTTGTCCATTTCGATAATGTCGTTGAAGATATTGCCGAGGGTGATGGCGCTGACGTGAATGGTCTTCAGGTATTTCAGCTGCTCGTCGTTCAGCTCGGTATCAAGCAAAATGCGGCTCAGGCCGACGATGCCGTTAAGCGGCGTACGCAGCTCGTGGCTGATCGTGGAGATAAAGGTGGTCTTCTCCCTGCTGGCGTTCTCCAGCGCGTCCTGGTAGCGCTTACGCTCGGTAATATCGCGGCCGAAGCCCATCAGGCCGTGGCGTTTGCCCACCCGGTCGTAAAACGGAACCTTGCGCAGCTCGAAACAGGCTTTGCGGCCGTCGGGATATACCAGCCACTGTTCGTAGGTCAGCGAGACGTTATGGCGGAACACCTTCTCGTCGGTCTCAATGACCTTTTCGGCGATCTCCTGGCCGTAGACGTCGAACGGCGTCAGGCCGATCAGCTGCTTCTCGCTTTTGCCGGTCAGCAGTTCCATCGCGCGGTTACAGCCGGAAAACTCTTTGTCTTCGTTGCGGTAGTAGACCAAATCCGGCGAGGCATCGAGGAAGGAACGCAGCAGCGCCGATTGCTGGCCCAGCTCAATCTGCGCCTGCTCGCGCTGCTCCATCTCTTCCGTCAGCTTTTCCATCACCTGCAGGCGCTCTTCTTCCGCTTTGATACGGTCGGCGATCTCCTGATTCAGCTGGCTGATATTGTCTTTGAGCTGCTGATTAAGCTCCAGATCGCGGTGGCGCATCTCTTCCAGCTTGTCCACCAGCCGCGCCAGCCGTTGGCGCGACTCTTCCAGCTGTTCCACCACCACCGAGAGAAAGTAGACCGCCCACGGGGTGATCAACAGACCGAAGAAGATTGAACGCACCACGTCGATGCTTTCCACTTCGCCGCGCAGCAGCATGGTCACCGCCATCTGCACCACCATCGCCAGCACCACCAGCGCCGAGGCCAGCAGCAGCGAGAAGCGCACCAACCCCAGTTTCACCATTAAATCAACGTAGTACTGGGCCAACACCCGGATTTGCTTCATAGCGGCTCCCATCAGACACAATCTTTTGAATCATACCGTAAAACCGCGATGAGATAAGGCGGCAAACGCCGAAGTGTGGCAAAGATTGCACTTCAGAGCGGCATTCCGGGACGGTAGCGCCGCTTTTCAACCAGCGCGCTGCCCTGCCCGCCGTATTGCTGCAGATAAGCACCGGCCGCCTGCATGCCGCTCCAGCGGTTTTCGCACCACAGCGGCGCCAGCAGCGTCGGCCGACGGGCGCTGGCGGAAAGACGGTGGTACACCACCCCGCCCGGCGTATGGCGGATCATCTCCCCGGCGCTGGCGGCGTAGTCCTCCAACGCCAGTTCGGGCAACCGCCCGGCATGCCACGCCCGCGCCAGGGTACTGCCGGTGACGACGTGCAGCGGATGCAGTTTGATGCCATCCACGCCGGTCTCCGTCACCCGCTGCAGCGTGAGCAGATGATCGCGCTGAGTTTCTCCCGGCAGCCCGACGATCAGATGGCAGCACACCTTCAGCCCGCGCTGCCGGGCCAGTCGCGCAGTCTGCTGATAACAGCGAAAATCATGGCCGCGGTTGATGCGCTTCAGCGTTTTATCGTGCGCCGTCTGCAGCCCCAGCTCCAGCCACACTTCATAGCCTTGCTCGCGGTATCCCGTCAGCAGATCCAGCGCGGCGGACGGCACGCAGTCCGGCCGGGTGCCGACGCACAGGCCGACCATGGCGCTCTGCGCCAACGCCTGCCGATACATCGTCTCCAGCCGTTCAACCTCCGCATAGGTGCTGGTATAGGCCTGGAAATAGGCCAGATAGCGCCGCGCCCGATCGGCCCGCGCGGCCTGCTGCGCCAGCTGTTCGGCGATGCTCTGCCGCTGCATCGCTTCATCGGCGAACGAGGCGACATTGCAGAACGTACAGCCGCCGCGCCCCAACGTGCCGTCGCGGTTAGGGCAGCTGAATCCGCCGTGCAGCGTGAGTTTATGGATCTTTTCGCCATAGCGGCGCTGGAGATCCGCGCCAAACATATTGACTAATTGCGGCAACTGCATAATCTTGGTGCTTCTCTGTGTTCAAAGCCGCGATGCTAATAAGAAACGGTTTTTCCCGCGATGACAGAGATCAACGCTTTCCCCGCAAGGCGCCATCAAGCATAACTATTCACCATAAACGCAAATCAATTCACTCTAATTCTGATGAATTATTCTAATCGTCACGCAACCGTTAACGGCAATATGACAACACGGTGAAAAATAGTCATAAACATCAGCTAAGCAATATCTTATAGAATAAAATTCTGGCATTACCCCCCGCACTAGCATGGTGCAGAGATTAAGGGGTTGCACTACAGTGAGACAGCTCACACTTCTGCAGGGATCGGCGTTGCCCCACGATAGTGCAAAAATGCATTAAATTACTTATTTATCAAATAAATAAACATCAGTAATTCGATAAGAATCTATCTTAAGCCCACATTTGACCTGCGAATTCTTTCTCGCTAAGTTGGAAGTCCGCTGGAAGCTTTCTGGACGGGCAAACGTCTCGTCATATTTATGCAGTAATTGAAGACTCCCTCTTAAAACAAGTCCTATACCACTTGTGAGACCGTCACGAGAGGCCATTGATGGAGGGCGGAAAAGCAGATTGGCGGGGTTAACTTGCTGATTGGACTTCTGCCTGAAATTGGGAAGCCCCCTCGCAGTAGGTTGTGAGAGTCACGCAGAGCCTGGGGAGGTTCACGATATGTTGTACGATAAATCCCAAGAGAGGGACAACTGTGGTTTCGGCCTGATCGCCCATATAGAAGGCGAACCTAGCCACAAGGTGGTGCGCACCGCCATTCACGCGCTGGCCCGCATGCAGCACCGCGGCGCGATCCTCGCCGACGGCAAGACCGGCGACGGCTGCGGCCTGTTGCTGCAAAAACCCGATCGTTTCTTCCGCATGGTGGCGGAAGAGCGCGGCTGGCGTTTGGCCAAGAACTACGCCGTCGGCATGATGTTCCTCAGCCAGAATGAAGAGGAAGCGCGCCTCAGCCGCCGCATCGTGGAAGAAGAGCTGCAAAACGAAACGCTGTCGATCGTCGGCTGGCGCGAAGTGCCGACCAACCCGGACGTGCTGGGTGAAATCGCCCTCTCCTCCCTGCCGCGCATCGAGCAAATCTTCGTTAACGCCCCGGCCGGCTGGCGCCCGCGTGATATGGAACGCCGCCTGTTCGTGGCGCGTCGCCGCATCGAGAAACGCGTGCAGGACGACAGTTTCTACGTCTGCAGCTTCTCTAACCTGGTGACGATCTATAAAGGCCTGTGCATGCCTGCGGATCTGCCGCGCTTCTATCTCGATCTGGCGGACCTGCGCCTGGAGTCGGCCATTTGCCTGTTCCACCAGCGCTTCTCCACCAACACCGTGCCGCGCTGGCCGCTGGCGCAGCCGTTCCGCTACCTGGCGCACAACGGCGAAATCAACACCATCACCGGCAACCGCCAGTGGGCGCGCGCCCGTACCTATAAATTCCAAACGCCGCTGATCCCGGATCTGCAGGCCGCCGCGCCGTTCGTCAACGAAACCGGCTCCGACTCCAGTTCGCTGGACAACATGCTGGAGCTGCTGCTGGCGGGCGGGATGGATCTCATCCGCGCCATGCGCCTGCTGGTGCCGCCGGCCTGGCAGAACAACCCGGACATGGACGGCGATCTGCGCGCCTTCTTCGACTTCAACTCGATGCACATGGAGCCGTGGGACGGCCCGGCCGGCATCGTGATGTCCGACGGCCGCTACGCCGCCTGTAACCTCGATCGCAACGGCCTGCGCCCGGCGCGCTACGTGATCACCAAAGACAAGCTGATCACCTGCGC
The DNA here is from genome assembly GCF_903970925.1 of Serratia sp. ME47. NCBI lineage: Bacteria > Pseudomonadati > Pseudomonadota > Gammaproteobacteria > Enterobacterales > Yersiniaceae > Serratia > Serratia sp. ME47. The sequence goes on along the minus strand of NZ_CAJCKE010000017.1, from coordinate 87,476 downwards.
CTCCGAAGTCGGCATCTGGGATTACCAGCCGGATGAAGTGGTGGAAAAAGGCCGCGTCGGCCCCGGTGAGCTGATGGTGATCGACACCCGCAGCGGCCGCATCCTGCACTCGGCGGAAACCGACAACGATCTGAAAAGCCGCCACCCGTATAAAGAGTGGATGGAGAAAAACGTCAAACGCCTGGTGCCGTTCGAAGATCTGCCGGACGATCAGGTCGGCAGCCGCGAGCTCGACGACGCGCAGCTCGAAACCTATCAGAAACAGTTCGGCTACAGCAGTGAAGAGCTGGATCAGGTGATCCGCGTGCTGGGCGAAATTGGCCAGGAAGCCACCGGTTCGATGGGCGACGATACCCCGTTCGCCGTGCTCTCCAGCCGGCCGCGCATCGTTTACGACTATTTCCGCCAGCAGTTCGCGCAGGTCACCAATCCGCCGATCGATCCGCTGCGTGAAGCGCACGTCATGTCGCTGGCCACCAGCATCGGCCGCGAAATGAACGTGTTCTGCGAAGCCGAAGGCCAGGCGCACCGCCTGAGCTTCAAATCGCCGATCCTGCTGTACTCCGATTTCAAACAGCTCACCACGCTGGAAGGCGAATACTATCGCGCCGAGACGCTCGATCTGACCTTCGATCCGCAGCAGCAGGATCTGGAGCAGACCATTCGCGCCCTGTGCGACGAAGCGGAACGCAAGGTGCGTGAAGGTGCGGTGCTGTTGGTGCTGTCCGACCGCGCCATCGCGCCCGGCCGCCTGCCGGTGCCTGCTCCGATGGCAGTCGGCGCCGTGCAAACCCGCCTGGTGGAAAAAAGCCTGCGCTGCGACGCCAACCTGATCGTTGAAACCGCCAGCGCCCGCGATCCGCACCACTTCGCCGTACTGCTCGGCTTCGGCGCGACCGCCATCTATCCGTATCTGGCCTATGAAACCCTGGCCAAGCTGGTGGACAGCCAGGCGATCGACAAGAAATACCGCGACGTGATGCTGAACTACCGCAACGGCATCAACAAAGGCCTGTACAAGATCATGTCCAAGATGGGCATTTCGACCATCGCCTCTTACCGCTGCTCCAAGCTGTTCGAAGCGGTCGGCCTGCACCGCGATCTGGCGGATCTGTGCTTCCAGGGCGTGGTCAGCCGCATTGGCGGCGCCAGCTTCAGCGATTTCCAGCAGGATCTGCAGAACCTTTCCAAGCGCGCCTGGCTGAAACGCAAACCGCTGGAGCAAGGCGGCCTGCTGAAATTCGTGCACGGCGGCGAATACCACGCCTACAACCCGGACGTGGTGAACTCGCTGCAAAAAGCGGTACACAGCGGCGAGTACAGCGACTATCAGGCTTACGCCAAGCTGGTGAACGAGCGGCCGGTCGCCATGCTACGCGATCTGCTGGCCATCACGCCGAAAGGCGAACCGATCCCGGTCGATCAGGTCGAACCGGCGGAATCGCTGTTCAAACGCTTCGACACGGCGGCGATGTCGATCGGCGCGCTGAGCCCGGAAGCGCACGAATCACTGGCGATCGCCATGAACGGCCTCGGCGGCTTCTCCAACTCCGGCGAAGGCGGCGAAGATCCGGCGCGCTACCGCACCAACAAGGTGTCGCGCATCAAACAGGTGGCCTCCGGCCGCTTCGGCGTAACGCCGGCCTACCTGGTGAACGCCGACGTGATCCAGATTAAGGTGGCGCAAGGCGCCAAGCCGGGCGAAGGTGGCCAGCTGCCGGGCGACAAAGTCACCCCGTACATCGCCAGACTGCGTTACTCGGTGCCGGGCGTGACGCTGATCTCCCCGCCGCCGCACCACGACATCTACTCGATCGAAGATCTGGCGCAGCTGATCTTCGATCTGAAGCAGGTCAACCCGAAGGCGGTGATCTCGGTGAAACTGGTGTCCGAGCCGGGTGTCGGCACCATCGCCACCGGCGTGGCGAAAGCCTATGCCGATCTTATCACCATCGCCGGTTACGACGGCGGCACCGGCGCCAGCCCGCTGTCCTCGGTGAAATATGCCGGCTGCCCATGGGAACTGGGCCTGGTGGAAACCCAGCAGGCGCTGGTGGCCAACGGTCTGCGCCACAAGATCCGCCTGCAGGTGGACGGCGGCCTGAAAACCGGCGTGGACATCGTCAAAGCGGCGATCCTGGGCGCGGAAAGCTTCGGCTTCGGCACCGGGCCGATGGTGGCGCTGGGCTGCAAATACCTGCGCATCTGCCACCTCAACAACTGCGCGACCGGCGTCGCGACTCAGGACGACAAGCTGCGCCGCGATCACTACCACGGCCTGCCAGAACGCGTGACGAATTACTTCCAGTTTATCGCACGTGAAACCCGCGAGATCATGGCGCAACTGGGCGTGAGCCAGTTGGTGGATCTGATCGGCCGCACCGACTTCCTGACCGAGCTGGACGGCATCTCCGCCAAGCAGAACAAGCTGGATCTGTCGCCGCTGCTGAAAACCGCCACGCCGCATCCGGGCAAAGCGGTGTACTGCACCGAAAGCAGCAACCCGGCGTTCGACAAGGGCCTGCTGAACAAAGAGCTGCTGGCGCAGGCGCAGCCGCATATCGAAGCGAAACAGGGTAAAACCTTCTACTTCGACATTCGCAACACCGACCGCTCCGTGGGCGCCATGCTGTCCGGCGCTATCGCCAACGTGCACGGCGATCAGGGCATGGCGGCCGATCCGATCAAGGCGCATTTCTCCGGCACCGCCGGGCAAAGCTTCGGCGTCTGGAACGCCGGCGGCGTCGAGCTGACCCTGACCGGCGACGCCAACGACTATGTCGGCAAGGGCATGGCCGGCGGCAGCATCGCGGTGCGTCCGCCGATCGGCTCCGCCTTCCGCAGCCATGAAGCCAGCATCGTCGGCAACACCTGCCTGTACGGCGCCACCGGCGGCAAGCTGTTCGCCGCCGGCCGCGCGGGCGAGCGTTTCGCGGTGCGCAACTCCGGCGCCATCACCGTGGTGGAAGGCATCGGCGACAACGGCTGCGAATACATGACCGGCGGCATCGTCTGCGTGCTGGGTAAAACCGGCATCAACTTCGGCGCCGGCATGACCGGCGGCTTCGCCTACGTGCTGGACGAAGACGGCGAGTTCCGCAAGCGCGTGAACCCGGAGCTGGTGGAAGTGCTGGATGTCGATCAGTTGGCGATCCATGAGGAGCATCTGCGCGGCCTGATCACCGAACACGTGCAGGCGACCGGCTCTTCCCGCGCGGAAGAGATCCTGGCCAACTGGCCGGAGTGGGCGCCGAAGTTCGCCCTGGTCAAACCGAAGTCCAGCGATGTCAAAGCGCTGTTGGGTCACCGTAGCCGTTCCGCAGCCGAGCTGCGGGTGCAGGCGCAGTAAGAGGTAGGTCATTAATGAGCCAGAACGTTTATCAATTTATCGACCTGCAGCGTGTTGATCCGCCTAAGAAACCGCTGAAGATCCGCAAAATAGAGTTCGTCGAGATCTACGAACCGTTTTCGGAAACCCAGGCCAAAGCCCAGGCGGACCGCTGTCTGTCCTGCGGCAACCCGTATTGCGAGTGGAAGTGCCCGGTGCACAACTACATCCCGAACTGGCTGAAGCTGGCCAACGAAGGCCGCATCATGGAAGCGGCGGACCTGGCGCATCAGACCAACAGCCTGCCTGAGGTGTGCGGCCGCGTATGCCCGCAGGATCGCCTGTGCGAAGGGTCTTGCACCCTGAACGACGAGTTCGGCGCGGTCACCATCGGCAATATCGAGCGTTACATCAGCGATAAGGCCATCGAAATGGGCTGGAAGCCGGACATGTCGCACGTGCAGCCGACCGGCAAGCGCGTGGCGATCGTCGGTGCCGGCCCCGCCGGGTTGGCCTGCGCTGACGTGCTGACCCGCAACGGCGTTAAGGCAGTAGTGTATGATCGTCATCCTGAGATCGGCGGTCTGCTGACCTTCGGCATCCCGGCCTTCAAGCTGGAAAAGGAAGTGATGGTCAAACGCCGCGGCATCTTCAGCGAGATGGGCATCGAGTTCCAGTTGAATACCGAAGTGGGCAAAGACGTCAGCATGGAGACTTTGCTGAGCGAGTACGATGCGGTGTTCCTCGGCGTCGGCACCTATCAATCGATGCGTGGCGGGCTGGAGAATGAGGATGCGCAGGGCGTGTACGACGCGCTGCCGTTCCTGATCGCCAACACCAAGCAGCTGATGGGGTATGAAACCGAGCAGCACGAGCCTTATGTCAGCATGGAAGGCAAACGGGTGGTGGTGCTGGGCGGCGGCGATACCGCCATGGACTGCGTGCGCACCTCGGTGCGTCAGGGCGCGACGCAGGTCACCTGCGCCTACCGCCGCGACGAGGCCAACATGCCGGGCTCCAAGCGCGAAGTGAAGAACGCCCGGGAAGAAGGGGTGGACTTCCAGTTCAACCTGCAGCCGCTGAGCATCGAACTGAACAGCGCCGGCCGCGTGGCCGGGGTGAAAATGGTGCGCACTCAGCTGGGTGCGCCGGATGCCAACGGCCGCCAGGCGGCGGAGCAGGTGCCGGGTTCCGAGCACGTGATCGACGCCGACGCGGTGGTGATGGCGTTCGGCTTCCGCCCACACCGCATGGACTGGCTGGCGGCGCACGACGTGCAGCTCGATAAACAGGGCCGCATCGTGGCGCCGGAAGGCAGCGACAACGCGTTCCAGACCAGCAACCCGAAAATCTTCGCCGGTGGCGACGCGGTCCGCGGCTCCGACCTGGTGGTGACGGCGATCGCCGAAGGCCGCAAAGCGGCAGACGGCATCATGAACTACCTGGAAGTGTAAACCTTCCGTACCGCCAAAGGCCCGGCACATTGCCGGGCCTTTGTTTTAACCGGCCACGCTTTGTAACAACCTCCCCCCTTCTCACTGCCTCAACGCGCTATAGTATTGAGTTAGCACCATTGCAGGGCGCGGCTGCGCCTGACACCGAGATAAGGATAGCGAACATGAAATGCTCCATTTCCCTGTTGGCCGGCGCACTGCTGGCCGTCAGTTTCAGCGCCTCAGCCCTGGCGCTGGATTCGCAGGAGGTCGGTTACAATATCGAAGCGCGCGGCGCGCGGCCGGTCGTGGCGCAGTTGGGCAAGGCCGGGCAGTTCAGCGCCGTGGAAAACAGTATCCGGTTGGGGGACGACAACTGGATTGCCCTGGCGCCCAAGCTGGCCGGCGGCGGCAATGCCGGATTTACCGCCGGCATTAAATCTGCCCTCTCCGCCGCCCTGATCTACAACCCGGCGGCGGTATTGCAGGCGCTCAACAAAGGCAACGATCTGCCGCTCAATGACATCTGCACCGCGCCGCCGGAAGTGCAAGGCGACACCGCCATCACCAGCTTCCGTGAGCGCGCGGCCCGCGCGCTGTCCACCGTGCGCGTAGGCGATCTCAGCGCGCCGCGCGATGCCTGCATTGCCGCCTTGAAAGGCTGATCCGCTTCGTCCGGGCAAAAAAAGCACCCCACGGGGTGCTTTTTCGTTTGTTCACGCGGGCTTATTTCACCACGCGCAGCGCCGGTCGGCCACCGCGTGGCGGCTGCGGCGGTTCGTCGTCCGGGCCGTCATCTTCCGCGGTATCCGGGCGATCGCCGTCGATCACCGACATCAACGTTTCCGAAGGGATCGTCTCATTGTCCAAACCTTCGAACACGCCTTCGCTTTCGTCGTAGGCGGCTTCCGGTTCAAACATCGTGCCGGCGCCGTTCTCACGCGCATAAATCGCCAGCACGGCGGCCATCGGCACCGAGACCTGGCGCGGCACGCCGCCGAAGCGCGCGTTGAACTGCACGTCTTCGTTGCCCAACGCCAGGTTGCCTACCGCGCGCGGCGCGATATTCAACACGATCTGGCCATCGCGCGCGAACTCCATCGGCACCTGAACATCAGGGCGAGTCACGTCGACCACCAGGTGCGGCGTCAGCTGGTTATCCAGCAGCCAGTCATAGAACGCCCGCAGCAGATACGGGCGACGCGGCGTCATCTGAGACATGTCCATCGCGCTTAGCCCCGGGTTTGCAGGCGCATTTCACGCTCGGCTTCGGTCAGGGAAGCCAGGAAAGCGTCGCGTTCGAAGACGCGGGTCATGTAGCCTTTCAACTCTTTGGAGCCGGCGCCGCTCAACTCGATGCCCAGCTGCGGCAGACGCCACAACAGCGGTGCCAGGTAGCAATCCACCAGGCTGAACTCTTCGCTCATGAAATACGGCGCCTGGCCGAAAATAGGCGCGATCGCCAGCAACTCTTCACGCAACTGGCGGCGGGCGGATTCTGCTTCCTGACCGCTGCTCTTCTCGATCTTGTCCATCAGCGAGTACCAGTTCTTCTCGATGCGCAGCATCATCAGACGGCTCTCACCACGGGCAACCGGGTAAACCGGCATCAGCGGCGGGTGCGGGAAGCGCTCATCCAGGTATTCCATGATGATGCGGGATTCATACAGGGTCAGTTCGCGATCGACCAGCGTAGGCACCGTCTGGTAAGGGTTGAGGTCAATCAGATCTTGCGGCAGGTTATCCATTTCGACCTGCTCGATCTCGACGCTGACACCTTTCTCCGCCAGTACGATGCGTACTTGATGGCTAAAAATGTCGGTCGGGCCAGAGAACAGCGTCATTACCGAACGTTTGTTGGCAGCGACAGCCATGAAAACCTCCAAGTTATCTAGAAAATACTGCGAATAGCCAACTGACAGGCTGCTATCCTGAATAATCTTGCCGCAGGCCGGCAGCACGCAGCGCGACCCGAACCCATAAAAAACCGGCCCAGGAGGTCAACTGCACGGCGAACAGGCGCAAAAGTGGGTGATAGTTTACCAGATTTTGCTTGTTTTGTGGGGGCGCTGCGGCGAATTCATGTTGAATTGTCTGATATGCCACAGATTTTAGTCGGGGAAGGCGGATTTCAGGCATAAAAAAACCCGGTGAAGCACCGGGTTTTTTGCGTAAATCGCACTGCCGAAGCAGCGGAAATTAACGCTTGGAGAACTGCGGACGACGACGTGCTTTACGCAGACCGACTTTCTTACGTTCAACCTGACGAGCGTCACGGGTGACGAAGCCAGCTTTACGCAGTTCAGAACGCAGAGTCTCATCGTACTCCATCAGTGCACGGGTGATACCGTGACGGATGGCGCCAGCTTGACCGGAGATACCACCACCTTTAACGGTGATGTACAGATCCAGTTTGCCAACCATGTCGACCAGTTCCAGCGGCTGACGAACTACCATGCGGGCAGTTTCGCGACCGAAGTACTGTTCCAGGCTGCGCTGGTTGATAACGATGTTACCGTTGCCCGGCTTGATGAAGACGCGAGCGGCGGAGCTTTTGCGGCGACCAGTGCCGTAGTATTGATTTTCAGCCATTGCCATTAATCCCGATTAAATGTCCAGAACTTGCGGTTGCTGTGCCGCGTGATTGTGCTCGGTGCCCGCGTAAACTTTCAGTTTACGGAACATAGCACGACCCAGCGGGCCCTTTGGCAGCATGCCTTTAACCGCGATTTCAATCACGCGCTCAGGACGGCGGGCAATCATCTCTTCAAAGGTCGCTTGCTTGATACCACCGATGTGGCCGGTGTGGTGGTAGTACACTTTGTCTGTACGCTTGTTGCCGGTTACAGCAACTTTGTCAGCGTTCAGAACGATGATGTAATCACCGGTATCCACGTGCGGGGTGTATTCCGCTTTATGCTTGCCGCGCAGGCGACGAGCCAGTTCAGTAGCGAGACGGCCTAAAGTTTTACCATCTGCATCAACAACGTACCAGTCGCGTTTTACGGTTTCTGGTTTAGCTGTAAAAGTTTTCATTAGAAAGCTTACCCAATAATTAGTTACACGTTGGTGAACACCCAAACGCTCGAAAACAGTTGAGGCTCACACGACCATACAAGTCCAGCAAACCTACCCCTTCGAATAGCCATTGCCGGCACTATAAAGTTTTTGGGAAAAAAAACTTTGTTGTAACGTGGGGTCGCAAGATTATAGAGAAGTCGCTCACAAAGATCGAACGGTTTTTGAATGGAAAATAAATTTATCGCCGGCGGCGGACAACCGGCGATACGGCGGCGGCAAGCCCGGCAGACTCAGGGCAAATGCGGCAGCTTGAGGTACTCTTCGCTCTGCATTTCCTGCAGGCGCGACAGGCAGCGCTGGAATTCAAATTTCAGCTGCACCCCCTGATAGATCTCGAACATCGACGCTTCAGCGCCGATCACCAGCTTGATGTGCCGCTCGTAGAATTCGTCCACCAACGCCAGGAAACGGCGCGCGGTATTCTCTTTCAGCGGCCCCATCACCCGCACATTATACAGGATCACGCTGTGATACAGCCGCGACAGCGCGATGTAGTCCAGTTGGCTGCGCGCCTCTTCGCACAGCGTGTGGAAATCCACCGCCAGCACGCCGTCCACCGAACGGATAGCCTGCAGCGGCCGATGGTTGATCTGCAGCACCGGCGCGTCCTCCCCCGCCTTGCCCGCCAGCTTGACGAACATCCGATCCAGCGTCTCGCGCGTCTGGTCGCTCAGCGGCGTCAGGTAGAGGTGCGCCTGGGTCAGGGTACGCAGACGATAGTCGATGCCGGCGTCGACGTTCATCACGTCGCAGTACTCGTTGATCAGATCGATGGCCGGCAGGAAACGCGCCCGCTGCAGACCGTTGCGGTACAGATCGTCCGGCGGGATGTTCGATGTGGCCACCAGCGTAATGCCGCGCGCGAACAGCGCCTGCAGCAGCGTGGCCAGCAGCATGGCGTCGGTGATGTCGGACACGAAGAATTCGTCGAAACACAGCACGTCGGTCTCGGCCTTAAACCCGTCGGCGACGATTTCCAGCGGGTTTTCCCGCCCCTGCAGCTCGGTCAGCTCTTCATGCACCCGCAGCATGAAGCGGTGAAAGTGCAGACGCATTTTGCGATCGCCCGGCAAACTGTGGAAGAACATATCCATCAACCAGGTTTTGCCGCGCCCGACGCCGCCCCACATATACAGCCCCTGCACCGGGCGCTGCGGCGCCGTGTCGCCGCCCTTGCCCAGCAAGCGGCTGAGCTTACCGCGCAGCCCGCCGGCAGGCGCGCTCGCCGCCGGCTTTTGCAACAGAGCCTGATAAATGCGATCCAGTTGAGTGACGGCCCGGCGTTGAACCTCATCGGCCTGATATTCCCCCGCATCCAGCGCCTGCTGGTAGCGAGATAACGGTGATAGTGCCTGCATCTGTTCGATGTTCCCTAAGAACGCTTAGAAATTATTTAGCCAACGTTGGCGGCAAGTTGATGCCGATTCGCACCGTTATCGCCACAAATGCCCGCTGCGGGCGCCGCTGAAAACCCTGTAAAAATTAGGTGGAAGCGCATCAGGATTCCACTCGGACAAGGTTAACGGTTATAGTGGATATTATTAAGTGAAAAATCCCTGCGGAACAACGAAGTCAAAATAGGAGTCATCATGACCTGGGAGTATGCGCTGATTGGTTTGGTCGTCGGTATCGTGATTGGTGCGGTGGCGATGCGTTTTGGCAACCGTAAATTACGTCAACAACAAGTCCTGCAGAACGAGCTGGACAAGAGCAAAACCGAGCTGGAAGAGTACCGTCAGGAGCTGGTCGGCCACTTTGCCCGCAGCGCCGAGCTGCTGGACAACATGGCGCGCGATTATCGTCAGCTGTATCAGCACATGGCGAAAAGCTCGAACAACCTGCTGCCGGATCTGCCGATGCAGGAAAATCCGTTCCGCTATCGCCTGACCGAAGCGGAAGCAGACAACGATCAAGCGCCGGTGGAAATGCCGCGCGACTATTCGGAAGGCGCCTCCGGCCTGCTGCGCGGGCAAAGCGCGCGCCGCGACTGACCCCCTTCGCCCGCGGGGCCACCCGCGGGCTTCCTCCGTTTACCGTCTTGACCTTCCCTCGCATTACCTTTACTGAACTTTGCACGCAAATTCACGGTCTTACCCTTCACTATGACAAGGTGATTGCCTTATCATCAAATTTTCATCGGCAGGTATTGAGAGAGTTATAATCAATGAAGAAAAAGTCGTTAATTCTTAGTGCATTGGCAATGAGCCTCGGCCTGACGCTCAGCTCCGTACCGGTGGCCAACGCGGCCCTGCCCGTCGCCGTTCAGGGGCAGCCGCTGCCGAGCCTGGCGCCGATGCTGGAAAAAGTCTTGCCCGCCGTAGTGAGCGTGCATGTCGCCGGCACTCAGGTGCAGCGTCAACAACTGCCGGAAGAGTTCAGACGCTTCTTCGGCCCTAACTTCCCCGGCCAGCAGCAAAGCTCCCGTCCGTTTGAAGGGCTGGGTTCCGGCGTGATCATCGACGCCGCCAAAGGCTATGTGCTGACCAACAACCACGTCATCAACAACGCCGATAAAATCCGCGTGCAGTTGAACGACGGTCGCGAGCTGGACGCCAAGCTGGTCGGCCGCGATGAGCAATCCGACATCGCCCTGTTGCAGCTCAGCGACACCAAAAACCTGACCGCCATCAAAATGGCCGACTCCGATCAGCTGCGCGTCGGCGACTTTGCCGTCGCGGTCGGCAACCCGTTTGGCCTGGGCCAAACCGCCACTTCCGGCATTATCTCGGCGCTGGGCCGCTCCGGCCTGAATCTGGAAGGGCTGGAAAACTTCATTCAGACCGACGCCTCCATCAACCGCGGCAACTCCGGCGGCGCGCTGGTTAACCTGAACGGCGAGCTGATCGGCATTAATACCGCCATTCTGGCGCCGAGCGGCGGCAACGTCGGCATCGGTTTCGCCATTCCGAGCAATATGGCGCAGAACCTGAGCCAGCAGCTGATTGAATTCGGCGAAGTGAAACGCGGCCTGCTGGGCATCAAGGGCAGCGAAATGACCCCGGATATGGCCAAAGCCTTCAACACCGACGCGCAGCGCGGCGCCTTCGTCAGCGAAGTGCTGCCGAAATCCGCCGCCGCCAAGGCGGGCATCAAGGCCGGGGATATCCTGGTCTCCGTCGACGGTAAACCGGTGAGCAGCTTCGCCGAACTGCGCGCCAAAGTCGGCACCACCGCGCCGGGCAAAACCCTCAAGGTGGGCCTGCTGCGCGATGGCAAACCGCAGGAAGTTTCGGTCACGCTGGACAACAGCGAGAGCGCCTCGACCAACGCCGAAACGCTGTCGCCGGCGCTGCAGGGGGTTTCCCTCAGCAATGGCGCGTTGCCGAGCGGCGACAAGGGCGTGAAGGTGGAGAACGTGGATAAAGGGTCAACGGCGGCGCAGATCGGCCTGCAGAAAGGCGACGTGATCATCGGCGTCAACCGTCAGCGCGTGGACAACATCACCACGCTGCGTAAAGTGCTGGAGGCCAAGCCACCGGTGATGGCGCTCAATATCGTGCGCGGCAACGAAACCATTTATCTGCTGCTGCGTTAATTTGTGCAAAAACCGGGCTCGGTGACATACTGCGCCCGGTTAACTCATGCTATCCTCCGAACATCGTTCACCACACCACGAAAACTCCATGTTTGCTAAGCTCTTGCGTTCTGTCGTTATCGGTCTCATCGTTGCCGGCCTGCTGCTGGCCGCACTGCCCATGCTGCGTTCTTCCAACGGCCTGTTTGCAGACAAACCTGAGAGCACCAGCGACGAAACGCCAGTGAGCTACAACAAAGCGGTGCGCCGCGCCGCGCCCGCCGTGGTGAATATTTACAACCGCAACCTGAACGGGGCCGCCAACGTACTGTCGCTCGGTTCCGGCGTGATCATGAATGAACGCGGCTATATCATCACCAACCGCCACGTGATCAAAGACGCTCAGCAGATCACCGTGGTGTTGCAGGATGGCCGCCGCTACGAAGCGCTGTTGGTCGGCTCGGACGGCCTGACCGATTTGGCGGTGCTGAAGATCGATCCCGGCAATCTACCGGTGATCCCGACCAATAAAAATCGCGTTGCCCACGTCGGCGACGTCGTGCTGGCGATCGGCAACCCCTATAACCTGGGGCAGACCGTCACACAAGGCATCCTCAGCGCCACCGGCCGCATCAGTATGAGCACCACCGGCCGACAGACGTTCCTGCAGACCGACGCCTCCATCAACCGCGGCAACTCCGGCGGCGCGCTGGTCAACTCGCTGGGCGAGCTGATCGGCATCAACACCCTGACCTATGACAAAATTACCGACGGCGAAACGCCGGAGGGCCTCGGCTTCGCCATTCCGATCGAACTGGCCACCAAAATCATGGACAAGCTGATCCGCGACGGCCGCGTCATCCGCGGCTATTTCGGCATTCAGGGCAAAGAGATCATTCCGCTGCGCTCGTCCAATTCCGGCATCGATCGCCTTCAAGGCATCATCGTGACCGAGATTACGCCGAACGGCCCGGCGAGCAACGCCGGCTTCCAGATCAACGACATCATCATCAACGTGGATAACAAACCGGCGGTGTCCGTGCTGGAGACCATGGATCAGGTGGCGGAGATCAGACCGGGCACCGAGATACCGGTTATCGTGCTGCGCGACGGCAAGCGCATTACGTTGAAAATGACGGTGGGTGAATTCCCGGAAGACAGCAATTAAAAAAGGGCCGGCATTGATAGCCGGCCCTTTGATTTTCATCCTGCCGACGCAGCCGCGCCGGCGTTAATGCCTTACTCGCCTTTCACACGCTCGATGTTCGCACCCAGCGCGCGCAGCTTGTCTTCAATACGCTCATAGCCGCGATCAATATGGTAGATGCGATCGACGACGGTCACGCCGTCGGCGATGCAGCCGGCGATCACCAGGCTGGCGGAAGCGCGCAGATCGGTCGCCATCACCTGAGCGCCGGACAGCTGTTCAACGCCATGGCAGATCACGGTGTTGCTCTCGATTTCCGCGTGCGCCCCCATGCGGATCAATTCCGGCACGTGCATGAAACGGTTTTCGAAGATGGTCTCGGTGATAACGCCGGTGCCTTCCGCCACCAGGTTCAACAGGCTGAACTGAGCCTGCATGTCGGTCGGGAAGCCCGGGTGCGGCGCGGTGCGCACGGTGACCGCTTTCGGGCGCTTGCCGTGCATATCCAGGCTGATCCAGTCTTCGCCCACTTCGATATCGGCACCGGCTTCACGCAGCTTGGCCAGCACCGCATCCAGCGTATCCGGACGGGTGTTGCGGCACATCACTTTGCCGCCGGAAACCGCGGCGGCGATCAGGAAGGTACCGGTCTCGATGCGGTCAGGCAGCACGCGATACACGCCGCCGCCCAGACGCTCGACGCCCTCGATGGTGATCTTGTCGCTGCCTGCGCCGCTGATCTTCGCGCCCAGCGTATTGAGGAAGTTGGCAGTATCGACAATTTCCGGCTCACGCGCGGCGTTCTCGATAACGGTCGTGCCGGTCGCCAGGGTCGCGGCGCTCATGATGGTCACGGTCGCGCCCACGCTCACCTTGTCCATCACGATGTGCGCGCCTTTCAGACGGCCATCGACGGACGCCTTGACGTAACCTTCTTCCAGCTTGATCTCGGCCCCCAACTGCTCCAGGCCGGTGATGTGCAGATCGACCGGACGCGCGCCGATCGCGCAGCCACCCGGCAGGGAAACCTGGCCGCGGCCGAAACGTGCCACCAGCGGCCCCAGCGCCCAGATGGAAGCGCGCATGGTTTTCACCAGATCGTAAGGCGCGCAAAACTCGTTCACGCCGCTGGCGTCCACGAAGACCGAACCGTTGCGCTCAATCTTGGTACCCAACTGGCTGAGCAGTTTAATGGTGGTGTCGATGTCCTTCAGCTTGGGGACATTCTGCAGCTCGACCGGCTCTTCCGCCAACAGGGCGGCGAACAGGATCGGCAGGGCGGCGTTTTTGGCCCCGGAAATAGACACTTCACCGCTCAGGCGGGTCCGACCCTGCACACGAAATTTATCCATCTGACTACTCTCTGTTATCTAATCTGAAGCTGCCCGCCCGGCAGGGCAAACAGCCTTAAAATCCGTTGAGTTTGCGGTCTCGCTGCCACTCTTCAGGGGTGTACGCCTTGATAGACAAGGCATGAATGCGGTTGTCCGCAATGTATTCCATCAGCGGTGCGTAAACCGTCTGCTGTTTTTTGACGCGGCTCATGCCGGCGAACAGTTCGCCGACCACGATCGCTTGAAAATGGCTGCCGTCGCCCGTCACGTGCGCTTCATCCAGTGCCAATGCCTGCATCAGCACGTCTTTAATCTCGTTGGTTTCCATAGTATCCAGTTCTGCCGCTAAAGGATCATAAACAGCCTAGTATCTTAGTGGAATACGATGTTTTCTTAAACTAAAGAAAAAGCCCCTGCATAACAGGGGCTTTGTATCGTTTAACCACGCAAAGACGGTGTAAAACGCCGCTAACCGGCGGTATCGACAGGCATTATCGCCTGCAGGTTGTAGAGCGCGATCAGCGTTTTCAGACGCTCGGTGACGCCGAAAATTTTTAGCGCGACGCCACGTTGGCGCTGCTCTTCCTGCAGATGCAGCAACAGCGCCAGCCCGGAGGAGTCCACGCGCTGCAGTTGCGCCACGTCGATCGCGGTTTTATCCGCCATCAGCGCGTCGCGCTGCCGCCACAACGGCAGCAGCGTTTCACGGTCCAGTTCACCGCGCAGGATCAGCGTCTGCTGCTCTGATTCGAAGCTGAGCGCTGCCGACATCAGTTTTTCTTGTCCAGCGAGATGGGCTGCGCGGCAGCGGCCTGCAGCTGTTTGGTCAGGCCGTCGATGCCCTGAGTACGCAGCGTAGACGCCCACTCGTTTTGCTTGGTGGTGATCATGCTGACGCCTTCGGCGATCATGTCATACGCCTGCCAGTAGCCGGTTTTGCTGTTCTTGCGCCATTGGAAATCCAGACGCACCGGCGGGCGGCCGCCGTTGTCGATGATGGTGACGCGAATGGCCACGATGTCGGCGTTGCCCAGCGGCTGTTCAGGCGCGATCTGGTAAGTCTGGCCGTGGTACATCGCCAGCGCCTGGCCGTAAGCCTGCTCCAGGTAAGCCTGGAAAGCGGTGAAGTAAGCTTCGCGCTGCGCAGGCGTCGCATCTTTGTAGTAACGGCCCAGCACCAGCGCGCCGGCGTATTTCACCTGCACGAACGGCATCAGTTCCTGATGCACGATGGAGCGCAGGTAGTTCGGGTCCTGCTTGATCTTCGGCTGTTCGTTCTTCAAACGGCTGAAGGTCTTCTGCGCCGCGTCTTGCATCATGCTGTAAGGATTGGTTTGGTCGGCTGCGCTCGCCAGCGGCGCAACCACCAGCAGAGCCACCATCAGTAAACGTTTAAACATGCAGGTATCCTCTCTTAATGATTTGGAACAGCGGGTTGCGGTGCAGCGCCGGCAGCCGGCTCAGCGGCCGCGTCTCCCGGTTTGGCGCTGTCCTGACCGCCGCTTTTATACAAGAACTGGCCGATCAGATCTTCCAGAACCATGGCTGATTTAGTGTCCTGAATGGTGCCGCCGTCTTTCAGAATGGTGGTGCCCATATCAGGATCTTCGAAGCCCACGTTAAGCGCCAGATATTGCTCGCCCAGCAGGCCGGAGGTGCGGATCGCCAGCGAGCTGGTATCCGGGATTTCGTCGTACTTTTTCTGGATATCGAGCGCCACGCGCGGCGTGTAGGTTTTCGGATCGAGTTCGATGTCCGCCACGCGGCCGATCACCACGCCGCCGATCTTCACCGGCGAACGCGGTTTCAGGCCGCCGATATTGTCGAACGTCGCATAAACGCGGTAGGTCGGCTCGCTGCCGATCGATTTAAGGTTCGCCACCTGCAGGCAGATAAACACGATGGCGCACAGCGCGATCAGCATGAATGCCCCAACCCAGATTTCACTCTTCTTCGTTTGCATCGAATCAATTCCCAAACATCAGTGCGGTCAGCACGAAATCCAATCCCAACACCGCCAGTGACGAATGCACCACGGTACGCGTCGTCGCCCGGCTAATCCCTTCAGAGGTAGGCACGGCGTCATACCCGTTGAAAATGGCAATCCAGGTTACGGTAATGGCGAACACCACGCTCTTGAGCAGGCAGTTAAGCAGATCTTTTTTCCACTCTACGGCGCCTTGCATCGCCGACCAGAAGAAGCCGCTGTCGATGCCCTTCCAATCCACGCCGACCACCGAGCCGCCCCAAATGCCGATCGCCACGAAGATGATGGTCAGCAGCGGCATGCTGATCATCCCCGCCCAGAAACGCGGCGCCACGATGCGCCGCAGCGGATCGACCGCCATCATTTCCAGGCTGGAGATCTGTTCCGTCGCCTTCATCAGGCCGATTTCCGCCGTGAGCGCGGAACCGGCGCGGCCGGCGAACAGCAGCGCCGTCACCACCGGCCCCAGCTCGCGCAGCAGCGACAGCGCCACCATCATGCCGAGGCTGGCTTCAGCGCTGTAGGTGGTAAGCACGATATACCCCTGCAGGCCCAGCACCATACCGATAAACAGCCCGGAAACCATGATGATCAGCAGCGACTGCACGCCGACGCTGTAAAGCTGTTTCAACAACAGCGGCCACTGCTTGCCGGGTTCCGGCCGGCCAATCAATGCGTTGAACAGCATCAACCCGGCGCGGCCGAAGCTGGCGCTGGTGTTGATGCCACTGCGCCCCAGAGACGCTAACGCTCTTAATAACATGAGCTTATTTACTCCCTAAGCCTAGCAGTTCAGTCTGATAATCCCCGGCCGGATAGCGGAACGGCACCGGTCCATCCGCTATACCATCCAGGAACTGGCGCACGCGCGCATCAGGATTGTTCTGCAATTGCTGCGTGGTGCCTTCGGCAATCACCCGGTGATCGGCCACGATATAGGCGTAGTCGGCGATGCTCAGCACCTCCGGCACGTCGTGCGACACCACGATGCAGGTAATGCCCAGCGCATGGTTCAACTCGTCGATCAGCTTGACCAGCACCCCCATGGTGATCGGATCCTGGCCGACGAAAGGTTCGTCGAACATGATCATCTCCGGGTCCAGCGCGATCGCGCGCGCCAACGCCGCCCGGCGCGCCATGCCGCCGGAGAGTTCATTGGGCATCAGCTGCGCCGCACCGCGCAGCCCGACCGCTTCCAGCTTCATCAGCACCGTGCTGCGCAGCAGGGGCTCAGGCAGGTTGCTGTGCTCACGCAACGGGTAGGCCACGTTTTCGAATACGGTCAAATCGGTGAACAGCGCGCCCGACTGGAACAGCATGCTCATCTTTTTGCGCGCGTCGTACAACTGACGGCGGGACAATGCGGGAATGTTGTCGCCGTCAAACCAAATCTCCCCGCGGTCCGGCGTCAGCTGACCGCCGATCAGACGCAGCAGCGTGGTTTTGCCGATGCCCGACGGCCCCATGATCGCCGTGATCTTACCGCGAGGCACCGTCAGGTTGATGTCTTCAAATATCCGCCGGTCGCCGCGCGAGAAGCTCATGTCGCGCACTTCGACCAAATTATCTGCCTTTTGGAGCATGTTAATGGACCCTTTACGACTCATCTTTTGCTGAATCTACCCGTGATGTTAAAGCAATGGGCGCAATCCGTCTCATCTTTACAAAAACTTACTGCCATTTCGCAACCAATGATGCCATTGGTTTTACTTTTCCGCGCCACCCGGTCAAAATTGGCGCCATAACGAAAAAAAACGAAAGTGTTCAACAATTAGCCGGGAAAAACCGTTGCTGCGCTCAAGCGCACGCACCGGAGGGCAAGCAATACCGCCGCATTGACGGCTTTAACCAACGAACCGGGATAATACCCGACAAAGGACCCTGCATGTTTCTCGCAATAGCATTATTAATCGTTGGTTTATTTCTACTGGTGTATGGTGCAGACCGCTTAGTTTATGGTGCTGCCGTGATTTCCCGTTCGCTTGGCGTGCCGCCGTTGATCATCGGCATGACCATCGTCGGCATCGGCACTTCACTGCCGGAGCTGATCGTGTCCACCACCGCCGCGCTGAACGGGCAGATAGATATGGCCGTTGGCAACGTATTAGGTTCCAACATCACCAACATTTTATTGATCCTGGGTGTAGCGGCGCTGATTCACCCGCTGGCTGCACGATCGGAAATACTGCGGCGCGAACTGCCGCTGATGTTAGCGGTCACAGTATTGTGCGGTTTCGTGTTGATGGACGGCACCCTAAGCAGGCTGGACGGCGTGCTGCTGCTGACCGCCGCCGCCGGTTTCATCCTGCTGATGCTGAAAATCGCCCGGCTGGCGCAGCGCGAGGGCAGCGACAGCCTGACCATGGAGCAGATCGCTGAACTGCCGCAGGACAGCAGCAATACCGTAGCGGTGCTGTGGCTGGTGCTGGCGTTTATCATTCTGCCGCTCTCTTCCAGAATGGTGGTCGATAACGCGACGGTGATCGCGCACTATTTCGGCCTGAGCGAACTGGTGGTCGGCTTGACCATTATCGCCATCGGCACCAGCCTGCCCGAGCTGGCCACGTCCATCGCCGGAGCATTAAAGGGCGAAGATGATATGGCGATTGGCAATATCATCGGCTCCAATATTTTCAACACGGTGATCGTGCTGGGCGTCCCCGCCCTGCTGTCGCCGGGCAGCGTGGACGCCGCCGCCTTCCAGCGCGATTACTGGGTGATGCTGGCGGCCAGCGTGCTGCTGAGCGTGCTGTGCATCGGCCGCAAACACCGCATCGGCCACCTGGCCGGCGCGCTGTTATTATGCGGCTTTATTGCGTATCTTGCGGTGCTGTTCTTTAACCCTTTCAGTACTTTCGGCTAAACCGACGGGAATGAGTATGTCGAACATTGAGTTGCAACCGGGCTTCGATTTTCAACAGGCCGGCAAAGAAGTGCTTCAGATAGAGCGTGACGGGCTGGCTCAGCTCGACAGCTACATCAACGCAGACTTCACCCGCGCCTGCGAAACGATCGCCGCCTGCGGCGGCAAAGTGGTGGTGATGGGCATGGGCAAATCCGGCCATATCGGCTGCAAGATCGCCGCGACCTTCGCCAGCACCGGCACCCCCTCATTCTTCGTTCACCCGGCGGAAGCCAGCCATGGCGATTTGGGCATGGTCACTGCGCAGGATATCGTGCTCGCCATCTCCAACTCCGGTGAGTCCAGCGAGATCCTGGCGCTGATCCCGGTGTTGAAACGGCAGCGGATCACCCTCATCTGCATGACCAACAATCCGGAAAGTTCGATGGGCAAGGCGGCGGACATCCACCTGTGTATCAAGGTGCCGCAGGAAGCCTGCCCGCTGGGGCTGGCGCCGACCACCAGCACCACCGCCACACTGGTGATGGGCGATGCGCTGGCCGTCGCGCTGCTGAAGGCGCGCGGTTTCACGCCGGAAGATTTCGCGCTGTCGCATCCGGGCGGCGCACTCGGCCGCAAGCTGCTGCTGCGGGTTAGCGATATCATGCACAGCGGCGACGAAATGCCCCACGTCAGCGCCGACGCCTCATTGCGCGACGCGCTGCTGGAAATCACCCGCAAAAATCTGGGTCTGACGGTGATCTGCGACGATCTGATGAAAATCGCCGGCATCTTTACCGATGGCGACCTGCGCCGGGTGTTCGATATGGGCATCAACCTGCACGAAGCCAAGATCGCCGATGTCATGACGCCGGGCGGCGTGCGGGTGCGTCCCAACCTCCTGGCGGTCGATGCGCTGAATCTGATGCAGCAACGCCACATCACCGCGCTGCTGGTTGCCGATGGCGACCAGTTGCTGGGTGTGGTACATATGCATGACATGCTGCGCGCCGGCGTCGTTTAATTAAGGAATAGAACGGAATGGGTATGGTAGAAACCTGCTACGGGCCGGTAGAACAAGAGGTTATGGCGCGTGCCGGGAACATCCGCCTGTTGATTTGCGATGTTGACGGCGTACTGTCAGACGGCCTGATCTTCATGGGCAACAACGGTGAAGAATTGAAGGCGTTCAACGTGCGCGACGGTTACGGCATCCGCTGTCTGAAAACCTCCGACATCGAGGTGGCGATCATTACCGGTCGCTCCGCCAGGCTGCTGGAAGACCGCGCGCAAACGCTCGGCATCACCCATCTGTATCAGGGGCAATCCGATAAGCTTTTGGCCTTCCGCGAACTGTTGGATAAACTGTCGTTAACGGCGGATCAGGTCGCCTATATCGGCGATGACCTGATCGACTGGCCGGTGATGGCGCAGGTAGGCCTGGCGGTCGCGGTCGCAGACGCTCATCCGCTGCTGACGCCGCGAGCCCACTACGTCACCCGCATTGCCGGCGGCCGCGGCGCGGTGCGCGAACTGTGCGACATCATTCTTTTGGCTCAAAATAAGCTGGAGGACGCCAAAGGGCTGTCGATATGAGTAAAACCAAACTTTGGATCACCATCCTGTTGACGGTGATCGTTCTGGCGCTGATCGGCTGGAACATGACGGACTTCAGCGACGATACGGCTCCTGGCCCGGCTAACGATCAGGATCCGACCTACCAGAGCCAGCACACGGTCACCGTGGTGTACAATCCGGCCGGTAAACTGAATTATAAGCTGGTGGCGGAAGACGCGAAGTATTACACCGCCGGCGAGCTGAGCTGGTTCACCCAGCCGGTGATGACGCTGTTCGACGAGAATGCGGTGGCCACCTGGTCAGTTCGCGCCGATCGCGCCAAACTGACGAAAGACCGGATGCTGTATCTGTATGGCCACGTCGAGGTAAACAGCCTGACCACCACCTCGCAGCTGGAAAAAATTAAGACGGACAACGCTCAAGTAAACCTGGTCACCCAGGACGTCACCTCCGATGACGAAGTCACGCTTTACGGGACCAATTTTACCTCTAACGGCATGAAAATGCGTGGGAACCTGCGGACCAAAACCGCTGAGCTGATTGATAAGGTTAAGACCAACTATGAAATCCAGAACCAAAAACCAACTCCGTAATCTGTTGATCGGCAGCTTAGTTTTGGCCGCCAGCGCCCCTGCTCTGGCGCTGAAATCCGACTCCAGCCAGCCGGTCAGCATCGACTCGCTCAAGCAGTCGTTGGATATGCAAAGCAACGTCAGCACCTTTACTGACAACGTGGTGATCAAACAGGGCACCATCGATATCCGCGCTGACAAGGTGGTGGTCACCCGTCCGGGCGGAGATCAGAATAAGACCTATATTGAAGCGTTCGGCAACCCGGTAACCTTCTACCAGATGCAGGACAGCGGCAAGCCGGTCAAAGGCCACGCGCAGAAAGTGCGTTACGACGTGGCGACCCAGCTGGTGACCCTGACGGGCAACGCCTATCTGGAGCAGCTCGACAGCAACGTGAAAGGCGATCGCATCACCTATCTGGTGCAACAGCAGCAAATGCAGGCGTTTAGCGACAAAGGCAAACGCGTGACAACGGTTCTGGTACCGTCGCAGTTGCAAGACAAAAACGGGCAAAAAAAGAGTAACTAATCACTTATGGCAACACTCATCGCAGAAAACCTGGCGAAAGCCTATAAGGGCCGTAAAGTTGTCGAAGACGTCAGCCTGAAAGTGAAATCCGGCGAGATCGTCGGCCTGCTCGGCCCGAACGGCGCCGGTAAAACCACCACCTTCTACATGGTGGTCGGCATTGTGCCGCGCGACGCCGGGCGCATCGTGATCGACGAGGAAGACATCAGCCTGTTGCCGCTGCACGCCCGTGCGCGCCGCGGCATCGGTTACCTGCCGCAGGAAGCGTCGATCTTCCGCCGCCTGAGCGTGTACGACAACCTGATGGCGGTGTTGGAGATCCGTCCCGATCTCACCAGCGAACAGCGCGAAGACCGCGCCAAAGAGCTGATGGAAGAGTTCCATATCTCCCATCTGCGCGACAGCCTCGGCCAGGCGCTGTCCGGCGGTGAACGCCGCCGCGTCGAAATCGCCCGCGCGCTGGCGGCCAACCCGAAATTCATTCTGCTGGACGAACCCTTCGCCGGGGTGGATCCGATTTCCGTTATCGATATCAAGAAAATCATCGAGCACCTGCGTGACAGCGGCCTGGGCGTGCTGATCACCGACCACAACGTGCGCGAGACGCTGGACGTGTGTGAACGCGCCTACATCGTCAGCCAGGGCAAACTGATTGCCCACGGCACGCCGGATGCTATTCTGGCCGACGAGCAGGTTAAACGCGTTTATCTGGGCGAAGAGTTCCGCCTCTAAGCGCCGGCGCGTCCTGCGGGACGACACCGTTAACGGAAGTAGACAGAAAACTATGAAGCAAGGTTTGCAACTCAGGCTCAGCCAACAGCTGGCCATGACACCTCAGCTCCAGCAGGCGATCCGCCTGCTGCAGTTGTCCACGCTTGAGCTTCAGCAAGAGATCCAGCTGGCGCTGGAGAGCAATCCGCTGCTTGAACAGACCGATCTGCACGACGAAATCGACGCCAAAGAAACCCAGGAGACTGAGGGGCTCGATACCCGCGAGGCCTTGGAGCAGAAAGACATGCCGGAAGAGCTGCCGCTGGACGCCACCTGGGATGAAATCTATACCGCGGGCACGCCGTCCGGCACCGGCACCGACTACAGCGACGACGAGCTGCCGGTCTATCAAGGCGAGACCACCCAAACGCTGCAGGATTATCTGATGTGGCAGGTGGATCTGACGCCGTTTTCCGATACCGACGCCGCCATCGCCACTTCCATCGTCGACGCGGTGGATGACACCGGCTATCTCACCGTCCCGCTGGAAGACATTCTGGAAAGCCTGGGCGACGAGAACGTGACCCTCGAGGAAGTCGAGGCGGTGCTGAAGCGCGTGCAGCGTTTTGATCCGATCGGCGTCGCCGCGCGCGATCTGCGCGATTGCCTACTGGTGCAGCTCTCCCAATACGCCAAAGATACGCCTTATCTGGCCGAAGCGCGGCTGATCATCAGCGAGCATCTGGATCTGTTGGCCAACCACGACTTTCGCAGCCTGATGCGATCAACCCGGCTAAAAGAAGATACACTGAAAGAAGCGATGCTGCTGATTCAGTCGCTCGATCCGCGCCCGGGGCAGTCGATCAATACCGGCGAGTCGGAATACGTCATTCCGGACGTGCTGGTGCGCAAGACGCAGAACAAATGGACGGTCGAGCTCAACGGCGACAGCGTGCCGCGTTTGAAGATCAATCAGCAGTACGCCGCGCTGGGCAACAGCGCCCGCAGCGAAGCCGACGGCCAGTTCATCCGCAGCAACCTTCAGGAAGCCAAGTGGCTGATTAAAAGCCTGGAGAGCCGCAACGAGACGTTGCTGAAGGTCACCCGCTGCATCGTCGATCAGCAGCAGGCGTTCTTCGAGCAAGGCGAAGAGTTTATGAAACCCATGGTGCTGGCGGATATCGCCCAGGCCGTGGAGATGCATGAATCGACGATCTCGCGCGTCACCACGCAGAAGTTTCTGCACAGCCCGCGCGGCATTTTCGAATTGAAATATTTCTTCTCCAGCCACGTGAATACCGACAGCGGCGGCGAAGCCTCCTCGACGGCGATCCGCGCGTTGGTGAAGAAATTGATTGCGGCGGAAAACCCCGCCAAACCACTCAGCGACAGCAAGCTGGCCACCCTGCTCGCCGATCAGGGGATCATCGTGGCCCGGCGCACCGTCGCCAAGTACCGAGAGTCTTTGTCCATCCCGCCGTCGAACCAGCGCAAACAGTTGGTTTGACCTCTATTGAGAAGGAAGACACTATGCAGCTCAACATTACCGGACACCACATCGAAATCACCGATCCGTTGCGCGAGTTCGTGAACAACAAGTTCGCCAAACTCGAACAGTATTTTGATCGCATCAATCAGGTGTATGTTGTATTAAGTGTGGAAAAAGTGCAGCAAATTGCGGAAGCAACGGTGCACGTGAATGGAGGCGAGTTGCACGCCACCTCGGAAGACGAGAATATGTATGCCGCAATTGATACGCTGATCGACAAATTGGCACGTCAATTGAACAAACATAAAGACAAATTGAAGCAACACTGACACCCTGACCCATTCCGTGAGGCGGCATCCATCGCCGCCTCTCCCTTCGGCGCGTGACCCGCATGGGTGACGCGCCGAACGGTAATCAGGGTCAAAACCGACGAAAAACCGCCTTGCCGGGTTCGCCCGGCGGCGCGGTTTTAAGTGAAGATGAGATGAACAACGAATATATGCAATTAAGCTCGGTGTTAAACATCGAGTGCACCAAAAGCTCGGTACACTGCACCAGCAAGAAGCGGGCTTTGGAAATTATCAGCGAACTGGCCGCCAAACAGCTCAATCTGCCTTCGCAGGTGGTGTTTGACGCGGTTCTCACCCGGGAGCGCATGGGCAGCACCGGTATCGGCAACGGTATCGCCATTCCCCACGGCAAACTGGAAGAGGACACACTGCGGGCCGTTGGCGTGTTTATCCGTCTCGACCAACCCATCGCTTTCGACGCTATCGACAATCAGCCGGTCGATCTGCTGTTTGCGCTGCTGGTGCCTGCCGATCAGTGCAAAACCCATTTGCATACGCTGTCGCTGGTCGCCAAACGTCTGGCAGACAAAACCGTATGCCGCCGCCTGCGCGCCGCGCAGAGCGACGAAGAACTTTACCAAATCATCACCGAGTGATGCCCGGCCGGCGTGACTTCCAGCCCGGATAACGATACTGTTTTACGATGATGGATCCGGCTACGGCCGGAATAACAAAGTTTAACGGTGGCGATGAACGCCGCCGCGATGCCAGGGGAGTTGCCACATGGTGCTGATGATTGTCAGCGGCCGTTCCGGTTCCGGAAAATCCGTCGCCTTGCGGGCGCTGGAAGACATGGGTTTTTACTGCGTTGACAACCTGCCGGTGGTTCTGCTGCCGCAGCTCGCCAATACGCTGGCGGAACGCAATATCTCCGCGGCGGTCAGCATCGACGTGCGCAACATGCCGGAATCGCCGGAAGTGTTCGAATACGCGATGACTCAGCTGCCGGACAGCTTCTCGCCGCAGCTGCTGTTCCTCGACGCCGATCGCAACACGCTGATCCGCCGTTACAGCGACACCCGCCGCCTGCACCCGCTCTCCAGCAAAAACCTGTCGCTGGAAAGCGCGATCGACGAAGAGAGCGATCTGCTCGAACCGCTGCGCTCGCGGGCTGACCTGATTATCGACACCTCGGAAATGTCGGTGCACGAACTGGCCGAAATGCTGCGCACCCGCCTGCTCGGCAAGCGCGAGCGCGAACTGACGATGGTGTTCGAATCCTTCGGCTTCAAGCACGGCATTCCGATCGACGCCGACTACGTGTTCGACGTGCGCTTCCTGCCTAACCCGCACTGGGATCCGAAGCTGCGGCCGATGACCGGTCTGGACAAGCCGGTAGCGTCGTTCCTCGATCGCCATACCGAAGTGCATAACTTCATTTACCAGACCCGCAGCTATCTGGAACAGTGGCTACCGATGCTGGAAACCAACAACCGCAGCTACCTGACGGTCGCCATCGGCTGTACCGGCGGCAAACACCGTTCGGTGTACGTGGCGGAACAGCTGGCCGATTACTTCCGCTCGCGCGGCAAGAACGTGCAATCGCGCCACCGCACGCTGGAAAAGCGCAAACAATGACGGTCAAACAGACGGTTGAAATCAAAAACAAGCTGGGCATGCACGCGCGCCCGGCGATGAAACTGTTCGAACTGGTGCAAAGCTTCGACGCCGAAGTGATGCTGCGCAACGAAAGCGGCACCGAAGCCGAAGCCAGCAGCGTCATCGCGCTGCTGATGCTGGACTCCGCCCAGGGTCGGCACATCGAAGTCGAAGCGACCGGCCCCGATGAAGTCAACGCGCTGGCGGCGGTGGTCGAGCTGTTCAACTCCGGGTTTGATGAAGATTAGTCGCTGAGACTCTTCCCATGCGTCGCCTCGGCGCATGTGTTGCCTCCGCCCCTCCCATAACGTAGCCCTCCCGTTTCTCATTTTGCGAATCCGCTTCCAGAATCAGCCGTAACCGCCTGTAAATTCACGTCATGGATTTACCCCCACCACGGTAATCGCAATAGTGTGTAACGCAAAAACAGACAACAGGCGGATGTTTCCCCACGCTTTACTTGCGGGACAACAGAAAGTTTACAATTTGTGAACTTCACCGGCAGTCGCTATAATGTTCACCGGGTAGGAATCGAAGGAACGATGCATATCATTTCCAGGGAACCGTTCAATAACGCAACGAAGCAATATCCCAATGAAG
Source organism: Serratia sp. ME47 (assembly GCF_903970925.1). Taxonomy (NCBI): domain Bacteria; kingdom Pseudomonadati; phylum Pseudomonadota; class Gammaproteobacteria; order Enterobacterales; family Yersiniaceae; genus Serratia; species Serratia sp. ME47. The sequence continues at coordinate 61,382 of NZ_CAJCKE010000017.1, read as the reverse complement.
CCACTGCTCTCGAGGCCATTTATAAAGCGTTGCGACGGGGTGAGTTCCGCACGCCGGACGAGTTAAAAGCGCTTTTTCCTTCGCTCGATCGTATGAAGTACAAAGAGAAATGGTGGGTCATTGACGTCGGCGGCAACCACCTGCGGATCTTGTTCTTTGCCAGCTTCGAGACACAGAAAGTCTTCATAAAGCATATCGTTAGCCACGCCGAATACGACAAGCTGATGCAGCACTATCGAAGGAGTTCGTCATGATTACAGATGCCATTAAGGCGGCCGATGCGCTACTGCGCGCCGTACCCTTATTGCAGGGCAGCCACGCTCAGCAAGACTACCGAGACGCGCTCGAATTGGTGGAATATCTGCTGGAAAACGATGAACGCCATCCGCTGATTGACATGTTGGCAAAAAAAATCGCCGAATATGAAGACAACAGCGCCGAATTTACCGCATTCAACCAGCGTATCGCCCAACTCCCGCAGGGGGTGGCCGCGCTTCGCGTATTGATGGAACAGCACCAACTCAGCCAAAGTGATTTTGAACATGAGATCGGCAAAAAGTCGTTGGTTAACCAAATCCTGAACGGCAAAAGATCGCTGACCATTCCGCACATTATGGCGCTGGCCAAACGCTTCAATCTGCCCCCAGCCCTGTTCCTGCCGGAAGCGGATTAATTCCCCTCAACTCCGGCTCAGGCAGTCCAGCGCCACCGCCTTAAAACTGTCGAAGCTGTCGCTGCCCAGCAGGCGGCTCATTGAGCGTTCACGCACGAAGGTGACGAACAGCTCATAGATCGCCATCGCCTCTTCATAGTCGCTCTTGCTGATCGCCAGCAGGAAAATCACGTGCGCGACCTCGCCCTCGCCCCAGGCGACGCCCTGCGGCGCCAGTAGCGTCACCACCACGGTCTTTTTCGCCAGCAGCCCCAGCGAGTGTGGCAGCGCGATGCCTTCGCCCAGCAGCGTGGAGACGATCGCCTCGCGTTCGACCACCGACGGATAAAAGTCCGCGCCGACGTACCCTTCCCGCTCCAGCTGGCCGCACACTCGGCTGAACAGTTCCGCCTGCGTCAGCGGCTCGTTGAGCACCATGAAATGCTCGGCGTCGAAGAACTTCTCCAGCATGTACGGTCGGGTGCGATCCACCAGCACCAGTTTGCCCAGTTGCTCCAGCTGATAATCGGTCGGGAACGGCGACATCACCACTACCGGCTTGTTCTTTTCGCCGATGCGGGCGTTGGAAATCACGAAGTCTTCGTCGATGTGCGCGAGCATCTCATAATCGCGCAGCGAGACGATGCGCGTCATCACCAGCTGCGGGTACTTGCGCGCAATCTGCGCCTGGATCATGCGCACCGTCGAGTTGCCGGTGTCGCACACCAGCATCACCTGCGGGTGGCGTTCATAACCGATGTTGTAATGCCGCTCCAGCCCCACGCCGATGTGCAGCACCAGATAACCGATTTCGTTCTCGCTCAGCGTATAAGGCGTGTACTTGCCCCAGCTGGAGACCGCCGCCAGCGTCACGTCGTAAGCCATCGGATAGTGCTGCTTGATGTTGGCCAACAGCGGATTGGGGATGTTGATCTGGTATTTCACCCGCGTAATCATGGTCTTGATATGGGTAAGCAGATCGGCCCGCAGCTGCTCGTCGCCCTGCAGGTTGTAGTTATAGTGTGCGTTGATGTAGGAAAGAATGTAGTCCACCAGCGCTTCTTCATCGTCGGCGTTGATTTCGGTCGGCTGCACGTCCTGCACGCGGCGCGCGGCGATGTTGACCCGCAGATAGGCCTCTTCGGCCATCGAGATCTCTTTGCCGGAGGCCGCACGCAGCTCCGCCGCCAGGCGGGTCGACACCTGGCGCACCGCCTCGTCGCCGTCCTCCACCTCGAAGTCCGACAGCGGATAGCCATCGTTGATGCGCCGCAGCGCCACCGCACAGTAGAAAATCAGGTACTGCTCGCCCTCGTCGGTCAGACGAATGGCATATTGCGACAGCAGCGGGTGCAGCAATCCGGCGAACGCCGCCACCTGCGGCTGCAGCAGGATCTCGTTGTTGAGCAGCGGGTTCTCGGCGTCGGCCAACTGCAGCTGGAACAGCAGGTCGGTCAGGCAGGCGCGGATCGCCATCTCCGCACCGAACAGCTTCATGCCGTAGCGCGGCTTGGTTTCGATCGTCAATTGATAGTGCGCCAGACGCTCTCTCACCTCAGCCATGTCGTTTTGCAGCGTGCCGCGGCTGACGAACCACTCGTCAGCCAAATCTTCCAGTTTAAGGGAGAAGGCTGAGGTCAAAAAACGCACCAGCAGATAATGCACTCGCTCCTGCGCGCTGCGCGGGGTGGCGTGTTTGCGGCGCTCCTGATGCTGCAGGGCGCTGAACAGCGCGGCATTATCGACCTGCAAACGATAGCCGGCCCCGCGGCTATGGACGAAGCGCGCGCCATATTTGTCCAGGATCTCGTTCAGCGCGGTGATATCCGCCCGCACCGTGCGGGTGGACACGGCGAAACGCTTCGCCAGCTCATCCTGCGGCAAAGTCTCGGTTTGCAAAGCATCGAACAAGTAAGCCAAACGCGGGTAAGGAAATCGCACCATTCTGTGTCCGTCAATCAGGTGGCCCACCCGGCGAACCGGGCGGGCCACGGGTTACTTCGGCGGCGGCAGAAACGTCATTTGCGAGGGGCTGCCGATCGGCAGATAGCCGCCCACAAAGCTGAGCTTGCCGTCCGTCGGGTTGACGCTGAAGCGGGTGACGTTATCGCTGCGCTGGTTCAACGCATACAGATAGCGGCCATCCAAGCTCAGCGCCAGCGAACGCGGATAATCGCCGCGGGTCCAGGTTTCCGCCACCGGTTTCAACTCACCGCGAGCGCCCACGCTGAACTGGGCAATGCTGTTATGCAGCCGGTTGGCGACGTACAGCGTGTCGCCGTTCTTGCTGAGCGCCAACCCCGAAGCGAAGCTGGTGCCCTGATAGTCGGCGGGCAGCGCGGAAACCGCATGCAGTTGTTTCAGAGTACCTTTTTGGCGATCAAAACGGTAGCTGGTCAACGTCGAGGCCTCTTCGTTCACCAGCAGCACGGTTTCGCCGTCCGGATGGAACACAAAGTGACGCGGCCCCGCGCCGGCGGAAGAGGCGGCGATCCACGGCGGATCGTTCGGCGTCAGCCGGCCGCTCGCGGCGTCAAAGCGCCATTGGTAGATGCGATCCAATCCCAGATCGGTGGAAAACACGAACTTGCCGCTCGGATCGCTGGCGATCATATGGGCATGCGGGCCGTTGTGATCGCTGACGGCGAAGCTGCCGTTCACCGCCGCCGCCGGTTTGGCCGCGCCCGCCGGGCCCTGTTGCTGCTGCACCGAGCTGGCGGCGCCCAGGCTGCCGTCCGCTTCAATCGGGAAGACCGCCACGCTGCCGCTGACGTAGTTCGCCACCAGCAGATGCTGCCCGTCCGGCGTCGAGGTGAGATACACCGGCCCCGCCCCCTGCGAATCCACCTGGTTGAGCTGAGTCAGTGCGCCATCGGCCGGATTGATCCGGTAGGCGGTGATGCCGCCGTGCTTGCCGCCGTTGAAATCGGCCACTTCGCTGGCGACATACAGCGTCTTGCCATCAGCGCCCAGCGTCAGCTGCGCCGGATTCGGCACGTTGCTGACCAGCGTAACCTGGCTCAACGCGCCGCTGGCCGGATCGACCCGCACTCGGTAAACGCCTTCGCCGTTGGGATTGTAGGTGCCGATATAGGCAAAATGAGATGACGTGGAGTTCATTGCATCCTCAGCATGCAGCGCCGGGCCGGTCACGGCCAGCAGCGCTATAAACAACGCGGTGCGTCGGGTTGGAGCCTGCCAGTTTCGCATAGTAGTCCTCAATATAGGTAACGGCGCGGCATGCCGCGCCACGGGAAAACCTTCGCCTCCCAGCGTTTACCTCATCCCATTGTGCGTTCAGCCCACCAGCTTTTTGGTCATCGCCAGCAGGGCTTTCACGTCCTGCGGACGCGTATCGCCGCTGGTGGCGTCGATGATCGAGCTGTAGATATGCGGGATCACGCGTTTCACGCCGGCCGCCAGCGCGATCTCGACGATCGGCTCAAAGTTCTCCAGATCGATACCGCCGGTCGGCTCCAGCATGAAGTCATGCTCGGCGCAGGCCTTGGCTACGTACTGGTACTCGTCCTTGCACTTCAGGCCGCCCATCGGGAAATACTTGATGGAGCTGCCGCCCATGTCTTTCAGCAGGGCGATGGCGGTTTCCACCGGCACGATGCCATCCGGCGCCGCGGCGCTCAATGGGCCGGTAGAGATCTTCACCCAACCGACGCGGCCGGTCGGCGACACCAGGCCGTTGACCACGCTGTCGTTCTGGCCCAGCAGCGCGCGGCTGGCGCCGACGCCGGTGAACACCTGGTTAACGTGCTGCGGCTGCACCTGCTGAGCGATCAGGCTGACCATCGCCGACTGCTTAGGATCGCCGGCGCCCAGGCCGACCGAGAGCGCGTTTTCAATCAGGCGCGCATAGCGCAGCATGTCGGTCACCGCGCTGTCGACGTCAGGGTAGTTCTTGGAGAGCACGCCCACCAGCACATGGCCTTCCGCCGCGGCGTAGATGTCCTGCGCGTTGGCTTTGGAGCCGGCCAGCACGTTCAGGCAGACGCGGTCGCGATAGTAGTTAGGCTGCAGCTTCATGCTTGTTTCTCCGTAAACAGATTTTTGATACAGGTAAAGACGGTCATCAGTTGCCGCTCGTCGACGCTGCGCACGTCGACCTCAATCTTGCCTTCGTTGGCCTTGTAGCCGCGGAAGTAGATGGCGATATCGCCGGTTTTCAACGCCTGGACGATGTCATAGGTCGACCGCCCCAGCACCGCCTCATCAAAGGTGATCTCGGCGCGAGCGATATCGCGGCCGGCGCTGTCCCAGACGGTCCTGGCGCTGACGCCGGTCAGGGTGTTGAGGCTGTCGAGGAACGGCGTCATCCGCTCCACCATCTGTTGCCCGGTGGTTTTCTCAAGCGTCAGATAGCTTTCAATCGCTTGGGTCAGGCCGAGGATGCCCTCTTTGCCAACCTTCATCGCCCGGCCGATGCCGCCGGATTGCAACTTCACCCACTCGACGTACTGTTTCTTGCCGATCACAAGACCGCTGGTCGGCCCCTCGATGGCTTTGGCGCCGCTGTAGATCACCAGATCGGCCCCCATCTGGTAGTAACACATCAGATCTTCTTCTGCCGCGGCGTCGACGATCAGCGGCAGGTTATGTTTGCGCGCCACCACCGCCGCCTGCTCGACGGACAGAATGCTTTTCTGCACGCAGTGGTGCGATTTGACGTACAGGATCGCCGCAGTCTGCGGCGTGATGCAGGCTTCAATCTGCTCCGGCGAACATTCGTTGGCGTACCCCGCCTCCACCACCTTGCCGCCGCCCAGCGCCACCATGGTGTCCACCGGCGCGCCGAAGTTGACGTTGTGACCGCGCGGCAGCACGATCTCGCGCGGCACGGCGATCGGAGCCGAATGCAGGTTCACCAGCAGATTGGCGTTATCTTTAACGATCACCGCCGCCACCGACTGGGCGATGCCCGCCGAGGCGCAGGAGACGATCACCGCATCTTCCACGTTGAGCAGATCGGCGATGTAGGCGCCGGTCTTGTTGACCAGATCCTTGATTTCGAAATAGTGGTTCAGGCCGTAATCAACGGCGTCGATCACGTCCTGGCGCGGCGTGGAAACGCCGAGAATGGTCATGCGGCCGGAGGTGTTGATCACCTGCTTCAAACCGTATTTTTCATAAATCGAAGACATGGCTTGCCTCCCCTTGTTCGGTTAATAGGATTTCCCCGGCCACCACTGCGGCCAGCGGCACCAGCAGCCGTTCGCCCTCGGCGGTTTGCCCTTCGGCGTCGGCGAATACCTGCAGTTCGCGGCGCAGCTCAAACAGCGTGAAATCGGCGTCATAGCCCGGCTCCAGCCGCCCTTTGCCGCTCAGCTGCAGCGCCGACGCGGCGTTCTCCGTCACGCAGGCGATCACCTGCGGCAGCGTCAGGCCGACGCTGAAGAATTTGGACATCACCGTCGCCAGGCTGTGCACCGGCCCGTTCATGCGGTTGCGGCAGTAAATATCGGAGCTGATGGTGTGTGGCAAAATGCCCAGTTTGATCGCCTGGCGCGCCACCTCGAAGCTGAAGCTGGCGGTGCCGTGCCCTACGTCGAGCAATACGCCGCGCCGCAGCGCGCGCTGGATAGACTCGCGCAGCGTGCCCGCCGGCGTCAGAATGCGGTTCGGTTTGCCGTTGTAGCAGTGGGTGATGATATCGCCACGGGTCAGCAGATCGGCGATGTCGTCCAGATCCGGCGGGTTGTTGCCGATATGCACCATCAGCGGCAGCCGACGGTTTTCCTGCTGGATCTCTTTGGCCAACACCAGCGGCCGGGTGCCGTTCTTGCCCACCACGCTGCTGCTCATGCGCGCCTTGATGCCGATGATGAAACCGGGATGGTTGGCGATGGCCTGGCCGGCCTCGCGCTTGTCGATGTCCGTCAACTCCGCCAGCTCGTTCTGCCGCAGCAGGCCAATGCGCGAGATATTGAGGAAGGCGAAAACGTTGGTTTTGGCGCTGCGCGTCAGCTGATAAAAGGCGTCGATATCGTCGGCACCGGCGCTGCCGGCATCGACCACGCTGGTGACGCCGCTGGCGACGCCGACCCGATCCGGCTCGTCATGGTAGATCGGCGATTCGGGATAGCAGTGCACGTGCGCATCGATCCAACCGGCGCTCAGGCGGCAGTTGCCCGCCAGATCCAGCTGGCGAACGGCGCTGACGTCCGCCGCCAACCGCCCCACCGAGGCTATTTTGCCGTCTTTCACCGCCAGATCGATCAGCGTATCGTCCGCCAGTCTGGCGCCTCTGATTACTAAGTCATACATACCGCATTGCTCCTGTTAGCCCGGGCGCCGCCGCAGCATCGGGCGGCGCCTGGCGCAGGCCTCTTAAGAAATGGCTACCGGGAAGATCGCCCCCAGGATCATCGCGCCGAGGATCGCTCCGCCGGTGATCGGTTTACCCCAGATATAGAACAGCAGCGCGCCGAGCAACGAACCGATGCCGATCGGGATCGAGGCGGTCATTGCCGACAGGATGATCAACGGCCCGAGGAAGCGGCCCGAGGAGTTGCCCGCGCCCATCATCACGTCAGCCCCGTAGGTGGAGTTGCTCTGATTGATGGTGAATTTGCGCGCCAGAATGATCACATAACCGATCGCCAGGCCGATGATCAGGCCGGTAGCCAGCGAAGCGGCGAAGTTGGCGACCGGGAACACGATGCCGGCCCCCAAAAGCAGCGCCGGTACGCCCAGCCCGACGCCGGTCTGGATCGCGCCGCCAATGTCGAGGATGCCTACCAGCGAACCTTCGATGATGCGCGCGAACAGGAAGCTGGCGCCGAACGCCGCCACCGCGCCGTACACGCCGGTATCCATCCCCGCCCGCAGCATGGAGACGAAGGCCACTTCGTTAAAGGCGCCGATGCCGTACAGGTAGTACATGTGCGTCCCGGCGAACACGCCGGAGGACAGCAGGCCAACAAAAATCGGGAATGACCAGTCGGCGTACCAGAAGCCTTTTTGGGTTTGCTCTTCCATCATCCCGCTCCTTATTTACCGCTCAGGGTGTTGTGAATGGCGTCCAGCCAGCCCGGCACGCCGAGGCTGAAGGACTCGAGAACTTTCATGTCGAAGCCGCGGAAGAAGCCGCTCAGCACGAACAGCAGCACGATCACCGCCATCATGATCTTGGTGATTTTGTTCCAGCCGCTCTCTTCCACGCCTTTGCCGATCAGAATGCCCAGCACCAGGCCCGGTACGGCGTTGCCCATGATCAGCTGCGCCAGGCCGCCGAAAATGGTGCCCCAGAAGCCGGAACGGCGCCCGGCGTCGATCGCCGCCAGCCAGAAGATCACCGGCATCACGGTGTTCACCAGCAGGTTGGCCGCCGGCACCAGCACCTTGATCGCGGTGACCTGCAGCGCGGCAGGCACGGCGGAAGCGGTGGTATTGAGGAAGGCCACCACCAGCATGCCGATGATGCCGCAGGCGATGGCCATTTTTTTCGGATCGTGCAGCGTTTGCGCCAGATTGCGGTTCTTGACCATTAGGGCCGCCGCGCCCCAGTGCGGGATGATGCGGTGATCGACGTCCTGCGTGAAGGAGCCCGCCGCCACGGAAGACGCCCAGGCGTTGAAGAAGAAGCCCAGACCGAATGAGAAGTGGGAAGCCGGATCGCCCTCGCAGGAGTTCAGCTCGCCCAGGGTGCGAAACGCCCCCATGCCCTGTGTTGTCGGCGCGTGGAACATGCGTGCGGCGCCGGCCCCTACGCCAACCCCCACCAGCCCACCGATAATAATCGATTTAAATAAGATGATTAAAAACATCAGTATACCCTTTCATTTATGCTAACGTTTTTATTTCGTGACGAAGACAACCTTCTCGGTATTGATAATGGTTACGTTCACGGTTATTTCCAGAGAAACGGCATAGCTCTTTCTTTCACGCGGCAAAAAGAAGAAAAGAAATTTCTCTTTTGTTATTTTCTCTTCCGCTTTCACCACGCTGACGTCCTGCGGCTCGATGCGCAGCAGAATATTGTTGGTGGACTTTAATACCGCGCCCTGCACATTAGCCAAGGCGGAAGCAAAAGCTTTCGCTTTGCTGTCGCCTTTACCCTCCACCTTTACCGATGTGGTATATTGCTCTTTCATTATGGGTTGCCATGTTTTTTGACGTAGGCTTCCACCAGTTTCTGGCCCAGCTCTTCTTTATCCATAAAGCCGAACCCCAGCACATTGCAGCCTTCGTTAATTGCCGTCACGCCCTCTTCCACCGAACGCATGCCGTATTTGGCTTTGTAGCCGTATTTGGTTTGCGCGGTAATCGCGCCGGCGCCGCCGCTGCCGCAAAAAGAGATGCCCAGCTGCGCGTTTTCCGCTTTCATGACGTCGCCCAGCTTCATATCCGCCGCCACGCCGGGGATAACCACCGCTTTTCCGCCTGCGTTTTCAACGCCCTGGCCGACTTTTTGCCCTTTGCCCAAACGATCGCCGATCACTACGGTAATTTGACCCATGGTATATTCTCCTGATTGAAATCGATGCGTTAACCGCTATGCGTTATTATCTTTCGCCACTTCGAAGTGCACTGAAAGCAAATAGGCTTCTTCGATAGGCAATGTGCCAAACTGATCCACCACGCGCTCCGCCATTTGCATGGACTCGGCGGAAATTTCGTCGAACAGTGATTTATCCACCTCCGGCAACGGCTCACCGGTTATTGAGCGCAGCACCATGGCGCGAATATGCGATTCCAGCATCTGTTGCTGCACCGCATTGGTATAAATATTCTCAGCATTCAGCATCGCGGTAATATCCGCCAGCACCCGAGCGGTGATCTCACCGGCTTCGCTGATATCGGATTGTTCAATTTCTTTTATCGAAGCAGATCCATCATTCACTTTTCAGTACCCCTAGATCCCACATTAATCAGTAAGCCGTAAAGCGCATCACCTGAATAACCCGCTTTCTGTGATGTCTTTACCCTACCCCCGGTAAGATTTTCTGTGGAGACCGGTTTTTTCCAGTTCGAAGTGGAAATCGAATGACGCGCGGAGATCCATTTCGCAAAACGGCGTTAAGGCGAAAAAGTAAATGAGATAACAATTACATAACCCGGCTAACGGTTTTTTTTGCCTCGATTGACGATAAAAGCCTTCGTGATCGGGATCTCTTTCTTTTCTCGCCCCAACCGCCTACTATCAATGGGACAAATCGACATTACCCACACCCCCGCTCCTCTGGCGCGGGGGTGTTGCTTTGTGTTGTTTTTCCGAATTTATGGGTGCACAGACTGGCGCCCTTTGATTTGACTGGAGAGTGGAATGACCAAACCCATCATTACTATTAATGAGCTGGATGCGGAACGCCTGGATGCGCTATTGGAACAACCGGCCTTTGCCAACACCGACGTCGCCGCCGCGCTGAACGACGAGTTGGATCGCGCGGAAATCCTGCCGCCGGAGAAAATGCCGGCCAACGTGGTGACCATGAACAGCCGCGTGCGTTTTCGCGATCTGCACACCGATGAAGAGCACGTGCGCACGCTGGTTTACCCGGCCTCGCTGAAAGACAGCCACGATCAGCTGTCGGTGATGGCGCCGCTGGGCGCAGCGCTGCTCGGCATGCACGTCGGCAAGCAGATCTCCTGGCAATTGCCGAACGGTGAAGAAGCGCGGATTGAAGTGCTGGAATTGCTGTACCAGCCGGAAGCGGCGGGCGAATACCACCGTTAAGCGGTTCTCAGGGCGGCATCCGGCCGCCCTTTCTGTTTCAGAGGCAGATAGCGATCAGCACGGCGATCAGCAGCAGCACGTAGATTTTGGCATGCAGCGCATCGCTCACCTTCGGCAAACAGCGCCTGGCAAACACGATCCCCGCAATCCCCGCCACCACCAGCAGCCCCAGAATGTTCAGATTGACGTAGCCCAGATACTGCGGCCCGCTCATCTCGCGCCATCCCAACACGATATACATCAGCGCCCCGATCACCGCCACCGGGATCGACAGCGGGTTGGCGGCGCTGACGCAATACTTCATGTCATAGCCATGGCGGCGCAGCAGCGGCACGGTCATCACGCTGCCGCCCACCCCCAGCAGCGTGGCGATGCCGCCGATCAGCGGCCCGCCGCCCCACAGCGTGGCAGGGGAAAGTTCAGCGCGTGCCGGTTTGGTCAGGAACCCCCGGCGGAACAGACAGTCGGCGATGGTCACCGCCATATAGGCCACGAACAGCACGCGGATCACGCCGTCCGCCAGCAGCGAGGAGGCAAACGCGCCCAGCGCCGCGCCGATGCCGATGAAAAAGATCAGCGGCACGATGGTTTCCCGCAGCAGGTTGCCGCTGCGCCAGTTGGTCAGGGTGGCGTACCCCGCGTTAAGGATCATCACCGCCGTCGAGGTCGCCACCGCAATATGCATCGCCTGGCCGGGCTGCTCGCCTGAGGCGGAGATCAAATGGTAAACGAAAGGCACCACCACAAAGCCGCCGCCGAAGCCGAACAGAATGGTGGTGATGCCGGTCAGAAAACCGGCACCCAGAACGATTAACATTTCAATCATGGCCGTGCGCCCGCACGAAGTCGTCGAACCCGGCGCAGAACTGCCCCGCCAGCGGGTGGAAACGATCGCCGACAAACAGCCCCAGATACTGCTCGCGCACGGCGTCGTGATCCACCAGCTCAATGCCCGCCTGTTCCGCCTGCGCCAGCGTCTGCGCATCCGGGAAGCCCCAATAGCGCGAATCGCCCTGCTTTTCCGCCGCTATCGCTTCGCTCCGTTCCGCCCGCATCAGCTGGCGCGCCAGGAAGGTGCCGCTCTGCACGCCCAACAACATCATGTTTTCCAGGAACGACAGGTCGTGGCGCAGCTCGGCGGGCAGGCGGGCGAGCACCGGGCCGGCATCCCAATGTTCGTCCATTTCATGCAGCGTCACCGCACAGTCCTTGTCACCGTTCATCATCGCGCGGAACAGCGTCATCACCCCGCGATAGCGCGGCAAGTTGCCCGGATGCAGGTTCCACAGCAGCTTGCCGCGCTGGCTGAAGGCGCGCACATAGTCGGCGGAAAATTTCTGATAACAGCGCAAAGAAATCACCCCGTCCATATGACCCAGGCTGCTGATAAACGCGGCGTCATTGATGTCGAGAACGCGATGCGCTTTGACCCCGGCGGCGGCCAGGAACAGTGCCGGCGGCTGATAGGCGCCCTCACAGGCGGCGGCGTTGCGGCCAACGAACGGGAACACGAAATCGTTCAGCACCTCGCGCTCATACAGCCCCAGGCGGCGAACCGCCGGCTCCTGGGCGCGGCCGCCGCTTTTCGCCAGGGGGAAATACACCGTAAAAGCACACTCGCCTTTCAGGGCGGCGATCAGATCCTGACATACCAGCCAGGAGAAAATGTCGTTGCCGACAAAGAGCGCTACGTTTTTCATGCTTCAGCCTTCTTTGCGTTGAAAATAGGGTTGTTAAACACGATTTTGCTGATATCTCGCGTGATGGATTCCATCGCCGAGGTGTAAAAAAGGTCGCCCTTGGCGGGCGCGCCGAGCGAGTAGAGATGCTGCTCGCGGCCGCGGCGATCGGCGATTTTCAGTGTGTGCGGGTTGCACTTCACGCCGCCGAACAGGTTCTCCTGCACCACCCCGTCTTGCAGCAGTTGATGGCTCAGGCGGTTGGGCGGCAGTTGATAAGAAGGCGTGGTGCAGTTGAACAGATACTGCGCATGCACCCGCGTCTCATGGCAACGAAGGATAAATCCGTCCGCCCCCTTGCTGATATCCGCCAGGCCGCCGCAGGCGCGCAGGCGTTGGCTCTCCAACGCCGCCACGATCTTGTAGGCGTTCTTGATCGGCATGGCGTGCCGATTGCGCATCCAGGAGGAGTTGTAAAAGCGCATGAAGATCTGCCGGTTGTTGGCATCCATTTTGACCCAGGCGGCGCACACCGTCGGATGGATCGCCGCCAGGTAGCTGCAGATGTGCTCCCGGGCAAAGCGCGCCCGGTCGAGGCTGTCCGCCAGATCGCGGTAGCAATCGCGCCTTTCCCCCAGCGCCGAGAGCACCGTCAACCGTTCCGGCCCCGGATAGTGACGCGCCAGCGCGGCGTTGATCGCATGCACCAGCTGATGCGCATCAATAAAATCGTTACCGGCGACAAAGCGCCGCAGCCCCTCAACAAACGCCTCCGGCGGCGGACGCATCAACGCCGGTTGCACGCTGGGGAACAGGCCCGAACGCGACAGGGCGCAGATATCGGTAGCCCCCAGGCGCTCCATCAGTTCAACGATGGCGTCGATCGCCGTCAGGCTGCAGCCGATCACGCCGATGGTTGAGTAAGGGTTGATCGGCGGCAGATCCCGGTGGGCCTGATAAGCGATCACCCCGTCCACCGGATAGAGACATTCCGGCGGGTTATGCCCAGAACATAGCACCAGCGCGTTCATCTGTTCGGCGGCGCCGCAGGCGGTGGTCAGCCGATAGCCTGCCTCGTGCGGCGCAATGGCATTCACTTCGGCGGTCACGAAATTCAGCGCCACGTTGCTGTCCGCCGCCATATACATCGTCATGTCGCGAATAAAATCGAGATATTCCCGATACAGCCAACGCGGCGGATAACGATCCTGGCAAAACTGCGGGAAATGCATGGCGATCCAATCGACGAAGTGCGCGTCGTCGAAAATATCCGCCGACATATTTTCTGGCGTCATATTTAATATATGGCTGTCAAAATCGCTGCTGTATGCCATACCGCCCTTGAAGCCCTGCTTGTCGAACACCGTCAGGGAAAGCGGCCTTTTGCAATGATTAACCGACTTATTTTTTATAAAGTTATACGCAAAAGAGATGCCGGCGGCTCCGCCGCCAATCACACCGAACTTATACATGAAATATCACCTTATAGTCATTGAACTGCGCTAAGAACTATTGCTTCAGGTGTTGGAATAAAATGACGATTTATTCCTTATTAACTTCTTGTATTGCGAGAACGAAAACCTTCTTCTCACCCCGGTGTGAAAACTTGCGCGGGCTTTATGGCCGATAAAATAACGGCGCCCCGGACAAGCGTTATTTTTCTGCCCCGATAGTAGGGCGACCGCCGCTGGCTTGCTTTATATGAAAGGCCAACTATCATTGCGTTTCGGCCAACCTGCCGCCAAAGGGGACACATGCGCAACGTCCGCATTGATGACATCGACCACGTAGCGCGCGCGGTGATCGCCATCGGCACCGATTATCCGCCGGGGCATTTGCTGCCGATGCACAGCCACCGGCGCGCGCAGTTGCTGTACGGCGCCACCGGCGTCATGCACGTTTTCACGCAGCAAGGCAATTGGATCGTCCCGCCGCAACACGCGGTGTGGCTGCCGCCGCAGATGCCGCACGCGGTGAGGATGGTCGGCGTCACTACCCGCAGTCTGTACCTCGAACCGGGCGCGTTGCCCGCCGAACAGCCTCAGGTTTGCCAGGTGGTTAGCGTCACCCCGCTGATGCGCCAGCTGTTGATGGCGGCGGTGGACATGCCGCTGGAGTATGAGCGGGAGGGACGCGACGGGGCGCTGGCGACGCTGCTGCTGCACGAGCTGGCCCGGCTGCAACCCTTGCCGTTGCACATCCCGCTGCCCGCCGATCCTCGGCTGGGCGAGCTGTGCCGCGCCTTTTTGCAGCACCCCGACGCCCACGACTCCGCGCAGCAATGGGCCCCTCGTCTGTACATGAGCATTCGCACCTTCAGCCGCTTCTTTCGGGCGCAGACCGGCCTGCCTTTTTCGCAATGGCGTCAGCGCGCCTGCGTGGTGCTGGCGCTGGCGCTGCTGGCCGAAGGGCGCAGCGTGACGCAGGTGGCCATGGAGATGGGATATGACAGCAGCGCGGCGTTTTCAACCATGTTTCGCCGCGTGCTGGGGCAGGCGCCCTCCTCCTATCTGACGGAAGACGGGCGCGACGGTTGACGGGTTAGCGGAATTTCTTGTGATTGGCGTCGCGGGTCTGCTTGAAGCCCTGCGCCAGCTGCTTGGCTTCGGCGACTTTGCCCTGATTGGCCAGCGCCAGCGCCTGATCGATCTGGCCGATCAGGGTATCCAACCCGCTGCGGAAATCTTTCATCTCCGGGCTGTCGGCGGCTTTGCTCTCCAGTTTCGGCGGAGTACCCTGCTTGGCATCCTGCGCGGCGGCGCGCATGTTCTGCAGGCTCTGTTTGAGGGTGGCGGCGGAGTCGGTATTCAGCACCGTTTTGTAGTTTTCCGCCAGGGTGTCCATATCGTCGCCCAGATCGGCGGCGGCCGCCAGCGAACTGGCCGCCAGCAGCGTCAACGCCGCCAGCGCTTTCAGGGTATTCTGCATGTTTGCTCACCTTCCAGTTATTGTTTTAGTTAACCCACCGCTACCATAGGCAAGGCCGGGCAAAATCGAAACCGGAGATTTGTAAGCAAGGTTGAGACGGGATAACGCGCGGCCGGCGGGCGCCGACCGCACAGAGGATCACTGGCCGGCGATCTTCATTTCCGGCAGCAGCACCGAACCGCACTGGATATTGCTGCGGGTTTCGATATCGCTGCCGACGCTGACGATGTTGCGCAGCATGTCTTTCAGGTTGCCGGCGATGGTGATCTCGCTGACAGGGTACTGGATCTCGCCATTTTCCACCCAAAAACCGGCGGCGCCGCGAGAATAATCGCCGGTGACGCCGCTGACGCCCTGGCCCATCAATTCGGTAACCACCAGGCCGGTGCCAAGCTGTTTCAGCATGCCGGCGAAGTCTGCGCCCTGCCCGGCAATACGCCAGTTATGGATGCCGCCGGCATGGCCGGTGCTGTGCAGGCCAAGCTTGCGCGCCGAGTAGCTGGTCATCAGCCAGGTTTGCAGCACGCCATCCTTGACGATATCGCGCCGTTGGGTGCGCACGCCCTCGCTGTCGAACGGCGTTGATGCCAGCCCTTTCAGCAGATGCGGGTGTTCCTCGACGGTCAGCCACGACGGCAGGATCTGCTTGCCGAGCGCGTCCAGCAGGAAAGTGGATTTGCGGTAGACGCTGCTGCCGCTGATGGCCCCCACCAGATGGCCGAACAGCCCGGTGGCCACTTCGGAGGCGAACAGCACCGGCGCCTTCATGGTCGACAGTTTACGCGGCGCGAGACGCGCCAGCGTGCGGCGGGCACACTCCTGCCCCACCCACTCGGGGCTGTGCAGATCGCCCATCGCACGGCCGATGGTGTAAGCGTAATCCCGCTCCATGTCGCCGTCCTGCTCCGCAATGACGCAGCTGGACAGCGAATGACGGCTGGAACAGTAGCTTTGCAGCATGCCGTGGCTGTTGCCGAACACCTTGATGCCGTAGTGGCTGTTGAAGCTGCCGCCTTCGGTGTTGGTAATGCGTTTGTCCGCCGCCAGCGAAGCCTGCTCGGCGCGCGCCGCCAGCTCGATGCCGCGCTCGGCGTCCAGCTCGGTCGGGTGGAACAGATCGAGATCCGGCGCCTCAAACGCCAACAAATCTTTCTCCGCCGGGCCGGCGCAGGGATCTTCAGAGGTGTAACGCGCGATGTCCAGCGCCGCCTGTACGGTGCGGGCGATGGCATCCGGGCTGAGATCGGTGGAAGAAGCGCTGCCTTTGCGCTGACGGTGATACACGGTGATGCCCAGCGCGCCATCGCTGTTGAACTCGACGTTTTCCACCTCGCCGAAGCGGGTGCTGACGCTGATACCGGTCGATTTGGTGACCGCGACTTCCGCCGCGTCGGAACCGGCGCATGCCAGCTCCAGAGCCTGAGAAACGGCCTGTTCCAGCGCCTTGCGCTGTTCTGCAACTTGAGTGACTACTTTCATCAATCTGCCATAATTAATCAGAAAATCGTTGAGAAAAGTGCCGGAGCGGCGTAGTTGTGCACGCGGGGCGGCGCGCAAAAATCCTGAGATCTCTGCCGTTGAGTCTAACAGGAACCGCGTTGAATTTCGCATAAAGCCGGCAACCTGTTAGGATTAGCCTCTTTTTAACGGAGCCTACCATGAACAAACAGCCTGAAGACTGGCTCGACGATGTCCCGGAGAATGAAAACGAGGACGATGACGAGATTATCTGGGTCAGTAAAAGTGAAATTAAACGTGATGCCGAAGCGCTGAAAGACCTGGGGGCCGAAATGGTCGATCTGGGCAAAAACGCGCTGGATCGCATTCCGTTGGACGAAGATTTGCGCGCCGCCATCGAGCTGGCGCAGAAGATCAAGAAAGAAGGCCGTCGCCGTCAGCTGCAGCTGATCGGCAAGATGCTGCGCGCCCGCGATATCGAGCCGATCCAGACCGCGCTCGACAAGCTGAAAAACCGCCACAACCAGCAGGTTTCGCTGTTCCATAAGCTGGAAGCGCTGCGCGACCGCCTGGTGGAAGAAGGCGATGACGTCATTCCGTCGATCCTGGATCTGTATCCGGCCGCCGATCGTCAACAGCTGCGTTCACTGGTGCGCAATGCGCAGAAAGAGAAGGCCGCCAACAAGCCGCCTAAGGCTTACCGCCAGATCTTCCAATACCTGCGCGAGCTGGCCGAAGCGGCTGACTAAGCGCCGCCGCCATCCCGGGATGAACCCGTTTCATCCCCGGTGATGCGCCGGTTCGCCGCTGCTTTCGCGGATATTGAAACGCAGGCTGCCTTCCAGCTCTTCTTCCGCTTCTTCAAACAGCAGAATGATCGCGCCAAAACGACGCTTGCTGCGGGCATTGAGGTGGGTGAACTCGATTTCCACCGGCAGACCGATATCGCCGGTCACCACGTCCCACAGCGCGTCGAGGTTGGCGCCAAACCCCTCGTCCAGCGCAAACTTATGCGCGAAATCGCGGTAGAAGGCCGGCACATCATGGATCTGCTCAAAATCAAACTCTACTTTTGCCATCAAACTCACTCCACACGAATGAAGTTTTTGTAATGGTCACGCGAGACGAAGATCAGACCGTCGCTCGAATACAGCAGGCGATCGGCGCCGCGCCGGCCACACTGGTAATTGATGTCCGCTTCACGCCAGACCCGGCCGCCGGCGCTCGGCAGTTGCCCTTCACGGTTAGAAAATCGATCGCCGCCAATCGCCTTGCCCGGCAATACCGAACAGAGGTTGCCTGAACGCGGGTCCCAGCCCCGCTCGCGCGCCTGCTTCTTGGTGATGTAATAATCCGGCAGCCGCTGATGCTGCTGCAGGTAACTCACCACCGTTTGCTGCTGCGTGAGCCGATCGATGCTCTGTTGCTGCCCCGCCGGGGCTTGCACCACCGCCGCATTGCCGCCGATCGCACGGTGCTCGTTGCCGCGCAACGCGCTGAAGACGGCGATGACCACGGCGATGACAATCGCCAACAGAATCCGCTTGTTCATGACATTCCCTGAAATTATGCCGCCGGAGGCACCGCAGCTCCCCCAGGCTAGTTAGCTATATAGTCGAGCTGGATGAAACTAAGATGACCGACACGTTGCGTTTTCGCGGCGGTGAGGGTTTCATCCATTCATATCAATGATGCCACTTTCCAGCCGTTCTGGCACTCGGAGTCTCTCTGAAAACGAGCCGCCTGCTCTGAGACGGCCCGCCGAACAACGACTGCTTACAGTATAGTCAGGGAAGGCGCCGCACAGCGCGGCGCAACAGGAGGGAACGCATCAATCGATCAAGGCGTGGCGGTAGCGGTGCAACATGTCGGCCAGGCGTTTCACCGGCCCGGTGACGCTGAGCGGCGCCTGATTGTCGACCAGCTTCTGTTGGTACTCGTTCATTTCGCCCAGCAAGCGATCGTAGTAGTAGGCGCGCTTGACGTCGTTCTTGGCGGAGACCACCCGATCGGCGGTGCTGCGGATCTGGCGGTGGAAGGCCGACAGCTCTTCGCTGGCCGGAATTTCCGCTCGCTGCATGCGCTGGTGGGCGATGATCAGGTTCAGCGCCAGACGATACTTGGCGATGTCGTTCGGGAACATCATCAGCAGCTGATTAAGCTGCTGATACAGCGCGGGCAGGTGGTTTTGCCGACGGCGCGCCGCCTTGGTGGTCAGCGCCGACACCGCGCTGCTGACGAACTGGTTGAGCAACGTGCGGCCGGTGCGTTCGCGCGAATTATCGCGGATCAGCAGCAGCACCATCAGCCCGACGCAGCTGCCGAGGAACTGGCCCAGCGCCCCGTCGAGAAACTGGGTCACGTTGAACTCCATCGGGTTGCTCAGCACCAGAATGTTGATGGTCCCCGCCAACAGCCCCAGCGAACCGAGCCGCCGCTTCTGCACCTCGATGCCGATGAAAAACGCCAGCAGGCCTAGGCTGAGACACAGCAGCAAAATGCTCTGCTGGGTCGCCGGCAGGATCACCATGAAGAACAGAGAACCGACCGGGATTGCCGCCAGCATGCCCAGCACGAAATCCATCGCCACCATGCGCGGCGCCGGGGTGCGCATCGCCAGCGAGGTGATCACCGCAATGATCACCATAAAACCGCTGCCGGACGTCCAGCCGGTCCACAGCCACAGCAGGCAGCCGAAGGCCGTCGCCACAAAGGTGCGCAGGCCGTTGATCATCGCGTGATGCCCTTCCGCCGAGGTCGGCTTGACCACGGTTTCATTGCTCAATACGCCCTCTTCCACCGCGCTGATGCTGCAGTTGGTGTGCACGCCTTTCGACAGCAGCAGGTAGCGCGTCGCCGCGCCGACCCAGCCGGTGATGGTCGGCAGCGTTTCCTCGGAGCGATGCGTGGTCAGCACCTGGCGCAACAGCTTCATGCGCTTGTGGATTTCCTGCGGGGTCTCCGCCGGAACCATCAGCTGTTCCCGCAAACTTTCTTTCAGCGCCTGCGGGTGATTCAACAAGATCAGATAGGTTTCACAGGCCTGGGTGATCAGCGTCAGCGACAGGGTATGCAGCGCTTTCACCCGTCGGTTGACCTTCTGCCAGCGCGAGGATTCCATCATCAGGTTGTTGCGCATGCCGTCCAGCGCCGTGGTGCTCTTCACCAGATTGCTCCAGGCGCGGTCGATGTCCTCTTTATCGGCATGGCTGATGCACATCTGCATCAGGCGGTATTGATCCACCAGCAGCTTATCCACCGCCCGATCGATGTCCTGCTTGATCGAACGCGGCGAAAACAGCAGATCGGCCAACACGGCGCTGACGATCCCCAGCACGATCTCGCTGCAACGCTCGATGGCGAACTGCGGCGCTTCCAGCAGGTGGGCCTCGCTGGTGGCGACCGTCACGATGATGATCAGCGCGGTATAGCCGGCCAGCCCCCAGGCGTAGGAGTTCTCCACCTTGATAAGCGAAGAGAGCCAGGTGCAGAAACCGGCCCACATGCAGCACAGCATCAGCATCACTACCGGCGCGCGGGCGGTGGTGATGATGATGAGCAGGCCGACGAAGCAGCCGATAAAGGTGCCGATGATGCGCAGCCAGCCGCGATGGCGAATGGCGCCGGAGAAGGGTTCACCGCCGGCGGCAAAGGCCGGGCCGGCGGCGACGATGGCGGCGGTCATCGCCGACCAGCGCGGGGTTTCCAGATTGAGATGGAAGCCGACGAACAGCGCAAACACAATCGCGAAGCTGAGTTTGAAGGCAAATCTCAGCCGGATAAAGGTTGGGCTGCTCATTAGCCGAACTCACGCAGCCGGTGCATCAGGCGCACAAAAGGCGAGCCGCTGTCGGCATTGCGATCGTTCTTGCCGACGATCACCACGGTGGCGGTGGTGCCGGCCGGGTACGGATGCTGTTGGTCCTTGGCGTCCAGCAGGATCTTCACCGGCACGCGCTGCGCCAGGCGCACCCACTCCAGGTTGCTGTCGATCGAGGCCAACCCTTTGTTGTTCACCGTGCTGCTGCTGTTGTTCACCGCCGCCGCCACGCTATCGACGGTGCCATGCATGATGCGGTTGCTGCCGAGCGGGGTAATCTCCGCGCGATCGCCCTTATTCAGGCCGTTCAGCTTGGTCTCTTCCAGGTACGCCAGGATGTAGAAGGAATCTTTCTTCACCAGCGCCACCGCGACCGACCCGCGGGTGATGTATTCACCGGCGTGTACGTTGAGGTTGGTGATCCAGCCATCGGCCGGGGCGCGCACCGTGGTGCGCTCCAGATCCAACTGCGCCAGCTCGCGCGCCGCAATGGCCTTCGCCAGCTGGTGCTGCACGGTCTGCAGCGAGTTGTTCGACTGGTCAATCTCTTCCTGCGACATCGCCTGCACGCCCAACTTCACGCGGCGGCCGGCCTCACGCCGTTTTTCCGCCGCCAGCGTCTGATAGTAGGCGACGTCGGCGCCGGCTTCCGCCAAGGCCTGCTCATAACGCGGCCGATCGACCACGAACAGCACCTGGCCTTTCTTGACCAGTTGGTTGTCCACCACCGGCACGTCGGTCAGCAGGCCGCTGACGTCCGGCGCGATCGCCACCACGTCGGCGGTAAACTTGGCGTCACGCGTCCACGGCGACTCGGTGTAGAACACCCAGGCCTTGAATACCGCGGCAATGCCCAGCAGCACAAGAATCAAAGTGATCGCGATTCGGGTTATTTTTATCGAAAAATTTTTCACAGCGACCTCAAACAAAAAGACACGAAATCAGATAAAACAAGCAGCAATACAGCGCGGTATTAAACAGCGCCGGATGCCAGACAAAATCGTAAATCCCCGTCGGCTGCAGCAGGCGGCGCAAGAGAAAAAACAGCGCCAGCGACACCAGCAGCTCGAAAAACACCGGCGGAAACGACAGTCCGAAGATGACCATAACCGGAAGCAAACTCATCACTTTTTCCTTATTGTTCACTGCGCCGGGGAAAGACAGGTCTCGCCATTCACATTCTCTTTACATTTTAGCGTGCGCGCGCCACAAATCTTGACCAGGCAGCTTGTCCAGGTCACGAACCCGAAAAAAGGTTAAACTTTGGGGCAGACATCCACGACAGGGATTGCGAGGGTGCCGGAGGAGCGGCAGGATGACGTCGCCGCTCGCTCTCGCACGTTGGTGAGGTCTATTCACCCGACCACGTTATATTAGCCTGCTTACTATCAAGGCATCAACAATCTGTGATCTAAATCACTTTTAAGCCAGAGTGAATAATGGAAAGATTAAAACGCATGTCGGTATTCGCCAAAGTGGTTGAGTTCGGGTCGTTTACCGCGGCCGCGCGCCAACTCGACATGAGCGTTTCATCGATCAGCCAAACCGTCTCGAAACTGGAAAATGAGCTGCAGGTCAAGCTGTTGAACCGCAGCACGCGCAGCATCGGCCTAACCGAGGCCGGCAAGATTTACTATCAGGGCTGCCGACGCATGCTGCAGGAAGTCAGCGAAGTGCATGAGCAGCTGTACGCGTTTAACAATACGCCCGCCGGCACGCTGCGCATCGGCAGCTCGTCCACCATGGCGCAAAACGTGCTGGCGAACATGACCGCCGAGATGATGAAAGAGTACCCGGGTCTGACGGTCAACCTGGTGACCGGTATACCGGCGCCGGATCTGATCACCGACGGTCTGGATCTGGTGATCCGCACCGGCGCGCTGCAAGACTCGAGTCTGTTCTCGCGCCGCCTGGGGCAGATGCCGATGGTGGTGTGCGCCGCCAAAAGCTACCTGAGCCAGCACGGCACGCCGCAGAAGCCGAGCGACATGGTCAACTTTTCCTGGCTGGAGTACAGCGTGCGGCCCGACAGCGAATTCGAACTGATGTCGCCGGAAGGCATCACCACGCGCATTTCCCCGCAGGGGCGCTTCGTCACCAACGACTCCTCCACCATGATCCGTTGGCTGAAAAACGGCGCCGGCATCGCCTACGCCCCGCTGATGTGGGTGATCGAAGAGATCAAACGCGGCGAGATCGAGATCCTGTTCAAAAGCTACCATTCGGATCCGCGGCCGATCTACGCGCTCTATACCGAGAAGGACAAACTGCCGCTGAAGGTACAGGTGTGCATCAACTATTTAACCGACTATTTCGAACGCGTAGCGGCGGTCTATCAGGGCTATCGCTGAGCAGCGCTTAAATAGCGGCGCGCCAGCGCGGCCAGCAGCATCAGCGCCAACATGCCGATGCCCCACAGCAGCCAGACGGCGTAGCCCGCCCAGGCCAGCAGCAGAGGAAAATAGCTCGCCAGCCCGCTGCCCAGCTGTTTCAGCCACGGCAGCCAGGTGTCCAACACCGTCTGCGGCACCAGGCTCAGCGCACCGTTCACCGGCAACGTTGCGTTTCCGGCCGCCTCCGCCAACGTCGGCAGCCAGGTCAGCAGGCCGGATACGCCCCAGGCCAGCAACGTCCACAGCGCCATGGCGCCGAGCAGCAGCGCGACCGTCCAGCCGCCCCGATTCACGGCACACCGCCGCCGCACTGCGGACAAAAGCGGCTCCCCGGCGGCAGCGGCGCGGCGCACTGTCCGCAGGTGGCGCTCGCCGCGGCAAACGGCTGGCCGCAGCGGTGGCAATAACGCGCGCCCGATTTATTCACGGCCCGGCATTCCGGGCACTGCGGCCCCGGCTCGCCATGCTGGTTATAGCGGTTGCCATGATGCCCACCGCCGTGGCTCGCACGCTGATGACCGCCGTTAATACCGCCTTGCCCCAACAACCTTTTCAGTAAGCTCATCCCGCCTCTCCTCTGTGCATTCACGCTGAAGCTCACTGTAAACCCTGGAGTAAACTCCAGGGTAAAGCCCGGCGATGAGGATTTACGTTTCATTACATCGTAATAATGGCAAGGCTTTGATGCCGTTAACAAAAGCATCATCGGCATTATCCCACGCCGCTGCGCTGCGTTATGCTGCGGGCACCTCTCCCTGCATCAGGAATAACCATGAAAAAAATCATACTGGACTGTGACCCGGGGCATGACGACGCCATCGCCCTGCTGCTGGCCTGGGGCAATCCGCAGATCGACCTGCTGGCGGTCACCACCGTGGTGGGTAACCAAACGCTGGACAAAGTGACGCGCAACGCCCTCGCGGTGGCGCGCATCGCCAATATCACCGGCGTGCCCTTCGCCGCCGGCTGCCCGCGCCCGCTGGTGCGCAATATCGAAGTGGCACCCGACATTCACGGCGACTCCGGCCTCGATGGCCCGGTGCTGCCGGAGCCTCACCTGCAGCTGGACTCGCGCCACGCGGTGGATCTGATCATCGATACCGTGATGGCCCACCCGCCCGGCAGCGTGACGCTGGTGCCGACCGGCGGCCTGACCAATATCGCCATGGCGGTGCGTAAAGAGCCGCGCATTGCCGAGCGGGTCAAGGAAGTGGTGCTGATGGGCGGCGGCTATCATGTGGGCAACTGGAGCGCGGTGGCGGAGTTCAATATCAAAATCGATCCCGAGGCGGCGCACATCGTGTTCAATGAAAAATGGCCGCTGACCATGGTCGGGCTGGATCTCACCCACCAGGCGCTGGCCACGCCGGCAGTCTGCGAACGCATCGCCACCCTCGGCACCCGGCCGGCCACCTTCGTCGGCGAACTGCTGGCATTCTTTGGCCGTATGTACCAACAGGCGCAGGGCTTCAGCGCCCCGCCGGTGCACGATCCTTGCGCAGTGGCCTATGTGATCGATCCGAGCGTTATGTCGGTGCGCAAAGTGCCGGTGGATATCGAGCTGACCGGCACCCTGACGTTGGGCATGACGGTCGCGGACTTCCGCGCGCCGCCGCCGCCGGACTGCCACACCCAGGTCGCGGTCAAACTGGATCAGGATAAATTCTGGGATCTGGTGGTGGATGCGCTGGAGCGGATCGGCGACGTGGAGTAAGCGCACAAGAGACGAGATTAACGCGCTTGGGCAGGCGCGTTAGTCTGTATTCTGCCGCGGCAACGGGGAGGCTCAAGTCATAACCGCTTTTATTTCCAATGCAGCAGAACAATCCTAATAATAAATTATTTCATGAAAATTTAAAAAAACAGATAAAGACAGGAAGAATCTTAATAAAATTAAAACCATGAAAATCACATTGAATTTAAAAATCAGCAATGGAAAACGATGAAGTAAATCTCCACCGTCACGCCGCCATTGACGGCATCAATTAAACAAGCAGATACCTCTTTTATTCTTCACACTGCCTGCCAATCTAGGCCGTTGCCGGGATACCCCACGATATCCACACACGCAAGAACCACAAACAACCCATTGATTTTAATTAATAAAAACAACATTAAGATTAAAAATTGACTGAATCACAATAGATTTGAGAAAATAGCGCGTCTGTTTTTGCAAACAACAAAAATGCCTTTTGCGAGTGAAAAATACGGCTTAACCTTTCTTTGGGCAAACAGCCTCGCGCATTCTCAGGGCAAACATTATTTATCGCTTTACCATAAAGACGGTTTAAATTTCCCGTGAGACATTTTCGATTTCAACATTACACGCATTTCAACACCAGGATAAAGGATAGGGAATAATCAAAGCATGCATTTAATAAACGCTATCAGGCCTTGGCAGGTTAACCATGGCCGATAAATCTCCCGCTAACGCAGCGACCATCGCCGTGCTGCCCCTGCTGCTGATCTGGATGGCGGCGGTCCTGCCGGTCTATCATCCCAACATGGGCGGCGACGGTCTGGCGCTGCCGCAAAACATTCTGGCCTGGGGCGTCATGGCGCTCACTACGCTGATCGTGACGTTTACCGTTTGCCTGGGTCGCATCCACCTTTCGCTCACGCCCACCGCGCGCCTGTTGCTGCTCGGCATCGCCGTGCTGGCGCTGCCGTTGCTGTATACCCGCCCCGAATGGCGCGAAGACGCCCTGTGGCGCTGCGCCGGTTTGCTCGGCGGTTGGTTGTTCTATGTCGCCTGCCTGCAGCTGCGCGTCACCGCACGGCAGCGCGAGCTGCTGCTGTTCGGCCTGTTGTTTGCCGTCGGCATTCAGGCGTTGTTGGCGGCTTTACAGCTGTTCGCCCCCGCGCTGGCCTGGGTATCCCCTAACGGCGGCCGGGTCTACGGCGTCTTTCAGCAGCCGAACGTGCTGGGCAGCTTTATCGCCACCGGGCTGGCTTTGGCGCTCTGGCTGCTGCTGGCTCCCTTCTCTGCGCCGACACGGCGGCAAATCCCGCTGCTCGCGCTGCTGGCCGCTTTCTCCGCCCTGCTGGTGCTGATCCAGTCGCGCGCCGCCTGGTTGGGGGCCGCATTGGCGGCGGCGCTGCTGCTGTGGCGCTTTGCCCGCCAACGCCCGGCCGCAAGCCGCTGGGCCGGCGGCGCGCTGCTGCTGGGCGCCGCGATCGGTCTGACGGTGCTGTTCACCGGTTTTGGTCTGGATGGCCGCGCTGGCCTGATCGGACGGGAGCTTTCCAACAGCGCGCGCCTGACCATGCTGCACGACGTCGGCGCCATGATCCTGGCCAAGCCGCTGCTGGGCTGGGGCTACGGCGGCTTTGAATACAGCTTCGCGCACTTCCGCCTGCAGACAATGCCCTGGAGAGAAGTGCTGGAAGTCGCCGGGCATCCGCACAATGAAATCCTGCTGTGGTGGGTCGAGGGCGGCCTGACGGCGCTGGCGGGTATCGCTATCGTCCTTGCCGCCGGCGTACGGCTGCTGAAAAGCGCCTGGCAACGGGATCGAGAACAGCAGAACGGTGCGCGCGTCGGCCTGTTCCTGGTGCTGCTGCCGATGCTGATACACACTCAGCTGGAATACCCTTTCTATCTGTCTGCGCCGCACTGGCTGGCGTTTCTGCTGCTGCTGGCGCTGCTGGACGGCCAAACCGGCGAGCCCCGCCCGCTGCCGTTCGCCAAAGCCCTGAGCCTGCCGGTGGCGCTTGCGGCGCTCGGCGTGCTGGTGATGGCGGCCTTCGCCTGGCAAGGGCGCATGGCGCTCACTCAGTCGGAGCGCACTATGCTGGCCAACATCGACAGCATCGAGCAGATGCCGCCGCCGGCCGCCTGGATCTACCGGGAGCGCAAAACCTTCGACGAGCAATCTCACGCGCTGCTGGTCTATAACCAAACGCGCGATGATGCCCTGTTGACCGGCTATCGGCAGTGGGCCAATGCCTATCTGCAGCACCGCATCGACGCCAACGTCTACGCCACGCTGATCATGATCTTGCGCTATCAGGGGGATCAGGCACAAGCCGATGCTCGCCAGCGGGAAGCCGCTTTTCTGTTTGCGCGGGATGCGCGGTTCAGGTAGGGACAACGAGGTGAGAGCGATGCTTCGCCGCTCTCACCTGCGTCATTTTATGTCGCAAAATTAACGCGGCAAAATCGCGCACTCTTTATCCAGCAGCGATTCTACCGAAGCGCGGTTGCCGACGTCCCAGCCGCGCTTCGAGGCCAGCAAAATAAACCCCCGTTGGCCGCCAAACGTAGTGGGCACTAACGCCACGCCATATTCCGCCATCTGCGGCGGCGACAGATGGAAATAATCCGCCAGATCCTTAATCGGGTAAACGCCCATCGCGGTTGGCTGCATCACGCGGCGCGCGTAGTAGGTGTGGCGCAACAGCTTATCCGGCAAGGGCCGCCATTGTTCCTGTATGTAGGGACGTTCCGCCTGCAATTGACGCCGCACGTCCTCACGCAGACAGGTCAGGTGAATATGCAATTGGTTTTGGCTGCGGCCGTATGCGGAGTTGATCGCCATGCCCAACATATCATCCGGCACCGGCCCGCCATATTCGGCGGCCAGCCGATAACGCATCAGCCAGGCATAGCCAAAATAGTCCGTCCGTTCCCCGGCCAACAGCTGCGGGCTTTCGATGCCGGAGAGCGGCGCCGTCGGAACCAGAATAAAATGATAGGGGTAACGCGGATTTTGCAGCACGCTAAAGCCCTGGGCCTTCCCCTGCGGCATATAAATCTGCTCACAGGGCGCCGGATCGCGCTTTTGCTGATAATTGGCCATGCAAAGCTTATCGACCACGCCCCACAGCGCATCGGAGCGGGCGCAGCCCGTCAGGGACAGGACGCCCAGCGCCAGCAGCCAACGCCGGGCGGGTATAGCCAGACGCGTCATCATCGTATTGCTCTGTTTTTTCGCCACGTCAATTTTATTCCATTATATCGTGCAGGCTACGGCGTCCTGCCGCGCTTAGCGTTACGAATGCGAGAAAGGCCGCAAAATGGAGCATGATTGAGGGGCCAACGCGTGGCCCCTGGAGGAAAAATTACGCCGTGCCGCCGACGGTGAGCGTGTCCAGTTTCAGCGTCGGTTGGCCGACGCCCACCGGCACGCTCTGGCCTTCTTTGCCGCACACGCCCACGCCTTTATCGAGCGCCAGATCGTTGCCGACCATCGAGATCTGCTGCATCGCCTCGATGCCGGAGCCGATCAGCGTCGCCCCCTTCACCGGTTTAGTGATGCGGCCCTTCTCGATCAGATAGGCTTCGGTGGTGGAGAACACGAACTTGCCGGAGGTGATATCCACCTGGCCGCCGCCAAAGTTCGGCGCGTACAGGCCGTATTCAACGCTGGCGATGATCTCTTCCGGCGTCGATTTACCCGCCAGCATGTAGGTGTTGGTCATGCGCGGCATCGGCAGATGCGCGTAGGACTCGCGGCGGCCGTTGCCGGTCGGCGCGACGCCCATCAGGCGCGCGTTGAGCTTGTCCTGCATGTAGCCTTTCAGCACGCCGTTTTCGATCAGCACGTTGTACTGGCCCGGCACGCCTTCGTCGTCGATCGCCAGCGAACCGCGGCGCCCTTGCAGGGTGCCGTCGTCCACCACGGTACACAGCTCAGACGCCACCCGCTCGCCCATATGGCCGCTGAACACCGAGGTGCCGCGCCGGTTGAAGTCGCCTTCCAGGCCATGGCCCACCGCTTCGTGCAGCAGCACGCCCGGCCAGCCGGCGCCCAACACCACCGGCATATTGCCGGCCGGCGCCGCTACCGCGCCGAGGTTGACCAGCGCCATGCGCACCGCTTCTTTAGCGTAAGCGTCGGCGCGCACGTCGCCGTCGACGGTTTCCAGGAAGTAGTCATAGCCGAAACGGCCGCCGCCGCCGCTGGAGCCGCGCTCACGCTTGCCGTCCTGCTCCACCAGCACGCTGACGGAAAGGCGCACCAGCGGGCGAACGTCCGCCGCCAGCGTGCCGTCGGTGGCGGCCACCAACACCTGCTCGTAAACGCCGGTGATGCTGGCGTTCACTTCCTGCACCCGCGCATCGGCGGCGCGCGCCACCTTGTCGACGCGGTGCAACAGGGCGATTTTCTCTTCGCGCGGCAGGCTTTGCAGCGGATCGAGCAGCGGGTACAGCGCTCGATAACCGATTTCGCCCAGGGTATGCGCCCGCCCGTCGCCCTGCTCGCGCACGATGCTGCGCGCCGCCAGGGCGCTCTGCTGCAGCGCATTCAGAGTGATCTGATCGGCATAGGCGAACCCGGTCTTCTCACCGCTGACGGCGCGCACGCCGACGCCCTGATCGATATTGTAAGAGCCATCCTTGATGATACCGTCCTCGATCACCCAGGCTTCGTGATAGCTGGACTGAAAATAGAGATCGGCGTAGTCGATACGGCGTTCTGCCAGTTGACCCAGTACCGAGTACAGGTCTTGATGACTCAGCTTGTTGGTAGCGAGTAACTGCTCACTGACAAACGTCAGACTCATAATGGTTTCACTCTTGATTGGAGGATAACTTGTCAGACGGCGCCGTCAGCGACGTCTGGAATCGGTTGTGCTGCAGCACCGGCATCTGCGCACGAATATTTTTCAGGCTTGCGGCGTCCACGCGCACCTTCAGTGCCGCCACGGCGTCCGGGTTCTCGGCCAGTACCTTGCCCCAGCCGTCGACGGCCAGCGTGTGGCCCCAGGTGCGACGGGTCGGCCCGTGGCGCCCCACCTGCGCCGGCGCCAGGATCATGCACTGGTTCTCGATCGCTCGGGCGCGCAGCAGGATTTCCCAATGCGCCTCGCCGGTTACCCGCGTAAAGGCCGCCGGCACCGAAATCAGTTCGGCGCCCTGCGCCCGCAGCGCCTGGAACAGCGCGGGGAAGCGCAGATCGTAGCATATGGTCATGCCCAAACGCCCGACCGGCGTATCCACCACCGTCAGGTGCTGCCCATGCTGGTAGGTATCCGACTCGCGGTAATGGCCGTGCGCGTCGTTGATGTCCACATCGAACATGTGCAGCTTGTCGTAGCGGGCGCGGATCTCGCCCTGCTCGTCGAACAACAGGCTGCTGGTGGTGATAAGCTCCGGGTTATCACGGCTGACGAGCGGCATCGAGCCCACCAGCAACCACACGCCATAGCGGCGCGCCAGTTCGCGCACCGCATTCTGCAGCGGGCCATCGCCCTGTTTTTCCGCCTGTTGGCGGTAGGCTGCGGAGTTGGCGAACAGCAGCGCGTTCTCCGGCGTCATGACCAGTTTTACCCCGGCATTGAGCTGCTTAATCTGCTGTTCAATCTGGGCCAGGTTATCGCGCACCTGATCGCCACTGCACAACTGCAACAACGCAACGTTAGCATTCCTCATGACGCCTTATCCTCCTTTGACTTACGCTGTACCTCATTGATCTTCGGCTGGTCGAGATCGCCGCCGATATGGTAGCGAATCAGCGAAATCTTGCTCCACAGCGGCCCCAGCACCTGCGAGGCGGCGAACACCGCCGCGCCGACGATCGGGTTAACGACAAACGCCGTGGCCACGCCGACGGTCGCTGAAATCGCCGGCGCCACCACCGCTTCCATATCGATGCGGCGGCGCGCCAAATCGATCTGGCCGCTCATAGCAATATCCGCCGCCAAGCCGTCGATCAATAGATTATCAGTATGCATTATGCCATCTTTCAGCCAGGCGGTACTGCGGATGGAATCAAAGTAGAAACCTTTGCCGAAGGTATCGCTGAAGTCGAACTGCAGCTTGCGCAGCAAGGCGTCGAAGCTGACCAGCCGCAGCAGCTGACCGGCGCGGCCGCCGCCCATGCTGTCGATCTCGCCCTTGCCCATTTTGACCTGCAACGCGCCGCTCAGCGTATCGACCCGCGGCTGCCACGGCGTGCCATGCCAGTACAGATCGAAATCCACGTCGTATGGCGCTCCCTTGAGCGGAATGGTGATGCCGAAGAAGGCGGCGGTTTCATCAATCTTGCCGCCGAGCAGCTTGCCTTTCAGCGAGCTGCGCTCTTCTTGCGCGTTTTGTTTCCACAGGCCGGTGGCGGTCATGCGCCCTTGGCCGGTATCGACCAGGCCGTGATCCAGCGTCAGAGTATCGCCCCGATTAGTCAAATCCGCCTCGACCTTGCCGAGGTTCTGCCCCAGCACCCAGCACGATTTGCAGCGCAACATCAGCGAAGGCCAGTCGCGGAAGCTGATTTTCTCCGGCGGCGGCGGCGTGCCCGCCGCGCTTTTCGTCTCTGCGAACTGCGGGTTGTAATACAGATAATTGATATCGGCGCGCCACGGCCCGCGATCGGCCACCCGCAGGCTGCCGTCCACTTCGTCGCTCTTGGCGCTCACGAGGGTAGCGCCAAGCTGTTTCTCGGCCGACAGCGTCAGCTTATGCCAGGCCTGGCCGCCCAACAGCAACTGCGGCGTGGTCAGCGCCACGGTGGTGGGGAAGCTGAAACCTCCCACCTGGCCGCTGCCGCCGCCCTGTTTCAGCGCCGGCGCGAGCAGCGCCAGCCACTGCTCACCGTCCAACGCCGGCAGATTCAGCGTCATCGACTTGCCGGCCGGCAGCGGCGGCGTGCCGCCCCCGTTGGTTTGCCAAGCGGCGCGCGCCAGATTCACCTGTTTTTTATCGAAGTTCCATTCACTGTTGAAACGGTTCTGTTTGCCCGCGCTACCGGTCAACATGAAGCCGTTCAAACCGCCTTTGACCTTGACGTTCACCGGCAGCGCCTCTCCTGGCGCCTTGTCCAGCGGCGAAGGTAAGTGACTGCTCACTTTCTTCAAATCCGCGTCGAGACCGATATCGTAGCTGGCCGAACCTTGGTGCGGCAGCGTGATGGCCACCTGGCTCTGCCAGGGCGCGCTGCCGCTGAGCGCATCGGCGGCCTCTTTCGGCAGGCCGGGGAACTTGCCCGGCTGCCAGTCTCCTTTCAGACCAACGTTGACCTTGTAGTCACGCTCGCCTTCCTGCGTAGTGAAGTTGACCGCCACCGGTTGCCCGAACCAGTTGGCCGACAGGGTGTCGCTCTCCAGATTGCCGTTGTTGAAACGGAATTTGCCGCTGAGCTTCTGCAGCTCGCTTTCCAGCGGTTTTATCAGCAACGAATTATTGTTCAGCGCCACTTCACCGGTGGCTTTGACCTGCTCGCCGTCCAGCGGGATATCCAGATGTAAGCGCCCACTGACATCGCCGCCAATTTGCAGCTGCTCCAGCGCCGCCCCCAGCGAATCGTGCAACGGCGTCTGCATAAAGTAGTCATGCACATCGCTGCCCGCGCCTGCGACTTCGGCGTCGATCAGCAATCGCTCTTTCAGGTAATCCGGGATCACCGCGCTGATATTTTTACCCGCCACCTTGCCCAACCGGGTTTGCGGCGCATGCATCCACAGCCCCTCGTTGGCGAAATCGAGATCGATCGCCAAATCGGTCAGCGCCGGCCAGCCCGGTTGGAACTGGAAGGTGGCATGGCGCAGCGGTACGAAGACTTCGAACTGTCCTTCGTTTTTGCGATACGGGAAGTGCTGCGGATCGCCGGAATAAATCAGCGTGGCGTTATCCACCTGGCCGCCCTGAATGGCGCCGCTCAGGTAGTCCACCAGATGCTTGCCCATCAACGGTTCCGGGAAATAGCGCCAGGCGTCGGCGCCGTCATACAGGCGGATGCCCGCCAGGATGTTCAGCCACGGATCGCCCTTGGCCGGCTGCTGATAACGGAAATCGCCGTTGACCCACAGCGACTTCGCCTTGACGTCCAGCCCCTGGCTCGCCAGTTCCCAGCCCTGATCGTTGTAACGCCAGGTCAGCGCGCCACGCGCGCTGCTGATTTCAAGCGGCGCGCGGAACATGTCGCCGTAAGGCAGAGTGCTGTCGGTGAGCCCCAGCGTCAGGCGGCCGTTCTCCACCCCGCCGCTCAACGCCCCGGAGAAGTGGTTAACGCCCGGCAGCAGTTCCCAACGCTGCCAGCTGACATCGCGCCACAGCGCCTGGAAACGGCTCTTTTCCGGCTGCTTGAGCGGGATGTCCAGCGCCAGCGCTTCCAATTGCCCCTGCGGCTGCAGATCGTTCCAGCGGTCGAGCACGTCCGGGCTGAGGAAGGAGAAGGTCGGCAACAGCGCCGACAGACGCTCCAGCTGAATATCAGTCGCGCGCACACGCAGTTCTTCATTCTGCGCCGGCCCCATGAATTCGGTGTTTTCCGGCAGCCACAGCGCGGAAAGCCCGCCCTGCGGCCAGGTCTGGCCGTCGGTGCTCAACCGCAGTTGCGGCACGTCGAGCTGCCAACCGGTGCCCTGGCGGCGCAGCGACAGCGCCAGATTATCCACGTCCAGCCGGTGCTGCGCGGCGCCGGTGTCCCAGTTGGCCGCCCCCTGCTTGAGCAACGCATTGCCGCCGGCGATCTGGCCGTTCTGCACCTGCAGCCAGGCCGCCAGGCTGAAGTCGGCGCTTTCCAGCCCGGTGTTGGCGCGCAGCCAGCGGGTAAACCAGGGTTTCATATCGATGTTATCGGCCTGCAGGTAGACCGTGCCGGTATCCAGCAGGCCCTGATTATCGTGCAGGTCCATGCGCAGCTGCACCACGCCGTGTTGGCCGTTCAGCGTCGACAGGCTGATCTGCCCCTCGGCGCGGTGGCGATCGCGGCCGTTGAGCCAGGTCAGCTGAGGAATGTCGAATTCGGCGCGCGCGCCGGCGGGCGTCAGGAACGAGATACGGCTGTCGCGCAAATCGAAGTGATCGAGCTGGCGCAGCATCAGATCGCTGATCTTGCCCGGCTCAAGGCCTTCGCCCTGCTGGTCGCCGCCCAGCGTGGCGTTCAAGTCGAGGCGGAATTGGTAGAAGGTCAGATCGCGGAACTGCCAGCGCCAGTGCAGCAGCGACTGCCACACGTCCAACGCCAGCGTCACGCGCTCGATATGCACATCGCTTTTGGGCAGCGTAGCGCTCAGGTTGCGCATTTCAAGCTGCGGGCCGAACGTTTCCCAGCTGCCCTGCACGAAATCCATCCGCACGGGCACGCCGGACAGTTTCTCCACCTGCGCCAGCAGTTGGGGGCGGTAGTCGTTCAGCTTCGGCAGCATCAGGCGCAGCCCGCTGATCAGCAGCGCCACAATCACAATTAGGGTGGCGCCTGTTGCTAACAGAATCCCAGGCAGTCGCCTCACGCAGTTCTCCTTGCTCCGCTGCCTGGCAACGGGAATATCTATGCACTGACGGGCCCGGCGTGCCGGGCCCCTACCGATGTCGGGCGGGCTACATCATGACGACGTCGAACTGCTCCTGGCTGTACAACGGTTCGATCTGCACCTTCACCTGTTTGCCGACGAAGATCTCCACTTCGGCCAGCGCGTGCGACTCTTCGCTCTTCAGCGCTTCGCCGACCGCCGCGGAGGCGTACACCAGGAAGCGATCGGAATCGTAGGCGTGATGCACGCGCACAATTTCGCGCAGGATCTCGTAGCACACGGTTTCCACCGTTTTCACGGTGCCGCGCCCATTGCAAGTAGGACAATCGTGACAGAGCACATGTTCAATGCTTTCACGCGTTCGTTTACGCGTCATTTCAACTAAGCCTAGCTGAGAGAAGCCGTTGATCGTGGTTTTTACCCGATCTTTACTCAACGCCTGCTCCAGCGAGTGCAGCACCCGGCGGCGATGCTCTTCGTTGTTCATATCGATGAAGTCGATAATGATGATGCCGCCCAGGTTGCGCAGCCGCAGCTGGCGGGCAATGGCCTGCGTCGCCTCGATGTTGGTATTGAAGATGGTTTCATCGAGGTTGCGGTGGCCGACGAAGGCGCCGGTGTTGATGTCGACGGTGGTCATCGCCTCGGTCTGATCGATGATCAGATAACCGCCGGACTTCAGCTCCACCTTGCGCTCCAGCGCGCGCTGGATCTCGTTTTCCACATCGTACAGATCGAAAATCGGTTGGCTGCCGGTATACAGCTCCAGCTTGCGGGTGATGTCCGGGATATACTCGCCGGTAAACTCCACCAGCAGATCGTGCGTCAACCGCGAATCGACGCGAATGCGATCCAGCGCCGCGCCGGCGAAGTCGCGCAGGATGCGCTGCGCCAGCGCCAGCTCGCCGTACAGCTTGTATTTGGTCTGGTTGCGCTTCTTGCGCTCCATCACCTTGGTCCACAGGCGTTTGAGGAACGCAGCGTCCTGCGCCAGCTCCTCCTCGCCGATGCCCTCCGCCGCGGTGCGGATGATAAAACCGCCCAGCTCGTCGCAGTGCGGCGCAACGATGGACTTCAGGCGTTCACGCTCGGCTTCGCTTTCAATGCGCTGCGACACGCCGACGTGCGCCGCGCCCGGCATGAAGACCAGATAGCGCGAAGGCAGCGTAATGTCGGTAGTCAGACGCGCGCCCTTGGTGCCGAGCGGATCTTTCACCACCTGCACCATCAGGTCTTGCCCCTGGCGCACCAGCTCGGCGATGTCGCGCACGTGGAAGTTTTTCCGCTCGTCGCCGGCGACGCATTCGGTATGCGGCATGATGTCGGAGGCGTGCAGGAAGGCGGCCTTGTCCAGGCCGATGTCGACGAACGCCGCCTGCATCCCCGGCAGGACGCGGCTGACGCGCCCTTTATAGATATTGCCGACGATGCCGCGTTTTGATTCGCGTTCGATATGAATCTCTTGCAGAATGCCGCCATCGATATAGGCGACCCGCGTTTCAGACGGTGTGATATTAACCAGTAGCTCAGCTGTCATGCCTTCTCCTCAGAGCCGGTCGATAATGGCAGCGCCCATCAACCGGTTCTTACATCACGTAATGCGACAAAATTACTGAGCAGCTCATGTGTTTCGACCAGTGGCAGACCGACCACCGCGTGATAACTCCCGGTTATCGTTCTGACGAAACAACCACCCTTTCCTTGAATGCCGTAGGCGCCCGCTTTATCCATCGGTTCGCCCGTAGCAATATAGTCGCGGATATCCTGTTGCGACAGGCTGCGGAACGTCACGTCGGTCACCACCAGCTGGCAACGCACGTCTTGGCGATCGGCGATCGCCACCGCCGTCATCACCTGATGCTGTTTGCCCGACAGGGCCGCCAGCATCTGTGCCGCATGGGCTTCGTCGCGCGGCTTCTCCAGCACCCGGCCGTTGAGCACCACGATGGTGTCGGCGCCCAGCACCGGCCGATCTTCCTGCGCCAGCGCCACGCCCGCGTTGGCCTTGTCCTGCGCCAGGCGGCGCACATAGGCTTCTGCGGCTTCGCCTTCCCGGCGCTGCTCTTCGGTATGCGTCAACAGGATGTCGAACGATACGCCCAGCAGGGTCAGCAGTTCACGTCGACGTGGGGAGCCGGAGGCCAGATAAAGCGAAGTCATTGAGATACCCTTACTGTACGGCGAACTGACGGCGGATTTTGCGCATCAACAGGAATAACCACGGCCACAAAATGCCGTTTACCACACTACTCCAGAACACCTCTGGGCGGAAAGAGACGTTGATCACTAAAAACTCAGCCCAGAACACCACCACGTCCATCGACAGCGA
This sequence comes from Serratia sp. ME47, assembly GCF_903970925.1. Classification (NCBI taxonomy): domain Bacteria; kingdom Pseudomonadati; phylum Pseudomonadota; class Gammaproteobacteria; order Enterobacterales; family Yersiniaceae; genus Serratia; species Serratia sp. ME47. Next base: position 25,239 of record NZ_CAJCKE010000017.1, on the reverse strand, counting down.
CAGCAGCACGACGATCAGCGCCTGTTGCCACAGCGCCATATTGCGGAACAGTTGGAATTTGAACGCCACCAGGTAGGCGATGATGCCCAGCGCCAGCGCGCGCACGCCCAGCGTGGAGCCGAGGATCAGATCCATGATCAACCCCAGCACGAAACCAGTGCCGACGTTGACGCGGTGCGGCAAGGCCATCACCCAGTAGATGAGGATCAGCACCAGCCACGAAGGCCGGAACATGTAGATCTGTTCCGGCCACGGCATGATTTGCAGCACCAACGCCACCAGGAACGACAGCCAGATGATCCAGCGCCCGTGGCTGCGGTAACTGTTCATTGCACCACTCCCGCGGCGGCAGGCTGGGCTGGAGGCTGGGCAGACGCCGGAGCGACGGTTTGCGGCGCCACGCCGGTGGCCGGCGCCGGCAGCTGCGGCCCGACCGAACCGGCAGGCGGCAGCACCTGCGGCATCATCTGCATCAGGCGCTCATTGGCCACGCGGTGAACTTCGTCCGGCGGCAACGGCATGTCGCCGTTGCGATCGGCGCCCCACAGCAGCAGCAGGTAGCGCAAGCGCTGCAGACCGGCGGTCGGCCGCGCCTGAATCACGGTGTAAGCGCGTTGATTGTCGACCTTGACCGAAGAGACTACCGCCACCGGATACCCTTCCGGGAAACGGCCGCCGAGGCCGGAGGTCACCAGCACGTCGCCAACGCGGATATCGGTATTGTTCGGCAGGTGTTCCAGCTGCAGATCGTCGGCGCAGCCGCTGCCTGCGGCGATCACCCGAATATCGTTGCGCAGCACCTGAATCGGCAACGCGTGCGAGGCATCGCAGATCAGCAGCACGCGGCTGGTCACCTTCGCCACCGCCACGACCTGGCCAACTACGCCCTTGTCACTGATCACCGGCTGGCCTTCATAGACGCCGTTATCCGACCCTTTGTCGATAACGACCTGGTCGCTATACGGATCGGAACCGGTGGAGATCACCTGGGTGACCATCTTGTGTTCGTCCTGGCGCAGCGGGGAACCCAGCAGCTCGCGCAAGCGGGCGTTTTCCTGCTTGAATTGGCCAAGAAGAAGAATATCGCTGTTTTTCAGCAGCAGTTCCTGCCGCAGAGCTCGGTTTTCCAGCTCTAGCTGTTGGCGGGTGGCCAGCGTTTCCGACACGCTGTCCAAAACTTTACGCGGCCCGTTGGCCAGAAAATAGAAAGGGCTGACTGCGGTGTCCATGTAGTTACGTATCTTCACGAACGTGCCGAGCCGGCTGTCGGCAACGATCAGGCCAATGGCCGCGATCACCGCCAAAAAAAGTCGCAGTTGCAGGGAAGGCCCCCTGCTAAAAATCGGCTTCATAAATTATGCGAGTTCCTCGACAACAGAAAGAGGAACCGTACCCGATTTTCGCTGTGCGCATTCATCCGATACGATTCCTCCTTCCAGGGGCTGACTATTCTTCGCTGAACAAATCGCCGCCGTGCATGTCGATCATTTCCAACGCCTTGCCGCCGCCGCGCGCCACGCAGGTCAGCGGATCTTCCGCCACCACGACCGGGATGCCGGTTTCTTCCATCAGCAGGCGATCGAGGTTGCGCAGCAACGCGCCGCCGCCGGTCAAGACCATGCCGCGTTCGGAAATGTCGGAGGCCAATTCTGGCGGGCACTGCTCCAGCGCAACCATCACCGCGCTGACGATGCCGGTCAGCGGCTCTTGCAGGGCTTCGAGGATTTCATTGGAGTTCAGGGTAAAGCCGCGCGGTACGCCTTCAGCCAGGTTACGGCCGCGCACTTCGATTTCGCGCACTTCGTCGCCCGGATAGGCAGAACCGATTTCGTGCTTGATGCGCTCTGCAGTGGCTTCGCCGATCAGCGAGCCATAGTTGCGGCGCACATAATTGATGATGGCTTCATCGAAACGGTCACCGCCGATGCGCACGGAAGAGGAGTACACCACGCCGTTCAGCGAGATCACCGCCACTTCAGTGGTACCGCCACCGATATCCACCACCATGGAGCCGGTCGCTTCGGAAACCGGCAAGCCTGCACCGATCGCCGCCGCCATCGGCTCTTCAATCAGGAACACTTCACGCGCGCCGGCCCCTTGGGCGGACTCGCGGATAGCGCGGCGTTCAACCTGGGTTGCGCCGACCGGCACACAGACCAGCACGCGCGGGCTTGGGCGCATAAAGCTGTTGCTGTGAACCTGTTTGATAAAGTGCTGCAGCATTTTTTCGGTCACGAAGAAGTCGGCGATCACGCCGTCTTTCATCGGGCGAATAGCCGCGATGTTGCCGGGGGTGCGGCCCAGCATCTGTTTGGCGTCATGACCGACGGCCGCTACGCTCTTTGGGGAGCCGGCACGATCCTGGCGAATGGCAACCACCGAAGGTTCATTCAGTACGATGCCTTGCCCTTTAACATAAATCAGGGTATTGGCGGTACCCAAGTCGATGGACAAGTCGTTGGAAAACATGCCACGAAATTTCTTAAACATAACGAAAGGATAATCCTGCAAGCTGGGGGCGGAAAATAAAATCCGCCTACTTTACCAACCACACGAAGCAGCGACAAGGCGCAAAAACGTTCTACTTCGGTGAAAAATAGTCTGTATTGTTTCTGCTCGAATGCACGGAAATTGGATGAGGCCTGAATTCCCTGAACAAAGGCTCAGTTTACCACCCTGTCAACGCACGAAACGGCGTAACACAGCTCATAAAATCTAACATATTCCCTGATTGCCGCCGGTGGTAAGCACCTACCAACGTCAACCAGATAAAGGCAGACAAGAGCCTATCTCAAATAGGCGTTGTTGTCGCAGGCAGTTTGGAAAAAACTCCAAAAAGACGGTAACGAGGCCCAGATGGATCCGGTCCTCATTCTACGTCAATTTTTGTCCGTCAATCAGCTTAAACACGATAACGACGTGAATATTTTTTACGCCCCACGTCGATCGGTTCCGGCGACGCGAAAAAGTCGCCCTGCCCGCCATGGATCCCACGCTCTTTCAGCGTCTGCCATTCGTTGCGCGTACGTACGCTGGCAGCGAACACCTGAGCGCGCGTGCCCGCGCAGGCGCCGGTCAGGCTCTGCACGAACAGTTGGTTTTCGTCCCGCTTATCGATACTCCGCACCAACCCCGGGTGGAGCTTGACGATCTCCACCTGCAACGACTTGATATAGGACGTACTGACCACGGTTAACCCCGCTTTGGACACCGCCAGGCGGCAACCCAGCCCTGACAGCAACCTCAGCACCGGACGCAAACGGTCGATATGTTGACACACATCTGCCTCCGCAAGTTCAATCAGAATTCGTCGACGCTGACTTTTTTCGCACTGCAACAGCGTATCGCGCAGCCAGCGCTGGAAAGAGCGCTGCAAAATCGAGTCCACGCACAGCGGGAACGCCAGCGTTTCTTCAGGCCACTGCGCCAGCAACGGGATGATGCGGCTCACCTGTTGGCGATCGTAACTCTCCGCCAACCCCAATTGTTCCACCAGCGGCATATATTCCGCCGGCAGCAATTCCTGGGCGCCGTCATAAATTCGGCTCATGATCTCACGGTGGTGCACCTCGCCTTCCACGGTCACCGCCGGTTTCTGATACAGCCGCGGGCCGCCGCGCGCCAGCACCTGTTCCAGCAACGTGCGCCACTTGACGCTGCCGCGCCCCTTTTCCGGCACCTGGCTGTCGTACACGTACCAACCGTTTTCGCCCTGCAGCGTAGCGTGCCGCGTCGCCTGCTCCGCGTAATCGATCACCTGCTCCGTGGTCTGGCCGCTGCGGTACGCCACGATGCCGATGTGCAGGAAGGCCTCACGGTCGATCATCGCCGTGGAAGGCAAGGCATCGATGGCGTTGACCAGCTGTGAGGCGATGCCGTCGGCCTCCTTCAGCGTGCGATGCGGCAGCAAGACGGTAAAATCGCTGTGAAAATAGCGCGCCAGCAGCGCCGACGGATAGCGCATCACGAAGGTAGACAGCAGATTGACCAGCGAATACATCAGCTCCTGCACCGCCACGCTGCCGTGCGTGTCGCGCAGGGTCTCGAAATCGGGCAGCCGCACCATCATCACGATGCCGTGCGAGCCTTCCTCTTCCAGCTGAGTGGTCAATTGGTTATCGAAGAACAGGCGATTGTTCAGCCCGGTTTTGGCGTCCTGCGCCGCGAAGGCGCGGATCAGCGTATCGACCCGGCTGCGCTCCTCCCGGGCTTCCGCCAGATCGGCCAGCAGGCGGTCGAGCGCCCCGCTGACGTTGGCCGGCCATTCGCGCACGTCGCCCTGCATGACGTTTTCGCGCTCGCCGTTCAGAATGCGCCGCGCGCGGCGCTCCAGACGATCCTCGCCGTCGGCCTGTTCACGCAGCCAGCGCAGGCTGAACAGCAAAATCACCACCATAACGACGATCGACAGCGTGACGGCGGCCGTGGATTGCAACGTGCGCACATCGCTGGCGAAGGGATCGAGGTAGGTGATTTGCAGCGTACTGCCCGGGTGCTGCAACAGCGGCCGCGAGACCTGACGATAGCCGTTCAGCGCATCCCAGGGCTCTTTTTTCGCCGTCGGCAATTTATAGTCGAGGAGCTTGCTGGCGCCGGCCTCTACGCGGATCGACACAATGCCGAGCGGGCGCATGACAATCGGCAACCATTTCTCCTGATCGCGCGGCGACTCGCGCAACATGGCTTGATCGAGAGACGTGACCAGCGAATCAAAGCGACGCTCCTGGCGATCCTGGGTAACGTAAAAGAAGCTGTATGAGCATCCCATCAGCATCAAAAACATCGCCAGCGCGACCAACAGAGTGATCAATGCAGAGAGTTTGGTGGTAAATCGCATCCCTGTGCCTTGTCCGCTATGGTTAAGTGAGTGTTCACCCTTTAGCTAAAAGGGGCCGTCCAACCCTAACAAGCCTTGCTGAGGAATTAAACCTGCAAGCGCCGTTTTTGTCCTTTATCAGGACTTGGGCCGCTTATTATGCATATAGTCAAATAAATGTGATTCAGCCATTGATAGAAAAGTGTAAACGAGAGGAAGAGTGACATGCGTGCACTGTTATTGGAACAACAAGACGACCAAACTCTGGCTCATATCAAAGATATCGGCAGCGATCGGTTGCCGGAAGGCGATGTTACCGTCGACATCAACTGGTCCAGCCTGAACTACAAGGATGCGCTGGCTATCACCGGGAAAGGCAAGATCGTGCGTCATTTCCCGATGGTGCCGGGCATCGACTTCGCCGGCACCGTGCGCCACAGCGGTGACGCTCGCTTTAAAGAGGGGCAAAGCGTGGTGCTCACCGGTTGGGGCGTGGGTGAACACCACTGGGGCGGCCTGGCCGAGCAGGCCCGCGTCTCCGGCGAGTGGCTGGTGCCGCTGCCGAACGGCCTGGATGAGCGCAAAGCGATGATCATCGGCACCGCCGGCTTTACCGCCATGCTGTGCGTGATGGCGCTGGAGGAAGGCGGGGTACACCCGGACGACGGCGATATCCTGGTTACCGGCGCCAGCGGCGGCGTGGGCAGCACCGCCATCGCCCTGCTGGCGGCGCTGGGGTACCGGGTGACCGCCATCAGCGGCCGCGACAGCAATACCGACTACCTGAAAGCGCTCGGCGCCAAAGAGGTGATGTCGCGCGATGGCTATATCGACACGCCGCGTCCGCTGGAGAAACAGCTGTGGGCCGGCGCGGTGGACACCGTCGGCGACAAACTGCTGGCCCGGGTGCTGGCGCAGATGAACTATAACGGCACCGTCGCCGCCTGCGGCCTGGCCGGCGGCTATCAGTTGCCGACCACCGTGATGCCGTTCATTCTGCGCAATGTGCGCCTGCAAGGGGTGGACTCGGTGCATACGCCGCTGCATCGCCGCCAAACCGCCTGGGAACGGCTGGCCGGCATTCTGCCGGACAGTTTCTATCAGCAAGCCACGCACGAAATCACCCTCGAACAGGCGCCGGCCACCGCCGCCGCGCTGCTGAACAACCAAATCACCGGCCGCACTCTGGTGAAAATCCGCTGACGGACTCCCCCCGGCGACGGGGGGCTCACCGGCGTCTGCGAAATTTCATATTTTCCCGCGTCCCCTCGCTTCCGGCCGGCTTTAGCGCCATGCTTATTTCATGGAGCCCCGTTAACCGCTTGCGGGCGGCGGGCATCAGTCGCGGAGAACATCAGCATGAACAAACACCCCAAATTGACCGAGGCCGACGTCACGCCGGAGAGCGTATTCCACCAGCGGCGCAAAGTGCTGCAGGCGCTCGGCATCACCGCCGCCACGCTGGCGCTGCCTACCGGCGCACAGGCGGACCTGCTGTCGTGGTTCAAAGGCAACGATCGTCCCAAGGCGCCGCCGGGCAAAGCGCTGGAATTCAGCAAACCGGCCGCCTGGCAGGCGCAGCTGGCGATGACGCCGGAAGACAAGGTCACCGGCTACAACAACTTCTATGAGTTCGGCCTCGACAAGGCCGATCCGGCCGCCAACGCCGGCGGGCTGAAGACCGAAGGCTGGAAAGTGCGCATCGACGGCGAAGTGGCGAAGCCGATAACGCTGGATATCGACGATCTGATGAAGCGTTTCCCGCTGGAGCAGCGCATTTATCGCATGCGCTGCGTCGAGGCCTGGTCGATGGTGGTGCCATGGATCGGTTTCGAGCTGGGCAAGCTTCTCAAGCTGGCCGAGCCGAACGGCAGCGCGCGCTACGTGGCCTTCCAGACGCTGTACGATCCGGAACAGATGCCCGGCCAGAAAGATCGCTTTATCGGCGGCGGCCTGAAATATCCCTACGTCGAAGGGCTGCGGCTGGACGAGGCGATGCATCCGCTGGCGCTGCTGACCGTCGGCGTGTACGGCAAAACCCTGCCGCCGCAAAACGGCGCGCCGCTGCGGTTGATTACGCCGTGGAAATACGGCTTCAAAGGCATCAAGTCGATCGTGCATATCCGTTTGGTGCGCGATCAGCCGCCGACCACCTGGAACCAATCTGCGCCGAACGAGTACGGTTTTTACGCCAACGTGAATCCGCACGTCGATCATCCGCGCTGGTCGCAGGCCACCGAGCGTTTCATCGGCGCCGGCGGCATACTCGACGTCAAACGCCAACCGACCCTGCTGTTTAACGGCTATGCCGATCAGGTGGCGTCGCTGTATCGCGGCATGGACCTGCGGGAGAATTTCTAAGTGCGCCTGACGCCTGTTCATATCAAATGGCTGAAAGCCGCCCTGCATCTGGCGGCGTTTTTGCCCTTTCTCTGGCTGGTGTTGGCGGTGGATCAGGGCTGGTTCAGCGCCGATCCGTCCAAGGACATTCAGCATTTTACCGGCAGGATGACGCTGAAACTGCTGCTGGCCACGCTGGCTATCGCCCCGCTGGCGCGCTACGCCCGGCAACCGCTGCTGATCCGCTGCCGCCGCCTGGTCGGGCTGTGGTGCTTTGCCTGGGGCTCGTTGCACCTGATAAGCTACTCCACGCTGGAACTGGGGCTGAGCAATCTCGGCCTGCTGGGCAGCGAGCTGGTGAATCGCCCGTATCTGACGCTCGGCATCCTCACCTGGCTGATCCTGCTGGCGCTGGCGGCCACCTCGACGCTGTGGGCGATGCGCAAACTGGGCGCCAAATGGCAAACGTTGCACAACTTCGTCTATCTGGCGGCGATCCTCGCGCCCATCCACTATCTGTGGTCGGTCAAAACGTTTTCCCCCCAGCCGTTCATTTACGCGCTGTTGGCGGTGGCGCTGTTGGGCCTGCGTTACAAGAAATTCCGCGCCTGGTGGCGCTGAATCGCGCGGCGGCGCGTGGGATTGCCGCTGAAAAACGCGCGCCGCCGGCGGGAACTTTTTTTGTGTTCCAGCGCTCATATTCCTGTCACGGCTCCCCGAGTTCGTCGATTTGGGGTTGAATATCTTCGCTGATAAGACCAGTATTTAGCTGCGAATTGCTACGATATCGTTATAATGCCCGACCTTGTTTCTGTTCTCAGGGTGAATTTGCCCCTTAACAGGTGACAAATCGGTAACATCGGGTTATTTTCTACGATGATGGTTTTATTGCCGGAGATACCAGCACAATGGCGGATAAGTTTCACATTTTGCTTCTGAACGGCCCCAATCTCAATCTGCTGGGGACGCGTGAGCCGGAGAAGTACGGCAGCACGACGCTGACAGAGATTGTTAACGGATTGGAAAACCAGGCATCCGCATTGGATATTACCCTGAGCCATCTGCAGTCCAACGCCGAGCATCAGCTGATCGATCGCATCCATCAGGCGCGCGGCAATACCGATTTCATTCTGATAAATCCGGCGGCGTTCACGCATACCAGCGTGGCGCTGCGCGATGCGTTGCTGGCGGTGCAGATCCCGTTCATCGAGATCCACCTGTCCAACGTGCACGCCCGCGAACCTTTCCGCCATCACTCTTATCTCTCAGACGTAGCGGTAGGCGTGATTTGCGGCCTCGGCGCGGATGGCTACGCTTTCGCTTTACAGGCAGCGGTTAACCGTCTGTCGAAAACCCACTAATTGCTCCACAAAAAGAGTACGGAATCACACTCATGGATATTCGTAAAATCAAGAAACTGATCGAACTGGTTGAAGAATCAGGCATTTCTGAACTGGAAATCTCTGAAGGCGAAGAATCAGTTCGCATCAGCCGTGCCGCACCGGCGCAGGCTTATCCCGTCATGCAGCAGGCCTACGCGATGCCGGCACAGCAGCAGCCAGCCCTGGCTAACGCCGTTGCCACCGCGCCTGCGGCAGAAACCCCTGCAGCACCGGCGGCCGTGAGTGGCCACGTCGTTCGTTCCCCAATGGTAGGCACCTTCTACCGCACCCCAAGCCCGGACGCGAAAGCCTTCGTGGAAGTGGGCCAGAAAGTGAACGCCGGCGATACCCTGTGCATCGTTGAAGCCATGAAAATGATGAACCAGATCGAAGCGGACAAGTCCGGCGTCGTGAAAGCCATCCTGGTGGAAAACGGCCAGCCGGTCGAATATGACGAGCCGCTGGTCGTCATCGAATAACGAGGCGCCCCCATGCTTGATAAAATTGTTATCGCCAACCGCGGCGAGATCGCGCTTCGCATCCTGCGTGCCTGTAAAGAACTGGGCATCAAGACCGTTGCGGTTCACTCCGCGGCCGACCGCGATCTGAAACACGTTCTGCTGGCCGACGAGACCGTCTGCATCGGTCCTGCGCCATCGGTAAAAAGCTATCTGAACATCCCGGCCATCATCTCGGCGGCGGAAATCACCGGCGCAGTGGCGATCCACCCGGGCTACGGCTTCCTGTCCGAGAACGCCGACTTCGCCGAGCAGGTTGAACGCTCCGGTTTCATCTTCATCGGCCCGAAAGCCGAAACCATCCGCCTGATGGGCGACAAGGTTTCCGCGATCAACGCCATGAAAAAAGCCGGCGTGCCATGCGTGCCGGGCTCCGACGGCCCGCTGACCGATGACATGGATAAAAACCGTGCCTTCGCCAAGCGCATCGGTTATCCGGTGATCATCAAGGCCTCCGGCGGCGGCGGCGGCCGCGGCATGCGCGTCGTGCGCAGCGACAAAGACCTTGAGCAGTCCATCAACATGACGAAAGCGGAAGCCAAAGCGGCTTTCAACAACGACATGGTGTACATGGAAAAATACCTGGAGAATCCGCGTCACATCGAGATTCAGGTATTGGCCGACGGCCAGGGCAACGCCATCTATCTGGCCGAGCGCGACTGCTCCATGCAGCGTCGCCACCAGAAAGTGGTCGAAGAAGCGCCGGCGCCGGGCATCACCAGCGAAATGCGCCGCTACATCGGCGAGCGCTGCTCGAAAGCCTGTGTGGAAATCGGCTATCGCGGTGCGGGCACCTTCGAGTTCCTGTATGAAAACGGCGAGTTCTATTTCATCGAAATGAACACCCGTATTCAGGTAGAGCACCCGGTTACCGAAATGATCACCGGCGTGGATCTGATCAAAGAGCAGCTGCGCATCGCTGCCGGTCAGCCGCTGTCGATCAAACAGGAAGAAGTGAAGATCCACGGCCATGCGGTAGAATGCCGCATCAACGCCGAAGATCCGAACACCTTCCTGCCGAGCCCGGGCAAGATCACCCGCTTCCACGCGCCAGGCGGTTTCGGCGTGCGTTGGGAATCTCATATCTACGCCGGTTATACCGTACCGCCGTACTATGACTCCATGATCGGCAAACTGATCACCTACGGCGAAAACCGTGACGTGGCGATTGCCCGCATGAAAAACGCCCTGGCTGAACTGATCATCGACGGCATCAAAACCAACGTTGAGCTGCAGCAGAAGATCATGAACGACGAAAACTTCCAGCACGGTGGCACCAACATCCACTATCTGGAGAAGAAGCTGGGTCTGCAGGAAACCTAAGCAGGCACGCAGCATCGTCTGACGAAAGGCCGGTTAATCACCGGCCTTTTTCTTTGGCGCTGACGCCAGTAACGGCTTGGCAAAACGCCGTCATGCCGTAAAATTCCCTACCTTTGATGAATCCATCACCGTAAACCTATGGGAGACACGGATGGACAAACGCTTTATTCAGGCGCACCGCGAAGCGCGCTGGGCGCTGGGGCTGACGCTGCTCTACCTGCTGGCCTGGGGGCTGGCGGCCTACCTGCCGGACAGCGCCATCGGCGTCACCGGCCTGCCGCACTGGTTCGAAATGGCCTGCCTGCTGGTGCCGCTGCTGTTCATCGGCCTGTGCTGGCTGATGGTGCGCACGGTGTTCCGCGACATTTCGCTGGAGGACAGCGATGCAAACTGAAGTGATCCTGCCGCTGGTCGCCTACCTGTTGCTGGTGTTCGGCCTGTCGGTGTATGCCTATCGCCGCCGTCAGAACGGAAATTTCCTCAGCGAATACTTCCTCGGCAACCGCTCGATGGGCGGCTTTGTGCTGGCGATGACCTTGACCGCCACCTACATCAGCGCCAGTTCGTTTATCGGCGGGCCCGGCGCCGCCTACAAATACGGCCTGGGCTGGGTACTGCTGGCGATGATCCAACTGCCGGCGGTGTGGCTGTCGCTCGGCGTGCTGGGCAAGAAATTCGCTATCCTGGCGCGGCGCTACAACGCCATTACCCTCAATGACATGCTGTATGGCCGCTACCAAAGCCGCCTGTTGGTGTGGCTGGCCAGCCTCAGCCTGCTGGTGGCGTTCCTCGGCGCCATGACGGTGCAGTTCATCGGCGGCGCCCGCCTGTTGGAGACCGCTGCCGGCATTCCTTATGACACCGGCCTGCTGATCTTCGGCATCAGCATCGCGCTGTACACCGCCTTCGGCGGCTTCCGCGCCAGCGTGCTGAACGACGCCATGCAGGGGCTGGTGATGCTGCTTGGCACCGTGCTGTTGCTGGTGGCGGTGATCCATGCCGCCGGCGGACTGGACAGCGCAGTAAGCAAACTACAGCAGATCGATCCGGCGCTGGTGTCGCCGCAGGGCGGCGATCAGATCCTCAGCCTGCCGTTTATGGCGTCATTCTGGATCCTGGTGTGCTTTGGGGTGATCGGCCTGCCCCACACCGCCGTGCGCTGCATCTCCTACAAGGACAGCAAGGCGGTGCATCGCGGCATTCTGCTCGGCACCGTAGTGGTGGCGGTGCTGATGTTCGGCATGCACCTGGCCGGCGCGCTCGGCCGCGCGGTATTGCCCGATCTCAAGATCCCCGATCAGGTGATCCCAACGCTGATGATCACCGTGCTGCCGCCGTACGCCGCCGGGATCTTTTTGGCGGCGCCGATGGCGGCGATCATGTCGACCATCAACGCCCAACTGCTGCAATCCTCCGCCACCATCATCAAGGATCTCTACCTGGGCGTGCGGCCGCAGCAGATCCACAACGAGCGATTGATCAAGCGCTTCTCCAGCCTGACCACGCTGATCCTCGGTCTGCTGGTGCTGCTGGCGGCCTGGCGGCCGCCTGAGATGATCATCTGGCTCAACCTGCTGGCTTTCGGCGGGCTGGAGGCGGTCTTCCTGTGGCCGCTGGTGCTGGGCCTGTATTGGGAACGCGCCAATGCACAGGGAGCGCTTAGCTCAATGGTGTCGGGTGCGGTATGCTATACGCTATTGGCCAGCTTCAACCTGCAACCGGCGGGGCTGCACCCTATCGTGCCTTCGCTGTTGCTCAGCCTGTTGGCGTTTTATCTCGGTAACGTCGTCGGCGAAAAGCGCCGGGCGGCGTCATCATTACCCTCTTGAAGAGAATTGCTATGCCTTGGATCCAACTCAAACTGAACACCACCGGCAGCCAGGCGGAAGACCTGAGCGACGCGCTGGTGGAAAGCGGCGCCGTGTCGGTGACCTTCCAGGACACCCACGACAATCCGGTGTTCGAACCCTTGCCGGGTGAAACCCTGCTGTGGGGCGATACCGATGTGATCGGCCTGTACGACGCCGAAACCGATATGGCCGAGGTGGTGGCAATGCTGGAACAGCACCCGCTGCTGGGCGCCGGTTTCCGCCACAAGATAGAACAGCTGGAAGACAAGGACTGGGAGCGCGAGTGGATGGACAACTTCCACCCGATGCGTTTCGGCGAGCGCTTGTGGATCTGCCCGAGCTGGCGTGACGTGCCCGATCCCGACGCGGTCAACGTGATGCTCGATCCGGGCCTGGCGTTTGGCACCGGCACCCACCCGACCACCGCGCTGTGCCTGCAGTGGCTGGACGGCCTCGATCTGGCCGGCAAAACCGTTATCGACTTCGGTTGCGGCTCCGGCATCCTGGCGATCGCCGCGCTGAAGCTGGGTGCGGCGCGCGCTATCGGCATCGACATCGATCCCCAGGCCATTCAGGCCAGCCGCGACAACGCGCAGCGTAACGGCGTTTCAGAGCGTCTGGAGCTGTATCTGCCGAAAGACCAGCCTGCCGACCTGCTGGCGGACGTGGTGGTCGCCAACATCCTCGCCGGCCCGCTGCGCGAGCTGGCGCCGCTGATCGGCTGTCTGCCGAAGGCCGGTGGCCATCTGGGGCTGTCCGGCGTGCTGGCCAGCCAGGCGAGCAGCGTAGCGGAAGCCTACGCAGAGAAGTTCACGCTCGACCCGGTCGCCGAGCGCGAAGAGTGGTGCCGCATTACCGGCCACCGCAAGTAAGCGTCACGGTATAGTGCCCCTCTCGTCCACCGGCCCTGCGCCGGTGGATTTTTTTGTCCGGCGATCGGCCCTCGGGCGGCACAAAATTTTATGCAATTTTTCGCCGCTCAACGACGGATCGCCCTGAGAATGCGCCTTCCAGGCAGGCTATCCCGGCAAAAATAGCGGGCGAATGCAGATAATATCCTGCGCAAAGGCGAATATTTTGCCGCACACAAAATAAGCACTTTTCGTCAACTTATTGTAAAATATATATAATATTTTTATGAATCGCCGCGTAGCGTATTTTTCGTCCTAATATCGGGCCAATTGGTTAAAGTTTGGCCTTTCATCTCGACGCAAAAATGCGTAATATACGCGCCCTTGCGGACACAGTATGGTCACTCTTTGTCTATGCGCATTGGACACCACCAGCTTACTAATTGCCTGATTGCGGCCCCGATGGCCGGTATTACAGATCGCCCGTTCAGAACCCTCTGTCATGCAATGGGTGCTGGGATGGCTGTATCCGAAATGCTCTCCTCCAACCCGGAGGTGTGGCGGACGGATAAGTCGCGTCTGCGTATGGTGCATAGCGATGAACCTGGGATCCGCTCCGTGCAAATTGCCGGATGCGATCCTGATGATATGGCCGCCGCCGCGCGTATCAACGTGGCCAGCGGCGCGCAGATCATCGACATCAACATGGGATGCCCGGCCAAAAAAGTGAACCGGAAGCTTGCCGGGTCCGCTTTGTTGCAGTACCCGGATCTGGTTAAACGGATCCTCCACGCGGTGGTCGACGCGGTGGATGTGCCGGTAACGCTGAAGATTCGCACCGGCTGGGCGCCAGAGCACCGTAACTGTGTAGAGATTGCCCAACTGGCCGAAGACTGTGGTATTCAGGCCCTGACGATTCACGGCCGAACCCGCGCCTGTCTGTTTAACGGCAACGCGGAATACGACAGCATTCGGGCAGTTAAGCAGAGTGTTTCCATTCCGATTATCGCGAATGGGGATATTACTGACCCGCATAAAGCCAGAGCAGTGCTCGACTACACCGGGGCCGATGCCCTGATGATAGGCCGCGCTGCTCAGGGGAGACCCTGGATCTTCCGGGAAATCCAGCATTATCTGGACACTGGGGAGTTGCTGCCGCCGATGCCGCTTGGCGAGGTGAAGCGCTTGTTGATTGGGCACATTCGGGAATTGCACGGCTTTTATGGCCAAGGCAAGGGATTCCGGATTGCTCGTAAGCACGTGTCCTGGTATCTCCAGGAACACGCTCCGAATGACCAGTTTCGGCGCACATTCAACGCCATAGAGGATGCCAGCGAACAGCTGGAGGCGTTGGAGGCATATTTCGAAAATCTTAGCGTAAAAAAAGAGCTGACAGAACTATGTTCGAACAACGCGTAAATTCTGACGTACTGACCGTTTCTACCGTTAACTCACAAGATCAGGTGACTCAAAAGCCTCTGCGTGACTCGGTTAAACAAGCACTGAAGAACTATTTTGCTCAACTGAACGGTCAAGACGTAAATGACCTGTATGAGCTGGTACTGGCTGAAGTTGAACAGCCTCTGTTGGACATGGTGATGCAATACACCCGTGGCAACCAAACCCGCGCAGCCCTGATGATGGGCATCAACCGCGGCACGCTGCGTAAGAAGCTGAAAAAATACGGCATGAACTGATACTAGTCAGTTAACGTGTTGAAAAGGCGCTTTATCTCATTTGATAAGCGCCTTTTTCTTTGGGGCACGCTCGGTTTGCAGGCAATAAAAAAGGCCGCAACGCGGCCCTTGGGGTAAAAAGCGGAGACCTTACTCGGTCGCTTTGTTTTTGAGGCTTTCCGCCCCTTGCTTGGTCTTGTCCCAAGCCTTCTCCGTACCCTGTTTGGTGGAGTGCCAGGCTTTTTGCGAGCCTTCGCTCACTTTACTGCCAACGCTATCGCTCTTGCCTTCGGCGGCGTGCTTGGCTTTCAGCTTCAGCTCTTCACCCTTGTCCTGAGACTGGTGCAGCTTTTCTTTGGCGGTATCCGCCCCTTTATGCGCCTCAGCGACAACCTCGTTGCTGGCGTGAACGGCGGTGTCGGTCGCGGTTTCAGCAGCGAACACCGGGGAAGCGAGCAGCAGTGCAGACAAGGCAATGATTGATTTCTTCATAAGTCCCTCTTTTCTCAGATACGTGCCATTCGTCATGAAACAAGATGGCATGAAACGCCCCTTGAACGATTTAAGAATAGGACTAAAACCAAAAAAATCGATATAAAATTTTATTACAAACAGTTTTATTGATTTTTTATGCCACTAAGCAGCATGAGCGGGGAAAGCGCACGAAAAAGTTAAATTTTTCCTGTCACAAAACTATAATTTGTACGAATTTTTAACAAGCACTAACAGGGATGGATTCTATGGTTGCCGCGATCATTATCGGCATTTTTATCATCAGCTTCCTCTACGCACACTCCCGCGGCAAAGAGAAACAAAAGCTTACCCGTCAGCTGTTCGATCACTCCACGTTTATGGGGCCGATCAACATGTTTATGACCGGTTTCTCCCGTTTGCCCGCCAAACAGCCCTATTTCGACGAAAAAGGCTTCCCGGAGCTGCAGACGCTGACCGACAACTGGCAGACGATCCGCGAAGAAGCGGTGCGCCTGCAGGATCACATCAAAAAGGCGCAGTCGCATAACGATGCCGGCTTCAACACCTTCTTCAAACGCGGCTGGAAACGTTTCTATCTGAAATGGTACAGCGACAGTCACCCTTCGGCGCAGACGCTGTGTCCAAAAACCGTCGAGCTGCTCAACCGCATCCCGTCGGTCAAGGCGGCGATGTTCGCCGAGCTGCCGCCCGGCAGCCACCTGGGTAAACACCGCGATCCTTACGCCGGCTCGGTGCGCTATCACCTGGGGCTGATGACGCCCAACGACGATCGCTGCTTCATCGAAGTAGACGGCGAGCAGCACAGCTGGCGCGACGGCGAGGCGGTGATCTTCGACGAGACCTACGTGCACTGGGCGCAGAACGCCACCGATCAGACGCGCATCATTCTGTTTTGCGACGTCGAGCGGCCGATGAAATGGCGCTGGGCGCAGGCGGTCAACCACTGGGTCGGCGCTACGCTGATGTCGGCGGCCAGTTCGCCGAACGACGATCAGGACCGCACCGGCGGCATCAACCGCATCTTCAAATACGTCAACGCGGTGCGCGATGCCGGCCAACGCCTGAAAGCGCGCAACCGCCGCGGTTACTACCTGCTGAAATGGCTGGTGATCGCCGCGATCTTCGCCGCGATTATCATTCCCAGCCTGTAAAACGCGCCAATCCTCAACTCAGGGGCAACGCGAATGAGAATATTCGCATGCCCCTCTTCCGCCGCACCCCGTACCCTGTGTTAGCATAAGCATTCCTAGAGCCGCCTCCGCTGGCCAACAGCTATCCCTCCGAAGCCTGATAGCAGCGCAAACCGCCCTTCGAATGTAAATGTTTAGTCAATTATGGAATTCCGACTAAACCCTGGCCGTACCCGGGTGTCTGAGTAGTCGTATCGCTATCGAGTGGAACCTTTATGCGTTACAGCTTGCTGCCCCTTTTAACGTATAAAACGAGTTTCTATGAAATCAGCCAAAGCATTTCAACTGGCCTTGCTGCACCCGCGCTACTGGCTAACCTGGTTCGGCCTCGCTCTGCTGTTCCTGCTGGTACAGCTCCCCTATCCGCTGCTCTACCGTCTGGGGGGGTGGATGGGACGCACCTCGATGCGTTTTCTCAAGCGCCGCGTCACCATCACCCGTCGCAACCTCGAGCTGTGCTTCCCCGAGATGGACGAAGCGCAGCGCGAGCGCAAAGTGGTGGGCAATTTCGAATCCCTCGGCATGGGCCTGCTGGAAACCGGCATGGCCTGGTTCTGGTCAGATAAACGCGTCAAGCGCTGGTTCAACGTCTCCGGCATCAACCACCTCAAAATGGCGCAGCGCGACGATCGCGGCGTGCTGGTGATCGGCGTGCATTTTATGTCGCTGGAGCTGGGCGGCCGGGCGATGGGCCTGTGTCAGCCGATGATGGCGATGTACCGTCCGCATAACAACAAGGCGATGGAATGGGCGCAGACCAAAGGCCGCATGCGTTCCAACAAGGCGATGATCGATCGCAAGGATTTGCGCGGCATGGTGCATGCGCTCAAGCGCGGCGAGGCGGTGTGGTTCGCGCCGGATCAGGACTATGGCCCGCGCGGCAGCGTATTCGCGCCGCTGTTCGCCGTCGATAAGGCCGCCACCACCAGCGGCACCTTCATGCTGGCGCGCATGGCCAACCCGGCGCTGGTGCCGGTGGTGCTGATCCGCCGCGAAGGCGGCCGCGGCTATGACCTGCTGATCCAACCGGCTCTGGAAGACTATCCGCTGAGCGACGAACAGGCGGCCGCGGCTTACATGAACAAAGTGATCGAGAAAGAGATCATGCGGGCGCCGGAGCAATACATGTGGCTGCACCGCCGTTTCAAAACCCGACCGGCTGGCGCGCCCTCGCTGTACTGACCCTCTTTTTTCAGCCCGGCCAACGCCGGGCTTTTTTGTGCGCCGCGTTTAAAAAATCTGCGGCTCGGGCTCCCGCTTTCCTGTAATCTCCTTTTTTACCCGCACAGGAAAGGAAATGATGAAAGCTCAAGTCCGCATTGCTCTGGTCGGTGATTACAACCCGCAAGCCGTGGCCCACCAGGCTATCCCCGTGGCACTCCAGCTCACCGCCGCCCACCTCGACATCGACGTTCAGCCCCAGTGGCTCCCGACCGAAACCCTGACCTCCCCCGACGCGCTGCAAGATTTCGACGCCATCTGGGTAGTGCCAGGCAGCCCGTATCGTCACGACGACGGCGCGTTTATGGCGATCCGTCATGCGCGGGAAAACGACGTGCCGTTCCTCGGCTCCTGCGGCGGTTTTCAATACGCCATCGTCGAATACGCCCGCAATGTGATGGGCTGGCACGACGCCGGTCATGCGGAAACCGACAGCGGTGGCCGGCTGGTGATCGCCCCATTGAGCTGCTCGCTGGTGGAAAAAACCGGCGACATCGTTTTTCAGCCTGACACCCGCGTCGCGCAGGCCTACGGCAGCCTGAACGCCCATGAAGGCTACCACTGCAACTTCGGCGTGAATCCGGACTTCGTCGCCGATCTGCAGCGCTTCCCGCTGATCATCAGCGGCCACGATGCCGAAGGCGACGTGCGCGCCATCGAACTGCCGGGCCGGCGTTTTTACGCCGCCACGCTGTTCCAGTCGGAACGCGCCGCGCTGCGCGGCGAGCTTTCACCGCTGGTGGTGGAACTCGTCAAAGCCGCCGCCAACGGGTAAACAAAGGTTCATCGGCGCCATCGGGGCGTTGTCACCGGATAAAAAAAGCCCTCTTGCGAGGGCTTTCTGATCGTCTATCCCGCCGACTTACGCCTGTCCGAGATCGCGCAACGCCAGATTGAAGTGCTGGCCCAGCTCACGCCGGTGAACCGGATGCTCCATCATCGACACATGGTCGCCGTTGACCTGGCTGACGCGGACGGTCGCCGGCGGCAACAGCCTATCCCATCCCAGCGCGGAAGCGTCTTCGCGGCAATATCCCGCCTGCTTGATCTTCTGCCAGTACGCCTGGAACTGCTCGTTCTGCGAATTGGCGGAAACCTGCTCCTGCTTCGCCTTGAACAGATGGATCTTGAGCGATGCAGGCTGCACCTGAGTCGCTTCCACCAGCTTGGCGTAATGGTGTCGCTGTTGCCAGAGGGCCGCCTCGTCGGCCACTTCCGCACGCTGAGTCTTGATCCCGGCGCGTTGCACGGCCGCTATCGCCTCCGGTAACGGCAGCTCGGCCAACTGCTGACAGAACTGCGGATCCGGCCTCTCCTGCGTGGATTCCACCCAGTTCAGCAACAGCTGGACCGGGCTGTGCATCGCCTCCACCGGCCGCAACGTGTCAATCAGCCCCAGGAAAGCGACCGCTTCCCCGCTCGATTGCAGTTGCTCGGCGATGGCATAGGCCAACACCCCGCCGGAAGAGTACCCCGCCAGATGGTAGGGTCCCTGCGGCTGCACTTCGCGAATCAACGCCACGGCGCTGGCGGCCATGTCGCTCATGGTCGCCGGCTTCTCCTCCACCGCCGGCCACGGCACAGCGTAGACCGGGAAGCTTTCATCGATCTCCTTGGCCAATTCAAATACATAAGAGTGATCGCCAAAGCCGGTCGGGACGAAGAACAGCGGCGGTCGGCTGCCGCTGCTGCGAGCCGGCACCGCTTTGCACAGCGGAGCCTCGGCGGTGCGACGATCGATCCGTTCGGCCAATTCGGCCAAGATCGGATGGTTGAAGATCGCCTGTACCGGCAAGGTGATGCCTTGCTGACGCAGTTGGCTGGAGAGACGCACCGCCAGCAGTGAATGGCCGCCGAGCTCGAAGAAATTGTCGTGGCGTCCTATCTGGCCAATCTCTAGCAGCTCGCACCATGCCCGCGCCAGCGTCGTTTCGGTCTCACCCTGAGGCGCCGCATACTCCCGAGCGCCGACTGCCGCACACTCCGGCTCCGGCAAGGCGCGCCGATCCAGCTTACCGTTGGCGGTCAACGGCAGCGCATCCAGCCAGACATAAGCCGACGGCACCATGTACTCCGGCAACCGTTCGCTCAAATAGGCCCGCAACTGCCCTTGCAGCGCGCTGCGTTCCCCCTCGGCCGCCGGTACGATCCAGGCGACCAGGCGCGGGTGGTGCTCCGTCGAACAAACCTGCACCACCGCTTCCCGCACCCACGGGCTCGCTGCCAGCTGCACCTCGATCTCGCCCGGTTCGATGCGGAACCCGCGCAACTTGACCTGCTGGTCGCACCGCCCTTGGTATTCAAGACAGCCGTCCGGCAGATAACGCGCCAGATCGCCGGTACGATACATGCGGCCGCCGCCGACCGGGTTGAACGGATCGCTCAGGAAACGCTGCGCCGTCAGTTCCGGCCGGTTCAGGTATCCCAACGCCACCCCCACGCCGCCGATGTGCAGTTCTCCTATCGCCCCCATCGGCACCGGGCGCCCACGGGCGTCCAACAAGTACGCGCGGGTATTGCCGATCGGTTTACCAATCGGCAAACGCGCCTCCCCTTCGGCCCGCTCGATACGCGCCGTGGTCGCAAAGGTCGTGGTCTCCGTCGGCCCATAGGCATGGATCAGTTGCACCGGCCCTTGTTCTTGCAGTAACCGCGCATAAGCGCCCGGATCCTCTTTCTCCCCCCCGCTGATCAGATATTTCAGCTGCGCCAGCGCGCCGCTGATGCTGTGCACATACTGATTGAACAACGCGGTGGTCAAGAACAGCGTGGTGATGCGATGACGCTGCAGTTCGGCCGCCAGACGTTCGGCTTCCATCATTACCTCCGGCGCTATCACCACCAGCGCACCGCCGTTCAGCAGGGCCGCCCACACCTCCATCGTGCTGGCGTCAAACGCCGGGTTGGCGGCAAAGGCAACGCGGTCTTCAGCGTCAAAGGCGGCGTAGCGATTGTTGCGCACCAAACGAGTAATGCCCTGGTGCGGCGTCATGACCCCTTTCGGCGTACCGGTCGAACCGGAGGTATACATGATGTAGGCCGTCGTGCCGCTCGACAATCGCAACGCCGGATTACCGTCATTGCCTTCGCAATCCTCGACCGGCAGCTGCGGAATGCCCTCATTGCCGGCGGTCTCTGCCAGCATCAGACACGCGCCGCTGTCATTGACGATCCACGCCTGACGCGCGGTCGGCAGTTGCGGATCGAGGGGCACATACGCCGCACCGGCCTTGACGATCGCCAGTTGGGCGCAAACCAGTTCGATGCTGCGCGTCAGCCGCACCGCGACCCGATCGCCCGGTTGTACGCCGCGCTCAATCAGCCGGTGCGCCAACCGGTTAGCGCGCGCATTCAACTGCGCGTAACTGAGCTGCCCCGCCCCCTGGATCACGGCGACGGCCTGTGGCGTCAACTGCGCCTGTTGTTCAAACAGTTCGTGCACGCAGGTATCCGCCGGGTAAGGTTCCGTCGTATGATTCCAGCTGCACAGCTGCAGCGCATACTCCTCATCCGGCATCACGTCCAGTTCGCAGATCGGTGTCTGCGGCGCCTCTTCCAGCGCCTGCGCCAAGGCGCTCAACGCCTGCGCCATGTAACCGCACACGCGCTGCGCTTCAATCGGCTGTCTGACCTGCGCCGTCAGGCCCAACGAATCGCCGCCGTCCTCGACCGACAGCACGAACGGATAGTTGGTGCGTTCCTGGCTATCCAACAGCGTCACGCCGGCCGGCAAGGCAGTCTCCTCGCCGCTGTTATGCCGATAGTTCAGCAGGGCGCTGAACAGCGGCGTGCCCGCGGCGACGCCGCTGCAGCGCTGCGCCAAGGCCAGCGGCGCATGCTCATGGGCCAGCAGTCCGCTCAGCCGGATATGCGCCTGCAACGCCGCCGATTCTGCGCCAACCTCATTGACATCCAGCCGCAGCGGCAAGGTGTTGATAAACAGTCCGAGCGCCCGTTCCGCCCCGTCTCCGGCCTGCATGCGGCCCAGCAACACGGTGCCGAACACCACCTCATCGCGGCCGGTGGCGCGCGCCAGCACCTGCGCCCAGGCCAGATGGCACAGACTGGCCAGGCTGACGCCCATCCGTCGCGCCTGCCGCCGCAGCTGCTGATTGAGCGCATGCGGCAATGCCAGGTGCGCCGTCGAGATATCTCGCCCTTCGCCATGCACATCGCTCAGGCCGAACGGCAGCGACGGTTCATCGATATCCGCCAGCAGAGTGCGGAAGAACTGCTCGTGTTCAGCGTTGCTGACGCCGAGCCGCGCCTGCGCCACCGCGTTGCGGAACGGCGGCGCCTTGGCCAATTCGTCTCCGCGTCCGGCCAGGATCAGATTGATTTCCTCCTGCATCACCGCCAGGGTCGAGTGGTCGCCGATCAGGTGATGCCACTGCTGGAGCACACACCAACTGCCCTCCTCTTCCCGTGCAGCGACAAAGCTCAGTAACGGCGCGCGCGTCAGGTCTGGCCGTACGCGGCGCGGATCAAACAACGCCGTCAGCCGCGAACCGATATCGCCCTGCGCCGGATCGAGCCGCAGTTCTTGCAGCGACAACTCGGCCTTGCGCCACACCACCTGCACCGGCGAAGACACGCCCTGGGTGATGAACGCGGTGCGCAGAATGTCATGGCGGTCGATCACCTGCTGCATCGCCGCCAGCCAGGCATCCAGACGCGCACGGCTGTCGAAACGCAGCACCGCGGACAGCTGGTACGGATCGCCCTGCTCCGCCAGCAGATGGTGGAACAAAATCCCCTCCTGCAGCGGCGACAAAGCGTAGATGTCCTGTACGTTGGCCACACCGCCCGGCACCTGCGCCACCACCGCGTCGATCTCCGGCTGGCTCAGCGCCGCCAGCGGCAACATCTCCGGCGTAATGGAAGCGCAACCCGGTTGGATACCGTTGGCCGGCACGCTCACCTCTTGCTGCGTGACCAATGTCTGCGCCAACGTCGACAGCGTCGGCGCGGTGAACAGCGTTTGTACCCCGGCGCTCAACCCCACACGGCGCAGCTGCGCCATCAGTTTGACCGCCAGCAACGAATGGCCACCCAGTTCGAAGAAGTTATCGTGACGTCCTACACGCTCAATGCCCAGCAACTCGCGCCAGATCCCCGCCAGCAGCGTTTCCAGCTCGCCTTCCGGTTCGGCGTAAACCTCACGCACGTAGGCGTCCTCTTGCGGCTCAGGCAGCGCGCGCCGATCCAACTTGCCGTTCGGCGTCAGCGGCAGCGTATCCAGCGCAACCCAGGCCGTCGGCAGCATAAACTCCGGCAACATGCCCGCCAGATACTGCCGCAGCGTCACCGCCAACGTCTGACGGTCCGCTTCAGCCTCCGGCACCACCCACGCCACCAGCCGTTTATTGTTCGCTTCGCCGAGGACATCCACCACCGCTTCGCGCACCGCCGGATGACCAGCCACTCGCGCCTCGATTTCACCGCATTCGATGCGGAAGCCTCGAATTTTCACCTGCCGATCGTTACGGCCTTGGTAGTCGATATTGCCGTCCGGCAGGTAGCGCGCCAGGTCGCCGGTACGATAGATCCGGTCTCCGGGATTGAAGGGATCCGCCAGGAACCGTTCTGCCGTCAGTTCGGCGCGATTGAGATAACCCAATGCCACGCCGGCACCGCCGATATAGAGCTCACCGGTGGCCCCGAGCGGCACCGGCTGCAAATGCTCATCCAGCAGATAGATGTGCGTATTGCCGATCGGCCGGCCGATCGGCAGGCGTTGCCATGGCCCCACTTGTTCAACTATCGCCGCAGTGGCGATAACGGTGCCTTCCGTCGGCCCATAGGCATTGACCAGACGCACCGGCCCCGCCTCTTTCAGCATACGAGCAAAGGCGTGCGGATCCGCGGCTTCACCGCCGCTGATCAGATATTTCAGCTGCGCCAACGTCGCGGCGATGCTATGGACATATTGGTTAAACAACGACGTGGTCAGGAACAAGACGTTAATCTCTTGCCGCACCAGCGCTGCCGCCAACGCATCGGCATCCGTCAACACCTCCGGCGCAATGATCGCCAGACTGGCGCCATTGAGCAACGCGCCCCACATTTCCAACGTGCTGGCGTCGAATGCCGGATTAGCGGCGAAAGCAAAGCGATCGCCGCGTTCGAACGCCGCAAACCGATTGTTAATCGCCAGTCGGAGGATGCCTTGATGCGTCACCATCACGCCTTTAGGCGTGCCGGTCGAGCCCGAGGTATACATGATGTAAGCCGGTGCGTCGCCGGCGCGAGCCACCGCCGGATCGTGGGTCGGATCCTGCCGCAGACGATCGATACGCAGACATTCGATCTCGCCGGCTATCTCGCGATCGAGATCGCGATCGCACAGGATCAACGTCGTTCCGCTGTCGCCGATGATCCACGCCTGCCGCGCAACAGGCAGGTGCGGATCGAGCGGCACATAAGCGGCGCCCGCCTTGAGGATCGCCAACTGGGCAATGACCAGAGAGAAACTGCGTTCGAGCGACGTGGCCACGCGGTCGCCGGGGCGTACACCCTGTCCGATAAGTTGGTGTGCCAGTTGGTTAGCGCGGGCGTTCAATTGCGCGTAGCTAAGGCTGTCCGCCTCGTTTACCAACGCGATGGCATCCGGCGTACGCCGCGCCCACTGTTCAAACTGGGCGTGAACAGGGTTCTGCGCCGGATAAGCTTCCGCGGTTCGGTTCCAGCCATACAACAGCAGTTCGCGCTCAGCGGCCGGCAGCAGATCGATATGCGAAGCAGACTGCGAAGCGTTTGTCGCCATCGCCCGCAGCACCTGCACCAGATAGGCGCCGTAACGCTCGGCGGTGGCGCGATCGAACAACGCCGTGGCGAAGTTCAGCGTGCCGCTGATGCCTTCGCCGGTATCGGCCAGATCGAGCGTCAAATCATACTTGGCGATCCGATAGCCCAACTCGGCGCTCTCGGCCTGCAGTCCAGGCAGCGGAATATTGCGCACCGAGCCGTCCTGCCAGGCCAGCATCACCTGGAACAGTGGGGTATAGCCCAGATGGCGCGGCGGGTTGACCAGCTCCACCACCTGCTCGAACGGCAGATCGCGGTTTTCCTGCGCCGCCAGCACTGTGTGGCGGATCCGTTCGAGCAGCGTCGGCAGATCCGGATCGTCGCGAAGATCGATGCGCAGCGCCAGCGTGCTGACGAAGAAACCGACCAGCGATTCGGTTTCCAGCCAGCTGCGGTTGGCCTCCGGCGTGCCGATCACCAGCTCCTGCTGTCCGGCCATGCGCGCCAGCACCAGACTCCAGGCCGCCAGCACCGTCATAAACAGCGTGCCGCCATGCTGTCGGCTGAATTGACGCAGCGCCTGCGTCAACTCGGCGTCGATCGCGATCGGCACTTCTGCGCCGCTGAAAGACTGCACCGTCGGGCGCGGCCGGTCGGTCGGCAACGTCAGCAGCGCCGGCGCATCGCTCAGCGTTTCACGCCAGTATTGCGCCTGCGCCGCCAGCCGTTCCGGCGTCAGGTAGCGACGCTGCCAGGCGGCGTAATCCGGGTATTGCAAGGTCGGCGGCGGCAGCGGATCGGCCTCGCCGCGACGGAAAGCGCCGTACAGC